>CAZLYX010000029.1:0-25706 GCA_964563885.1 uncultured Neisseria sp. | reverse complement strand
TTGCTTATTTTCATTGGATTTCGCTTGAATAATCTCAGCGATATTGCGTACTTTACTTAGAATGTCACCGAATTAACAATGTAACAAAGCAATGAGTTTGACCCAATTTAAGAAAGAGGTTTGAATATGGATATGACACACATTCACGCAGCCATCCAATGGGCCAACGGCCATCTTTGGGATTGGCTGATTATCCTGCTGCTGGGCACGGGGGTTTATTTCACTTTAGCCACTCGTTTTATTCAAATCCGCTTGTTTGGGCGCAGCGTTAAAGAGATGCTTAGTGGCCGAAAATCATCTACTGATCCACATGGTATCACGCCATTTCAGGCATTTATTGTTGGTTTGGCCAGTCGTGTGGGCGTGGGTAATATTGCTGGTGTGGCGATTGCGATTAGCGTTGGTGGTGCTGGTGCAGTATTTTGGATGTGGGTTACGGCATTGGTAGGCATGAGTTCAGCATTTGCAGAATCTTCGTTAGCACAACTCTTTAAAGTACGTGATAAAGAAAATAAGCAGTTTCGTGGCGGCCCTGCGTATTACATTACCCAAGGTTTGAAGCAGCATTGGTTGGGTGTGTTGTTCGCACTAAGCTTGATTTTGTGTTTTGGTTTTGTTTTTAATGCCGTGCAAGCAAATACTATTGCTGCGGCTGCTGAAACATCGTGGGCATGGAATAAGCAGATGGTTGGTATTGGCTTGGTGATTTTAACTGCTCCAATTATTTTTGGCGGTATTCGCCGTGTGTCAAAATTTGCCGAAGCCGTTGTGCCAGTGATGGCGGTTTTATACTTGGCAATGGCTTTATATATTGTATTAACTAATTTGGGTGCGGTGCCCGCTGTAGTTAGCTTGATTTTCTCGAAAGCATTTCAATTCGATGCTGCTGCTGGCGGCTTTTTCGGCGCCATGGTTTCACAAGCGATGATGATGGGCATTAAACGTGGTTTATATTCTAACGAAGCAGGTATGGGTTCGGCGCCTAATGCTGCGGCAGCAGCAGAGGTTAGCCACCCTGCATCACAAGGCATGATTCAAATGCTGGGTGTGTTTGTTGACACCATTATAGTTTGCTCCTGTACGGCATTTATTTTGTTGTTGTCTGATGTTCAAAATACAACCGATTTAACCGGCGCACAGCTGACTCAAGCTGCGCTGGTGCATCATGTTGGCGCATGGGGTGCAGATTTCTTAACCATTATATTATTCTTATTTGCATTTTCTACCGTGGTTGGCAATTATGCGTATGCCGAATCAAACATACAGTTTATTAAAAGCAATCGCATTATTATGAATATTTTTCGTATGGTAGTGTTGATGTTTGTATATTTCGGCGCTATTTGGGATGTACCCTTGGTGTGGGATATGGCAGATTTGTCGATGGGCATCATGGCAGTGATTAATTTGATTGCGATCTTGTTATTGAGCCCGATGGTGTTGTTACTGATGAAAGACTACCAAGCTAAAGTGCGGCTGGGTAAAACGCCAGAATTTAAATTATCTGAACATCCCGTGTTGAAACGTAAAATCAAATCGGATATTTGGTAAAGTTTAAATTACTTTATAGTTTGATTAAGAGGCTACCTGAAACGTATTAATCGTTTCAGGTAGCCTTTATGTTTAGAGTAAGTAAATAGCCACATAAAACAGACTGCTCAGATTGCACAACACAAATCGGCGCTAAGCATCAATTTGGTAGACTAAGATGTAAAATAAACTGGGTGTAATCAAACGAGGCTTTAGGTAATAGAGTAGATCTCTTGTGCTACAGTAGACTAAACCAGAATTCTGATAGGAAGCATGATGCGAATTAAAGCCGATACTGTACATAGCTGGCTAAAAGTTGATAAACAAACCACAATACTGATTGGCTCAGGAGCCAGTATTTGCGGCGCAGCAGCCGTGATTGCAGCAGAGCCAATTGTGAAAGCAGAGGCACATAAAGTGACTATCGCCGTGGCAACCGTGGTGGTTTTCAGCACCCTCTCTATATTTCTTTATCCATTTTTATATCATTTGGGTTAGTTACAACCATGGCTAAGTGCTCAAGACTATGGCATCTATACAGGCTCTACCATTCATGAAGTTGCGCAAGTTGTGGTGGCAGGTAATGCGATCAGCACTGAGGTAGGTAATACAGCAGTGGTGACAAAAATGATAAGAGTGATGATGCTCGCGCCTTTCTTGCTTGTGTTATCATTTTTCTTAACAACTGGCCGCAATGGTAGGCAAAATCAATCACTTGGCATGCGCCTTAAACAAGTTCAAGTGCCATGGTTTGCGTTTATCTTTATTCTGATTGTGTTACTGCATACATGGCTAACCATGTCTGAACGCTTTGAGCATACTATGGTGATTTTGGATGAAATTTTATTGACCATGGCGATGTTTTCTTTAGGCTTAACCACGCATCTAGATGCTATTAAACAGGCTGGCGTAAAGCCACTTATTTTGGGTGCAGTGATGTTTGGCTGGCTAATTATCGGTGGTGGCTTTATTAATATAATTAGCTTTATTTAATTTATTGACCCAATAAAGAAAGATTTGTTTAACTGGTTTAAATGACTATATTGTTTTATTGTTAGATGAATATATCCAGAGTGATACCAATAAAAAGGCTACCTGAACATTAATCTGTTCAGGTAGCCTTTTGTGTTAGGTGCATACTGCTAAGCCGATAAGCCGGGTTCTGTCTTGGACAGTCATTCCTCTAGGCACGGCATTGCTGACGCACTCCAGCAACCTACCCGAACACTCGGCGAGCAGCGTCAACGTGTTCTGTTTGGTCTTGCTTCGGATGGGGTTTAGCCTGCTACAACTTGTTACCAAGTGCACGGTGCGCTCTTACCGCACCATTTCACCCTTACCTGATCCGCTTGCGCGGCCATCGGCGGTTATGCTTTCTGTTCCACTTTCCGTCGCCTTACGACGCCCGGCCGTTAGCCGGCATCCTACTCTGTGAAGCCCGGACTTTCCTCCCCTCGCGTTTGATGACGAGCGGCGACTGCCTAGCCTACCAGTATGCGAGGCTGATTATAGCAGCTTTTTATTTAATCCAGTTGCGATATTCAGAGCCAGTATTTTCTGTGGTTTCAATGTGTATATGGGCGCATCAATATCAGCAATTTAATGATGGTTTTGCAATTGTAAAACCATCTATCCTTTACAAAACTGGCTAAAGACTGAAAATCAATGGGGCTTAAGGTTGTGTAGTGTTGCGCGAAGCTGCCCAAGCGGCGTCAAGCCTTTGCCCAGCTGCGCTTAAGTTGCTTTGATAAGTGCTGTTTTCTTGTGTAACGCGTGTCAAATGGTTACGTAAATCAGCTGCTTCGGCTTGCGCACCTGCGGCACGTTGTTCGGCTATGCTCAAGCGATTTTGTAGAGTAATGATTTCACCACTGCTGTTGTTCATAGTCTTAAGTGCATGTTGATAGGCAGATTGAGCGGCAAGTAAATCAGTTGCATTGTCGGCAAAAGCAGGTGCGCTGCTCAGCAGTAGCGCCAATAAATAGAACACATTTTTCATGCTGTTTCCTTTTCAGGTAGCCTAAGCGAGCTTAATTGCCCGTGCACACGGCTTTAAACTGTTTTTCGGTAATGGAGCCTTCAATAATTTGCATCGGACGCAGATTGGTGGCAGTGTATTTTTCATCCATTAATATTTTGCCGCTTTCGTCTAAGAGTTTTAGAGCGGTGAGACGATAGGTTTTGTTGCGGCAGTTAATTTCCCATTCGCCAACAGCCGTTTTATATTTTGGCGTGTTCACATAACGCTCTTCATTGGTTTTTAATACTGTCTTCTTGTCACGAAAGGTGGCGAAGTTGCCGTTTTTCTTGATGCTGCTATGATCAATAGCGGCGGTGATGTTGCCGTTACCAGTGGCACCAACATCTTTCCAGGTGCCCTCTACTTTGGGGCCGCTGGCGCAAGAGGCCAGTAATAAAGCCAACGCAACTGCGCTGCTCAAGGATGATAAACGAGAAATGTTCATAAACTTCCTTTCAGGTAGCCTTTAAAGGCTATAAAATAACAACTCCTATTATATACGGAATTTGCCTATGTCCAACCCGCTTGATGCCCAGCAGCTGTTACAAGATGTTTTCGGTTACCCTGTTTTTCGTGGGCGACAAGCCGAAATCATCACCACGCTGGTGGGTGGGCAAAGTTTATTACTATTAATGCCTACTGGCGGCGGGAAATCACTTTGTTATCAAATTCCAGCGCTGATGCGGCCAGGAGTAGCGATTGTGGTGTCGCCTTTAATTGCGTTGATGAATGATCAAGTGGCAAGCTTAAAAGCATTAGGTGTGAACGCGGCTAGCGTGCACAGTGGTATCACCGCAGATGAAATTCGCAATATTGCCCACGAGATGGATTCAGGTAGCCTCAAGCTTTTATACGTATCGCCTGAGCGCTTAGTAACCGAACGTTTTTTACGTTTTTTAGAGCAATATACGGTTAGCTTGTTTGCAATTGATGAGGCGCACTGTGTTAGCCAGTGGGGACATGATTTTCGACCTGAATATCAGCAGCTTGGTCAATTGGCAACGCGGTTTCCTAAGGTGCCGCGCATTGCGCTCACTGCTACTGCCGATGCCGAAACGCGGGCAGATATTAAACATTATCTTCAGCTTGAAACAGCGCCTGAGTTTGTGGCGAGCTTTGACCGTCCGAATATTTATTACCAAGTCATTGAAAAAAATAACGGTAAAAAGCAATTGCTGGATTTTATTCAAAATCGTTCACGCGGCGAGAGTGGCATTGTGTATTGTCTTAGCCGTAAAAAAGTAGATGATATTGCTGCATTTTTATGCGAACAGGATTTAGATGCAATTCCTTATCATGCGGGCTTGACTATGGAAGCGCGCACGGCCAATCAAAAGAGGTTTACACAAGATGATGGCGTTATTGTGGTGGCAACAGTGGCGTTTGGTATGGGCATCAATAAGCCAGACGTGCGTTTTGTCGCACATTTAGACATGCCGCAAAGTATCGAACATTTTTATCAGGAATCTGGTCGGGCAGGGCGTGATGGAGAGCCTGCAGCCAGCTGGCTATGCTATGGGCTGAACGATTGGTCGTTGCTGCGCGAGCGCATTCAAAATGGGCAAAGCGAAGAGTTTCAAAAAAACATAGAAATGCAAAAATTAGATGCAATGTTTTCGGTATGCGAAACCGCAAGTTGCCGACGCGTATTGTTGCTGCGCCATTTTGGCGAAGAGAGCGAACCTTGCGGCCATTGTGACAATTGCTTGCATCCGCCAGAGCGTTTTGATGCGACGGTATTGGTGCAAAAACTATTAAGCTGCGTTTATCGTGTCGACCAACATTTTGCTGCCCGTCATGTCACCGAAGTTTTGCGTGGCAAAATAAGTGAAAATGTGGTGCGCTGGCAGCATGACAAGTTGTCGACGTTTGGTATTGGCGAAGATCTTACTGATAAAGATTGGCGCAGCGTGATTCGTCAATGTATTAACTTAGGCTATTTGAGTGTGGATTTTGCTAATTTCCACTCACTTCAACTTACTGAAAACGCACGTGCAGTATTAAAAAGCGAGCAGCAAGTATGGTTGCGCCCACTGAAGCAAGACAAAGCAGCAATTAAAACGCCGAAAGAGCAATGGTTGCGTACTGAGCGCGAAGAGCGAATCTGGCAGGCTTTGCGTGGCTGGCGCATGGAGTGTGCTAAAGCAGATAATGTTCCCGCTTATGTGATTTTTGGTGATCGTACCTTGCGTTCGATTGTTGAGAGCTTACCCAGCAACCTAAATGATTTACATCAGATCTACGGTATGGGCGAAGCTAAAATACAGAAATTTGGCCAAGAAGTTTTAAAAATTTGTGCAGAGTTTTTAGAATAAAGAAAGCTACCTGAAAGATGAGTGCTAACTGTTGGTGTTCGCTTCAATATGACATTAACAGCAGCGAATAGCCTAGAAGATATGAATATGATTTGTATACTGTTGTCAAATAAATCATCCCGCGCTACCGCGATTTCAGGTAGCATACACGCTAATAAAATTCGATAGAGAATCACTTGCAATGAGTAACAAAGAAAAATTACAAGCTGGCCTACAAAAATTAGGTCTAGAATTAAGCACAACGCAACAATTGTTATTACTGGAATACGTGGCTTTGCTACAAAAGTGGAACAGTACCTATAACTTAACGGCAGTGCGCGACGCTGATGCTATGATTACCCATCATATAATTGACAGCCTCACTTTGTTACCATCAATAAAAGATGCAAAAACATTGATGGATGTTGGCTCTGGTGGCGGTATGCCTGGCATTCCAACTGCGATTGCCCGCCCTGATTTGCAGATTACTTTGTTAGATTCAAACACTAAAAAAACCAGTTTTTTACAACAAGCTGTGATTGAACTTGGTTTGGAGAATGTTACCGTTGCTGCAGGGCGGGTTGAGTCTATGCATGATAAAAAAGTGGATGTGGTGACCAGTCGTGCGTTTGCGGAATTAGCTGATTTCATCTCGTTAACCAAACATTTACTGAATGAAAACGGTTACTGGGCGGCAATGAAAGGGGTATACCCTTATGAAGAAATTGAGCATATACCTGCTTCAGTAGAAGTGGTTAAGGTGGAAAAAATAGATGTTCCAATGCTAGATGCTGAGCGCCACATGGTTATCATGCGCCCGAAAACTGCATAACTGAAAGAATATATGAGCGCCAAAATCATTGCGATAGCCAATCAAAAAGGCGGAGTAGGTAAGACCACAACCACGGTAAACCTAGCCGCATCGCTGGCTGCAAAGGATCAGCGAGTATTGATCGTAGATTTAGACCCACAAGGCAATGCTACGACCGGCAGCGGCATTAATAAAGGCAATATCCAAAGCGGCGTTTATCATGTTTTATTAGATGAAGCTGAAGTAGAAAAATCGGTAATCCACAGCGAGACTGGGCATTACGATGTGTTGGCGGCGAATCGGGCCTTAGCTGGTGCAGAAATAGAATTGGTGCAAGAAATAGCCCGTGAAATGCGGCTGAAAAATGCGTTGGCAGCAGTTAAAGATAATTATGATTTTATCTTGCTTGATTGCCCGCCTACCCTCACGTTGTTGACACTAAATGGTTTAGTGGCTGCTAAAGAAGTTATTGTGCCCATGGTCTGTGAGTATTATGCGCTAGAAGGTATTTCAGATCTGGTTGCGACAGTACGTAAAATTCGCCAAGCCATTAACCCTGAGCTCAATATACTGGGTATTGTGCGCACTTTGTACGATAGCCGCAGTCGTTTATCACAAGAAGTAACAGAACAGTTGCAAACTCATTTTGGAGAGCTGCTGTTTGATACGACTATTCCGCGTAATGTGCGGTTGGCTGAGGCTCCCAGCCATGGTATGCCAGCATTAGCATACGATCCCAAAGCAAAGGGGACAATAGCTTACTTAGAGCTGGCAAAAGAAGTGTTAATTCGCTGTGCTTAAAAATCAGTTAGTATCGAGTATTGATGAAACTATGGTAAATGAGATGAGATTAATTGCGATAGTTGACCTTGGTTTAAACAAATGGTTTAAAAAATTTACATTTACGTTTTTAGCATAATATGCGGCATTGCTGGGTAATTTACGATATATAATACGGTCAATTAGATGTAATCTACTGTTTAATTTTGTAAGTTTTGTAGTAAGATGTAGTTTGGCGTTAGCAAATACAAGCACTTTTAGGTTAAGATTAAGCTCAAACAGTTTCAAGCAACTGTGTAATGATAATTTTATTTGACATAGGTTAACAATCAGCTTGACGCTGTAACAGGACATTGATTATAGTGGCGTTGCTTAAACCACTTAATCATAATTTAGGTTTTATGATTAAAATTTTGTTTTTCCAAGCCATTGGGCTTGCAGTGGTGGCTATGTTTTCAGGTATATTGGCTGGCATGCCTGCATTTTGGTCTGCTGTAGCTGGAGGGCTGAGTTACCTTGTGCCTACTGCAGTAGCGATATTATTTTTAAGCTTTCTTAAGCCTTACCCGCAAATGGCAGCAAAAGGGCTGCTTATTGGAGAGGGTTTAAAAATAGTACTGGCGCTTATTATAATGCTGTTAGTGTTTTATGTTTGGCATCAGCAGCTTATGTTTATACCTTTCATTTTGGGATTGATTGTTGTCAGTCAATTGGTTTTTTTAGTATCTTGGAAAGTTCAACGTTATGGCAAGTGAAGCAATGACCGCCGCTGGCTACATCAAGCACCACTTAGAAGGCTTGACGAGTTTATCGGATGTGACCAAAGGGCAAGGCCTAAAAAATATTGCAGATTTTTCATTTATTAATATAGATGCGATATTCTTTGCAGTGTTAATAGGCGTAGTCAGCAGTTTCTTTTTATGGAGGGCTGCAAAGAATGCAACCCCTGGCGTTCCTGGCCGTTTTCAGGCAGCCGTAGAATTGCTGTTTGAGTTTGTTGATGATATGTGTAAAAGCATTGTTCATAATGAACAGTCACGCAAAGCAGTTGCTCCATTAGGGCTAACAGTTTTTGTGTGGATATTCTTAATGAATGCGGTGGACTTATTGCCAGTGGATTTGCTGCCTAGGACTTGGCAATTAATTACTGGTGAGCCTCATGCCTTATTACGTGCAGTCCCTACTGCTGATTTAAATACTGCATTAGCATTGTCTACCGGTGTGTTGCTAATCTGCTTGTACTACAACATTAAGATTAAAGGTATTGGTGGGTGGGTGCATGAATTATTCACAGCTCCATTTGGGCCTGCATTGGCACCAGCTAACTTTATTTTGAATATTTTAGAGTTTTTCTCTAAAACAGTTTCACACGGTATGCGGTTGTTCGGTAATATGTATGCAGGTGAGCTAGTGTTCTTGCTGATTGCTTTATTAGGCGGCGCTTGGGCGGCATCTGGTTCGGTGGGTATTCTAGATCCGGTTATGTTCTTGTTGCATATTTTGTCGGGTGCGGCTTGGGCAATTTTCCATATTCTGATTATTACTTTGCAAGCCTTTATTTTCATGGCATTGACGTTTGTATATATAGGTCAAGCACATGATCAGCATTAAGATTTAAAGTGGTTTGGTTTTTAGTTGTGTTTTTTTAATATTGTGTTTTTAATATTGTTTTTACCTTTGTCTTTTATTTAAGGAGTTTTGAAATGGGTTTGATTGCTATAGCTTGTGGTTTGATCGTAGCTTTAGGCGCACTGGGTGCTTCTATCGGTATCGCCATGGTTGGTTCAAAATATTTAGAATCTTGTGCTCGTCAGCCTGAATTGATTGGCCCGCTGCAAACTAAACTGTTCTTGATAGCAGGTTTGATTGATGCTGCCTTCTTGATTGGTGTAGCTATTGCCTTGCTGTTCGCTTTCGTTAACCCGTTTGCAGGCTAATCCACTTAAACGAGACTGAATTCGTTTGTTTGATTAACCCTAATACGAAGGTTAAGTAACGTGAACTTAAATGCAACCTTATTTGCGCAGTTAATAGTCTTTTTCATTTTGGTATGGTTTACCATGAAGTTTGTGTGGCCTCCAATTGCAAAAGCTCTTGATGAGCGCGCCGACAAAATTGCTGAAGGCTTAGCAGCTGCTGAGCGCGGAAAAAGTGATTTTGAACAGGCAGAAAAGAAAGTTGCAGAACTCATGGGCCAAGGGCGTGATCAAGTTGCCGAAATGGTAACTAACGCTGAGAAACGCGCAGCACAAATTGTGGAAGAGGCTAAAGGCCAGGCATCCACAGAGGCTGCACGAATTACGGCACAAGCCAAAGCAGATGTTGAACAAGAAGCTAACCGCGCTCGCGAAGCTTTGCGTGACCAAGTTGCTGTGTTGGCTGTGAAGGGTGCAGAGTCTATTTTGCGTCGTGAAGTTGATGTTCAACAACACGCTCAAATTTTAAGCACCTTGAAACAGGAGCTGTAATATTATGGCTGAGTTCGCAACCATTGCTAGACCTTATGCGAAAGCATTATTTGATCTAGCTATTGAAAAAAATCAAATTGAATCTTGGTTGGGCGGACTAAAAGAACTGGCATGGTTGGTGCAACAGCCAAAAGTTGGCGCACTGATTAATGAGCCTGAAGCAAGTGGCATTCAAAAAGCGGATGAGCTATCCCGATTATTGAATGATTCGGAAGTGATGACAAATACAGAATTTAGAAACTTTGTATATGTTGTAGCTGAGGAAAAACGCTTACAGGTTCTGCCTGAGATTTATGCTCAATATCAAGGTTTTGCTTTGTCGCGCAATAATGCAAAACAAGCAGTTATATATAGCGCTTTTGAGTTTGCCAGCGAAGGCCAAAAAGCCAAAGTGCTAGGTGACTTAGAGCAGTATTTTAATACCCGTTTGGAAGCCACATTTAAAACAGATGCCGAGCTAATTGGTGGTATCAAAGTGGAAGTGGGTGACGAAGTGCTGGATATGTCCGTACAGGGCAAGCTGCAAAAACTGTACACGACTATGACAAATTAGGAGAGTTTTCATGCAGATTAATCCTGCTGAAATCAGCGATTTGCTGAAAGCCAAAATCGAGAACTTATCGGTTAAACAAGAAGTGCGTACTCGCGGTACGGTTATTTCTGTAACCGATGGTATTATTCGCGTTCACGGCTTGTCAGACGTGATGCAAGGTGAGATGCTCGAATTCCCTGGTAATACTTTCGGCTTAGCTATGAACTTGGAGCGTGACTCCGTAGGTGCCGTGATACTGGGTGAGTACGAACATATCAGAGAAGGCGATGAAGTTAAATGTACTGGTCGCATTTTAGAAGTGCCGATAGGTCGAGAGTTAGTGGGTCGTGTTGTTGATTCATTAGGTCGTCCAATTGATGGTAAAGGGCCTATTAATACCACTTTGACAGCTCCTATTGAGAAGATTGCCCCCGGTGTGATCGCTCGTCAGTCTGTAGATCAGCCGATGCAAACAGGTCTGAAAGCAATTGACTCGATGGTTCCTGTAGGCCGAGGTCAGCGTGAGTTGATTATTGGTGACCGTCAAACTGGTAAAACAGCAGTGGCTTTAGATGCTATTGTTAATCAAAAAGACACAGGTGTTATCTGTATTTATGTTGCTGTGGGACAAAAAGCTTCTTCTGTTGCTAGCGTTGTTCGCCAGCTTGAAGAACACAATGCAATGAATCATACGATTATTGTGGCAGCTACTGCTTCTGAGGCTGCTGCGCTACAATTTATTGCACCTTATGCTGGTTGTACGATGGGTGAATATTTCCGAGATCGTGGTGAGGATGCATTGATTGTATATGATGATTTGTCTAAACAAGCTGTTGCATATCGTCAAATCTCTTTACTGTTGCGCCGTCCACCAGGCCGTGAAGCTTATCCAGGTGACGTGTTCTATTTACACTCTCGTTTATTAGAGCGCGCTGCACGCATTAATGCAGATGAAGTTGAAAAACTAACCAATGGTGAAGTAAAAGGTAAAACAGGCTCATTGACTGCTCTGCCAATTATTGAAACCCAAGCTGGTGACGTATCGGCTTTTGTACCGACCAACGTAATTTCAATTACGGATGGCCAGATTTTCTTAGAAACCGATTTATTTAACTCTGGTATCCGACCTGCAATCAACGCTGGTATTTCTGTATCACGTGTTGGTGGTGCTGCACAAACTAAAGTTATCAAAAATTTAGGTGGTGGTATTCGTTTAGCATTGGCTCAATATCGTGAGTTAGCTGCGTTCTCGCAATTTGCTTCTGACTTGGATGAGACAACTCGTAAACAATTACAGCACGGTGAAGTGGTAACCGAACTAATGAAGCAAAAACAGTTCAATACACTAAACACAGCTGAAATGGCCTTAACTTTATGGGCTATTAATAATGGTTCTTACGAAGATGTTCCAGTTTCTAAAGCTTTGGCATTTGAGCATGAGTTCCTAAGCTTTGTGCGTACTCAGCAGCCAGAATTATTAAAAGCTGTGAATGCATCAGGCGTGTTGTCTAGTGAAAACGAACAAGTGTTGATCCAAGCTATGAAATCCTTGAAATCTTCTTACAACTACAAAGAGTAAGTAATTTGATAAAAGGAGTCTAAAATGGCTGTAGGAAAAGAGATTCTCACCAAAATTCGTAGTGTTCAAAATACCCAAAAGATCACTAAAGCGATGCAGATGGTGTCAACCTCTAAAATGCGGAAGACTCAAGAGCGGATGCGCCTCGCGCGACCGTATGCTAATAAAGTACGCTCAGTAATGAGTCATTTGGCTCAAACCCATGCAGATCACGGATTGGCGATTCTCCAGCCCCGCGAAAACATACAACGTGCAGGTTTTATCGTAATTACTTCAGATAAAGGCTTGTGCGGCGGCTTAAATGCTAACGTTTTGAAAAAATTCTTAGGGCAAGTTCAAGAATATCAAAAAAAAGGCGTTGAAGTCGATGTGGTATGTTTTGGTAGTAAAGGTTTGGCGGCTTGTCAACGTATTGGCTTGAATGTTGTTGCCAGCGTGATTAACTTGGGCGATACACCTAGAATGGAAATTTTATTAGGTGCATTGACTGAGATTTTCCAACGTTTTGATAAACGACAGGTGGACATTGTTCACTTAGTTTATTCAGGCTTCGTCAACACTATGCGCCAAGAACCGCGCATGGAAACGTTGTTGCCTATCGGTCAAAACACGTTGGAAGAAGTGCCAGATAACAACGAATACAACTGGGATTACCGGTATGAGCCGAGCCCTGTTGATGTGTTGGAGTATTTAGTCCGCCGTTATTTAGAGTCTGTGGTTTACCAAGCTGTAGCAGATAATATGGCTTCTGAGCAGGCATCACGTATGGTAGCAATGAAATCAGCTACTGATAATGCCGGCAATGCCATTAAAGAGTTGCGCTTAGTGTATAACAAATCTCGCCAAGCTGCGATTACCACAGAATTATCAGAAATTGTGGCAGGTGCTGCGGCCGTTTAGGTTGCAGTCTGCCCATTAGAATAGGATACGATAATGAGCCAAGGCAAAATCGTACAAATTATCGGTGCGGTAGTGGACGTGGAATTTCCACGTGATTCGATTCCGCGCGTGTATGACGCTCTGAAATTGGTAGAAACTGACTTGACTTTGGAAGTGCAGCAACTTCTAGGTGATGGCGTAGTTCGTACCATTGCGATGGGTAGTTCAGATGGCCTGAAACGTGGTTATGGTGTAACTAATACTGGTGCGCCGATTACTGTGCCAGTAGGCCAAGCTACTTTAGGTCGCATTATGGATGTGTTGGGTAATCCAATTGATGAGGCAGGCCCCATTGGTGAAAAAGAGAGTCGAGCTATTCACCAAAGTGCACCAAAGTTTGATGAGCTTTCTCCTGCTGCTGAGCTTTTGGAAACTGGCATTAAAGTGATTGACTTGCTTTGTCCGTTTGCCAAAGGTGGTAAAGTAGGTTTGTTCGGTGGCGCCGGTGTGGGTAAAACCGTAAATATGATGGAATTGATCAACAACATCGCTAAAGCACATAGTGGTTTGTCTGTGTTTGCCGGAGTAGGCGAGCGTACTCGTGAAGGTAATGACTTTTATCACGAGATGAAAGATTCTAATGTATTAGATAAAGTTGCGATGGTGTATGGCCAGATGAACGAACCTCCGGGTAACCGTTTGCGTGTGGCTTTAACTGGACTGACCATGGCGGAATTCTTCCGTGATGAGAAAGACGAAAACGGCAAAGGTCGAGATGTTTTGTTTTTCGTTGACAATATCTACCGTTATACATTGGCTGGTACCGAAGTATCTGCATTATTAGGTCGTATGCCTTCAGCAGTGGGTTATCAGCCTACATTGGCGGAAGAAATGGGACGTTTGCAAGAGCGCATTACTTCTACGCAAAATGGTTCTATTACTTCAATTCAAGCTGTATATGTACCTGCTGATGACTTGACTGACCCTTCTCCTGCTACAACATTTGCTCACTTAGATGCGACTGTAGTTTTGAGTCGTGATATTGCTTCTTTGGGTATTTATCCTGCAGTGGATCCACTAGATTCTACCTCACGCCAATTAGACCCAACGATATTAGGCCAAGAGCATTATGATGTTGCACGTGGTGTACAATCTACTCTACAAAAGTACAAAGAGTTGCGTGATATTATCGCAATTTTAGGTATGGATGAATTGTCTGATGAAGACAAATTAGTGGTGATGCGCGCACGTAAAATTCAACGCTTCTTATCTCAGCCTTTCCACGTTGCAGAGGTATTTACTGGTTCACCCGGCAAATATGTATCCTTGCGTGACACGATCTCTGGCTTTAAAGCTATTTTGAGCGGTGAGTATGATCACTTGCCAGAACAAGCTTTTTATATGGTTGGTGGTATCGAAGAAGCGGCTGAAAAAGCAAAAACCCTTTAAATTTAGGAGGCCGGCATGACTACCATGCATGTTGAAGTGGTGAGTAACGAGCAAAATATTTTTTCAGGAGAGGCTACTTTTGTTGTTGTGCCAACTCTGGCTGGTGAACTCGGTATTTATCCACGACACGAGCCGATTATGAGCTTGGTTCGCCCGGGTGCATTGCGTTTGACAGTGCCTGGTCAAGCAGAAGAGGTTTTAGTTGCAATTTCTGGCGGCGTATTAGAAGTGCAGCCTGATAAGTTGACAGTTTTGGCGGATGTTGCTGTACGTAGCTCTGAGATGGATCAGGCTCGTGCGGAGGAAGCGAAAAAAGCAGCTGAAGCACGCTTAGCGAAAGCGGATGGTGGAGATGCTACTGCTCGCGCTCAAGCAGCATTAGCTGCAGCAATTGCTGAACTGAAAACACTGGACTACATTCGCGCTCAAAGGCATAAATAATAGCACTGCCCACCAAAAGCACGGTTTTATACCGTGCTTTTTTGTGTTTAGAATCCACGATTAATGCTTTTATCCACCAATTATCGCGCTAACTTCAATAGCTTAAATATGTTTGTAGCTTGTAAATAATCGATATGAATCTGTTTTGATTAACTTATATGGTGTGTAAGTTTATGTTATGATGCGCGCTGATTATTAACTTAGATGTTAGAAGACTATTTTCAGGTAGCCTCAAGAGGAATGGAGTCGTTATGAATGCTGTAGTGGTGGCAGTTGTATTGATGTTGGCGTTATCAGTAGCCCGCGTTAATGTGGTTTTAAGTTTGGTTGTGGGCGCTTTCGTTGGTGGGTTGGTGGGTGGTTTACCTCTGGCGGATGTTAAGAGCTTGCAAGGAGAAATCATTACGCAAGGGGTGATGACTCACTTCCAAAATGGTTTATCGGGTGGTGCCAAAATAGCGTTAGCTTATGCTATGTTGGGTGCATTTGCGATGGCTATCGCCCATTCTGGTTTGCCACAACAATTGGCGGGCTGGGTTATACGCCACATGGATCAGAAGCAATCTAAGGATATGATTCCTTCGCGCATTAATTGGTTGAAGTGGAGTTTGATCTTATTGATCTTGATGATGGGCATTATGAGTCAAAACGTAATTCCTATTCATATCGCATTTATTCCGATGATTGTTCCGCCTTTGTTATTGGCTTTTAACCGTATGCAGATTGACCGTCGCTTGTTGGCTTGTGTGATGACATTTGCTTTGGTAACGACATACATGTTTTTACCTTACGGGTTTGGCGATATTTTCCTGAACAAAATTTTGCTAGCAAATATTGAAAGCTCAGGTATGCCTACAGCGGGCATTGATGTGATGCAAGCGATGGCGATTCCTGCATTGGGTATGATTGTGGGCTTATTGATTGCAGTTTTTATAAGTTACCGTAAGCCGCGAGAATACCATAATAATTTGACTGATTATCAAGCTGAACGTCAGGCACAAACCCAACCTAAAATGTCAACCTATCGCAGTATTGTTGCTTTTTTGGCAATCTTAGTAGCATTTGCTGTGCAGCTTTATTACGATGATGCCTTATTACTCGGTGCCATGTTAGGTTTTGCTGTCTTTATGGCCTTGGGTGTTGTGCGCCGTACTGAGGCGGATAGCGTATTTAATAGCGGTATTAAGATGATGGCGATGATAGGTTTTATCATGATTGCCGCTCAAGGTTTTGCTGAGGTGATGAAGGCGACAGGTGAAATTAAGCCGTTAGTTGATACTGCAGCACAGATGTTTGCCAGTAATAAAGGGATGGCTGCTTTTGCCATGTTGCTTGTTGGATTATTGGTAACGATGGGGATTGGTAGCTCGTTTTCTACCTTGCCGATTATCGCTGCTATTTATGTGCCATTGTGTTTAAGCATGGGCTTTTCACCGCTGGCCACAATCTCAATTATTGGCACTGCCGGCGCACTGGGAGATGCAGGTTCGCCAGCTTCGGATTCAACATTGGGCCCAACTGCTGGTTTGAATGCTGACGGGCAGCATGATCATATTCGCGATTCAGTTATTCCAACGTTTCTTCATTATAATCTACCGCTCATGGTTGCTGGTTGGATAGCGGCAATGGTGCTATAACGATGCAAGATAATATTCAAAGAGTCACTGAGCTGGAAATCCAACTGGCGTTGCAACAGGATTTACTGGAAAGCTTAAACGATACCGTTGCCAAATTGCAGCAGAAATTAGACTTGCAACAGGGTCAATTGAGGGTATTGTACCAGCGGCTAAATCAAGATAAAGCAGATGCTGATGAAGGCTATAGTTTAGCTGACGAGATTCCGCCTCACTATTAAAGCTTCTAACAGTACACTGTTTTTATTAAGGCTACCTGAATCCGTTCAGGTAGCCTTATCACTTTAATCGAATCAGAATGGTATAGAGCATTATAAGCAATAAGTTGCTACCATTATTTCTTATATTATAACGCTATCTTTCATTTGGTTTAAACATATGAGCTTTGATTCTCTAGCGCAAGTGCCGGCCAACTATTGGCGGTTGGCATTTAAGCATTCTTATCCCATCGCTCTGGGCTATCTTCCAGCCGGCATAGCCTTTGGCATCTTAATGGTGGCGGCGGGGTTTCCTACTTGGCTGGCGCCACTCTCTAGTGGCATAGTTTATTCTGGAGCCATGCAATATGCAGCTATCGGCATGTTGATACCATGGGCAGGGTTGCTGTCTATAGGCATTAATACCATTGTAATTGGCTTGCGACATGTTTTTTATGGCCTGCCGCTTATCGCATACTTACCAAAAAATAAATTGCTACGCGCCTACTGTATCTTTGCGTTAACAGATGAAACCTTCTCTGTGATGACCACTCTACCTGAAACATTGCGTCGCCCATTATTTGTGCGCATTGCTTTGTTAAACCAAATTTATTGGTTTATCGGTACGTTGGTTGGCATGTGGGTAGGCAGTGGATTTGGCAACTTGATTCCTCATTTGGATTTTGCGCTGAGCTGTTTGTTTGTGATTCTAGCTTATGAGCAATACCGGATACATCGTCAGTGGTTGCCTTGCGCATTGGCACCAGTTGCCTTTGTGTGCGCCCGATATATGGCCCCGCAATATTTATTACTGGTTGCAGTGAGCTTGTGCGCGCTTGTTATTGTGTCGGTTTCACTTTGTCGACAGGAAGAATGTTAATGGAACAACAGCTTATGCAATGGGTACTAGCAGTTTTTCTAATGGGTGCGATTACATTTTCTTTAAGAGCTGCGCCGTTGTTATTGCCAAAAAGTTGGTTACGATCACATTTGTTGGTAAATTTAAATGCAGCGCTGCCATTGTGCGTGCTGATTTTATTGATTTTAGCGAATTTAAGCCTTGATCAGGAGGTTGCAACAATAAAAGGAATGACGGTTGTAGCTGAATGCTTGGCGCTCTTAGTGGTGTTGATGTTGTATATTCGTTGGCGCAATGTTTTTGTGTGCATGGTCGCAGGGGTTGGCTTATTAAATGGCTTGTTGATATTGTTTAGCGTGGCCTAATGATATATTTCACTAAGTTAAATTGAATTATTTTTTGATGCCAAATAAATATTATTATTTAGTTTCTTAAAGAATTAAAAACAATGTTAAAAAACTTAAACCATAAAAAATAATTATAATCTTTGTTGCAGGTCAAAAGATAGCGTGTTAGATTGGCAGCGTATCACGTTAAAAATTCAAATAGAGTATTTTTTATATTAAATAATTTTACTTTAAAGCAATTCGACTCCTTCCATTATAGAAAAAGAGAAATTATGTTACATTACGCCGTTGTCTTTTTCATTATTGCGATTATTGCCGCAGTTTTAGGTTTTGGCGGTATTGCGGGCAGTGCAGCTGGCATTGCAAAAATATTGTTTATTGGTTTTTTAATTTTAGGCGTTTTATCATTGGTTTTTGGCAGAAAGCGTTAAGTAACTTCTTGGCAATAAAAAGGCTCCCTGAATCTTCAGGTAGCCTTTTGTAATATAAGAACTAGGGTTGTCGATTAATCTCATCGGCGACACATACTGCTGATGACCACGCCCATTGAAAGTTATAGCCACCAAGCCATCCAGTTACATCAACTACTTCGCCAATAAAATACAACCCTTCGCATAGCTGACTTTGCATGGTTTTTGGATTAATTTCTTTTGTGTTCACGCCACCGCGGGTGGCTTCAGCCTTTTTATGGCCATCACTACCGCTGGGTAATATTGACCAAGCGTTGATACTTTGCCCCAGTGCTGTTAAAACTGAGTTGGGTACATCCGCCCATTTTTGTGCAGCATAAGGACTGAACTGTGCTTGTTCTAGCAATGCGATCAATAAGCGCTCTGGTAAGGCTGGGCAAAGTTGTTTTAAAGCCGTATTTAATTGTATTTTTTGGCCAGATTTTCCTTGGCAGAGTACATCAGCCAGATCAATATCAGGGCTTAAGTTTATGGTTAAATATTGCCCTGGTTGCCAATAACTAGAAATTTGTAGAATTGCCGGGCCGCTCAGGCCCTTGTGACGAAACAATAAGTCTTCTTCAAATTCAATGCACTGCTTACCTTTGCCAGTGGAAATTCTTACAGGTAAAGCAATACCAGAAAGCTGGTCAAAACCATGTTGCGCCCAATGTTCAAATCGTAACGGTACTAAAGCTGCTTCTGGCGGTACAATACTGTGACCAAACTGCTTGGCTATTTCATAGCCTAATGGCGTAGCACCGATGGCCGGTGCGGCTAGGCCTCCAGTAGCGATAATAAGATGGCGACAACTCAAAGCACCAACATTGGTTTTAATTTCAAAGCGTTCGTCTGAGGCTACCTGAATATTTTCAACAGCCAGAACCTGACAAGCTGTATACCATTGAACCTTGCCTTTAGCACATTCTGCTTGTAGCATCCCGATAATGTCTTGTGCCGAATGATCACAAAACAATTGTCCTTTGTGTTTTTCATGGTAGGCAATATTATGTTGTGCTACTAAGTGGATGAAGTCTTCGCTAGAAAAGAGAGATAATGCATGGCGAACAAAGCGTGGATTTTGTGAAACAAAATAAGGCGAGCCGTCGTGACCATCTAGATGGCGATTGGTAAAATTACAGCGGCCGCCCCCAGAAATGCGAATTTTTTCACCAATTTTTGTAGCGTGGTCAAGTAGGGCAACACTGCGGCCACTTTGGCCTATGCGAGCAGCGGCCATCATGCCAGCGGCACCTGCGCCGATGATAATGGTGTCGAAAATTGCAGTCATAGTGATGATGGCCATAAGGAAAGAAAAAGAGATTGTAACGGATGCAGCCTTGAAATGTTAAACATGACGCTGCAAAATCCGATAAAATGGTCTTTTGTTCTATTATTTGGAACAGCACCTTCCCGAATGTCGTCTGAAAGGCGTTTCGTATGAGTGCGCTCAACCTTTATTTACAGCTTTGGTATTCAACGCTTAGTGCGCTGGGTGTCGGGCAAAATGCAGAGAGTGATGATATGGCAAAACCAAAAGGCGGTCTTGGCCGTGGCTTGGATTCGTTGATTGCAAATAATTTGGATAACGGCAGTGATGATCGTTTAACCAGCGTTGCCATCAGTGATATCCGTCCAGGTCGCTATCAACCGCGTGTGCAAATGAATGACGATGCCTTACAGGAGTTGGCAGAATCTATTAAAGCACAAGGGGTTATTCAGCCCGTGATTGTGCGCGAGCAAGGCTTGAATGGGTATGAGCTGATTGCGGGCGAACGTCGCTGGCGTGCTAGCCAAATTGCTGGATTAACAGAAATCCCAGTGGTGATTAAAAGCATCACGGATGAAGCCGCACTGGCGATGGGCCTAATTGAAAACATCCAGCGCGAAAATCTTAATCCTATAGAAGAAGCACAAGGCTTAAAACGCTTAGTAGATGAATTTGGTTTAACCCATGAAACAGTGGCCAAAGCAGTGGGTCGTAGCCGCAGCAGTATTTCTAATAGCTTACGCTTGCTGGCTCTGCCCGAGCCTGTGCAAGATTTGCTTTATGCACGCCACCTAGAAATGGGCCATGCGCGTGCACTACTCACGTTGCCAGTAGTTCAACAGCTTGATTTAGCTCAAAAAGCGGTAAAAAATGGTTGGTCAGTGCGCGAGGTGGAGCGTCGCAGCCAAATGGCACAGCAAGAAAAACAAGTGATAAAAACCAAAGCAATTCATCCTGATATTTTGCGTTTGAATGATGTGTTAACTGAAAAATTAGGTGTTAACGCTGAAATTCAAACGCCAAACCAGAAAAAAGGCAAAATCATTTTGCATTTTGATAATCCAGAAGCTTTAGAGTCTCTCTTGAAGCGCTTAGGGGTGAATGTAGAAGTGTAAATGTCACTTTAAAAAGCTATAAACAAGCACGACTTGCCTGGAAAATTGGCAAGCCGTGCTTGTTTATATGGCTTAAATTAATTGTTGGTAGACGTTAATTAGCTTTACTAACTAAATTCTGCTGACAGAAGATTGCCTGAGTATTCTCTACTCACGACACTAGAAAAGCAGGCTTTACCCATTAGCAAAAGAGATAACAGATAAAGGCTACCTGAAACATCTTCAGGTAGCCTTTTGTTTTATGATAAGCATGCCTGTTCGTTGGCAATTTGTTGTGCAAAGGTTTCACGTAGTCGCACCAGTTTTGCCTCTTGCCCGTTGACCAATACTTCCGCCGCGCGGGGGCGAGTGTTGTAGTTGCTTGCCATGCTTGATGCATAAGCACCGGCACTGCGTACGGCTAATAAGTCGCCCGCTTCACAAGATAAGCTACGGTCTTTGCCAATAAAATCGCCACTTTCACAAATCGGACCAACAACATCGGCAACAAATGCAGTACTGCTTTTGGGCTCAACCGTTTCAATATGATGATAAGCGTCATACAACGCTGGGCGCATTAAGTCATTCATGGCAGCATCAACAATGACAAAGTTTTTTTCTTCACCATGTTTCACAAATTCAACTCGGGTAAGCAAAGTGCCGGCGTTGCCCACCAAGCTGCGACCAGGTTCTAATATTACTTTGTAGCCACGACCACTTAAACGTAGTGCTACAGCATTGGCATAGGCTTGTAAATCGGGCACGGCTTCATCGTGATAGACGATGCCCACGCCGCCGCCAAGGTCAATATGTTCTAGTTTAATGCCGACTGCATCTAATTGTTCAACCAACACCAATAAGCGATCACATGCTTCCACTAAGGGTGACAGGTCAATCAGCTGTGAGCCAATGTGACAATCGATGCCAGTGATGCGTAAATGCGGCAGTGCAGCGGCATGTTGATAGGTTGCCAAGGCATCAGCAAAAGCGATACCAAATTTATTGGCCTTTAGGCCAGTAGAAATATAAGGATGAGTTTTAGCGTCGACATCAGGATTAATGCGCAAAGAAATAGGCGCAGTTTTGCCCATTTTTCCTGCTACGGTGTTGATGCGCTCAAGTTCGGGTATGGATTCTACGTTGAAACACAACACACCAGCATTCAGTGCAAATTCTATTTCAGCTTCATTTTTACCAACGCCAGAAAAAATGGTTTTTCCTGCGTCGCCACCAGCAGCCAATACTCGTTGTAACTCGCCGCCTGAAACAATATCAAAACCGCTACCAAGTGAAGCAAAGTGTTTGAGAATGCTTAAGTTACCATTGGCTTTAACTGCGTAGCAAATGAGAGGGTTAAGCTTGGCAAACGCAGTTTGGTAGTTTTGGAACGCTTCGCTTAGCGCGGCTTGGCTATAAACATATAAAGGCGTGCCAAATTTATCGGCCAATTGAGTGAATGTGAGTTGTTCGCAGCACAGTGAGGTCATGATTATTCCGCTTGGTTTGGGGGTTGTTTGGGTTTGAATTCGAGGCCAGTTTGCAATGGGCCAAATTTGGCTTTGTCATTTTCTTTAGGTAAATATAAATCGCCTTTATAGCCGCAAGCCGTCAGCATGAGTGCGGTGATAAGAATAGCTGGCCAGATAATACGAGGCATAATAGAATTTCCCATTTAGAGTGGCGCACGGTTGATAGTGCTCAAGGTTGGGTTGACTTGGCAAAATAGGGTGCGAAAATCGCTGGCCATGCCAGATTCAGCTAAGCGTTTTTGATGCATTTCAGCATAGCGCCGTGCATTTTCTTCTGTGTCGAATAAATAAATACCGCCTGCTCGGCCTTTAGCAGGTATTTCAGTCCAAATTTTCCATTGGAAACCAGGCTCTTGATTGATGGATTCGGCTAAACCTTTTAATTGTGCTGCCATTTCAGTATTGTTTGGGCCAGTATAAGCAAAGTCTATTTGAAGCAAAATCATAGTGAAGTCCTCAAATTTTAAAAATAGTGAAAGCGTAAGATGCTTTCGTTGCAACACATTCTGTGGCAAGATTCAGTATCTTAAACAAAAATAGCGTAATACACAAAGCCATGATGACAGAGAGCACGTTTTTACAGCATTCAGATGCTTTATTTGCACATATCGAAGACCAAATTGATGAAGGCGGCTGGGACTTTGATTGCCAGTTTAGCGGTAATGTTCTGGCCATAGAAGCCGATGATGGTACTCAAATTATTGTTAATCGCCATACACCCAATCACGAGCTGTGGATTGCTGCCAAAAGTGGTGGTTATCATTTTGCCCAAAAAGACGGGCTGTGGGTATCGGCCCGTGATGGCAGCGAATTTTTTGCTGTGCTAAACGCAGCCCTCAGTGCGGCTTGCGGTGAAGCGGTAAACATTGCTGCTTATACTTAAAAATAAGTATCTATGATTAAAAGGCTACCTGAAACATTTTCAGGTAGCCTTTTAGTTGCTAATAAATAATTACATTCTAATACTTATAACGCCAGTTTAATTAATGATAGCGATGTTGGTTATAGCCAGAATGGCGACCACGATTACCTTTGTTATCACATTTCTTGTTTGATTTATGTGAAGCCTTATAAGCCCGTGCATCGTGCTTAGCATAACGTTGGTAACCTGCGCGGCGACGTTCCTCCGCTTTCTTAGCTTTTTTGTCTTGATTGTGGCGCGCCAGTTGGTTGCCAGCTACGCCGCCCACAGCAGCACCGAGCAAGGTGCTTTGCATATTGTTACCCGCGATACCGCCTACGGCGCCTCCGAGGGCAGCACCAACAATCGTTGAAGTAGTACGATCTGAGCTGCTAGCGTGAGCAAGGCTGCCAAAACATAGAGCAATGGCTGCTGTACAGCTAATGGCGATTTTACGAATATTCATCATAACGGGTGCTTTCCTAAATTTAAGTGGCCTAGACGTTTTCGCTGTCTAATTGAAGACAATCAAACCATGAATCAATAGTAGATTCCAGTAGGCCAATGAAATACTCACTCTTTGTGACCGTTAACTTAACGCAAGATGTAGACACCGTAAGCCAAGCTTAGATAGGTTTGAATAAGCTATTATTTATATAAATCAGGCAAAGTGTTTGGATTGGCAAAATGTTCATCAGATAAAATATAAAGAAATTTTATAAAAGTTAGAGTTTGCTACTAGATTGATTTCATTTGATTTGTGTCTAAATAGCATCGAGTAGATTCGCCGTTGCTGATGCAGGCACAAAAATGAAAGACATTATATTGTTATAACAATCAGTAAAACAATCTCAGTTGGCGTTTTAAAATTGTTCGTGAAGGCGTTGGCTCGGTTATGCTGTATAGATGTACTGTGTAAAGATATATTTTCATCCTTTAACGTGTGACTTGGCGCGGTTATGTCGCTAGAAACCAACGTATGGATTTTAGATTGTCTGTTTAATAAATATTGATGTTGATAAATAAAAAGGCTACCTGAATAAAGCGTTCAGGTAGCCTTTTTATTGCTAACACATGATTAAATTTAAATACATGGTATACATTTAATGATGGCGATGTTTGTTTCAGCCATAAGTTTTGTATTATTAGGTGTAGCAATATGTACTGTGAATTTTATTAATTTATGCAGCAATATAGTTTTGCTCATGCTTAGAAGTTCTATAACAATATAATATTAAAACAAAAGACCATATAAAATAATAATTTAAAACAAAGAAAATTGAACTGCTGGTTCCTAATGAAAACAAGCCCGTTAATGAAACGAATGAAACAGTTTTATAAAAATTACTTTGTTTCATAATGGCAGTAAAGAGTTGAAGAAATAAAGTTACTAAAAAAATAACACCAAGCAAGCCATAGCGTAAAAGTAATTCTATATAACCATTATGAACACTAAAGTCTTCATCCCCGATTTTGATTTTAGAAAGTTGTGATCCAACCCCAAAATAGGGGCTGTTGTTAAAACGCTGCCACGCTATTTCTTTTAGATTGTCGCGACCATTATCGTCGGTATAAAAAACCCTTGAATGGCTGTCTATCGCTTTAGAAACAAGCTCCGCTGATTCACTGATTAAATCCGCCGCATGCCAAGAGAATAAAGTTAGACCGCAAAGCACTGCAAGCATGATTAAACAACTATTGTTAAATGGCTTCGTCTTGCAAGCAAGAAATGCTATCGACATGCATAAAACGGCCAGCAAAGAGCTGCGAGAGGCCGTAGCAAGTAATAAGGCTAAAAGTATGAAGTACAGAAGCAGCATACTTTTCTTTTTTAAAAACAACATCGCAAATGGGAATACCATCACCGCAGTATGCGCAGTGATGTTTGGATTTGAAAAAATGCCTGAAATTCTAGTTAAAGACCAATCTTGATAACTCACAAAAAATAACAAATAAATGATAAAAAAAGCTAAAGACTTAGCATATGTATTTCTTATTTTAACTACAGCAAGATCGCTTAAGGCGTAAAAAGTTAACATGATGAAAATTACTAAAAATGAGATTTCATATACCATCAAGTCTATCGGATCTTCAATAAACAAATACTGTAGAAGCTTATAGCAAATCATTAGAAAAAAAGTAAATAATAAGTGCAGACTAAACACATCTATATTGACTTTTTTTACAAAAGTCATGTAGAAAAATATAGGGAGCAGAATGTATACCAATATAGCTCTTAACTCTGCAAAGGGGAAAACCGTCATCACTAAATAGCTGATTAATGTTATCAACAAGAACGAAAAAATATTAAAACGACTGTCTTTGTATAACCTAACTGGACTTTCTTTATATATGCCCATTTTTTACATGCCTGCAAAATTATTTTCAGGTTTTGAAGCTGCAAGTCTGAAATGGCCATCTCGATTACCTTTAGCATGACATTTCTTGTTTAATTTTCTGGAGGTTTTGTAAGCACGTGAGTTGTGCTTATCATAGGGTTGGTATGTGGCTCGGTGACGTTCTGCGGCTTTTTCCGCTTTTTTGTCTGGATTGTGGCGCGCCAGTTGATTTCCTGCTACACCGCCAACAGCGGCGCCGAGCAAGGTGCTTTGCATAGTGTTGCCAGCAATGCCGCCCAATGCTCCT
>CAZLYX010000028.1:0-26006 GCA_964563885.1 uncultured Neisseria sp. | reverse complement strand
AAAAGTCGTCTGGTTATCCCAAACGACTTTTAATTAAAGGCTACCTGAAAATATTTTTATAAACTACGCAAATAATTCAGCAGCAAAGGCACAGGACGACCTGTTGCGCCCTTATCTTTGCCTGACACCCAAGCTGTACCCGCAATATCTAAATGTGCCCACGGATAAGACTCAGTGAAGTGCGACAAGAAAGCTGCAGCAGTAATTGTGCCCGCTCCAGGAGTGCCTATATTGGGCAGATCAGCAAAATTAGATTTTAGCTGCTCTTTATAGCCATCAAATAAAGGCAACTGCCATGCTTTATCATTCACTTCCAGTGACGCTGCCAACAAGCTATCAATTAGCTCCTGATTGTTACCCATTAAGCCACTTACATCATTGCCCAGCGCAACGATACAAGCGCCTGTTAAGGTGGCCACATCAATCACCGCTTTAGGATTAAATTGCTCTGCATAGGTGAGCGCATCACACAAAATTAAGCGCCCTTCCGCATCGGTATTTAATACCTCTATCGTCAAGCCCTTCATGCTGTTAATCACATCACCTGGTTTAGTGGCGCCAGCATCAGGCATGTTTTCACACGTTGGTACCACTGCCACTAAATTTATCGGCAATTGTAATTTTACAGCCGCACAAAACGTGCCAATCACACTAGCAGCGCCACACATATCGTATTTCATTTCGTCCATATTCAAGCCTGGTTTTAACGATATGCCACCGCTATCAAATGTAATGCCCTTGCCTACTAATACAATTGGTTCAGCTTCTTTATCAACAGCGCCAAAATAACTCATTTCAACCAAATACGGTGGCTGTACGCTGCCTTTGGCTACAGCCCAAAATGAAGTCATATTGGTTTTAATATAATTTTCATCAATAATTTTTACTTTAGCACCGAGTTTCTCGGCTTCTGTTTTAGCGGTTTGTGCTAAAAACTCAGGTGTACACTCATTGGGCGCAGCATTGCCTAAATCTTTACAAATATTCATGCCATGTAATTGGGCGGCGGCTACATTCACAGCATCGGCAATCTGCTTCTCAGCCAACACATGATAAAATGCAGCATGTATAAGTTTAGCGGGTTTGGCTTCCTTTTTATAACGATCAAAGCGATATATTGCTTCACCAAAAGCCACAGCAAACACTTCTGCTACTCTAGGCGCTTCAACATCATCAAACGCATTAATATCCACATTTACCTGTTCTTGCTTTTGTGCCCATGCTGCTACTTCTTTAGCGGCTTTTTCTAAAGTTACCCGCTCTTCATCTTTCATTCTAACCACGGCGATTGCCTGTAATTGGCCGTTTTCAATAATTTTTGTTGCTGCAAAACACTGATCTTGTTCTAGCGAATCAAACAGCAAAGCAACGGCTGGATGAACATCATTTTGGTTGCTTGAACCAGTTTCATTACAGATATACAAGGTGGCGGCGTTTTGATGCAGCTGCAATTTTTCGGCTTTTGTGCTAAATTCCACGTTTATTCTCCTGACGGGTTTCAATGCTTTTCAAGCAGCCTTTCCTCTAGAAAGACTACTTAACGGCTTATTGTACTCCAATCGACCAGCCAGAAACCATAGCGCCGCAAGGCAGCCCGGTAATTTATGATCTATCAGCGTAACTTTATTAAAGAACTCTCGTTCACCGCCGCCGGCATTTTTATTGTCCTGCTGGCCATTATTGTGTTCACCCAAGCGATTAACTTATTGGGGCGAGCAGCAGATGGTCGCGTAGCCATTGATGCAGTGGCCGCACTTATCGGCTTTTGGACCATAGGCATGACCCCGCTTATATTGGTATTAACCGCCTACATCAGCACGCTTACCGTGCTCACGCGCTATTGGCGAGACAGCGAGATGTCGGTTTGGCTCGCTTGCGGCTTATCTTTAAAACAATGGACTAAACCAGTATTCCAATTTGCCCTCCCCTTTGCTCTGTTGATTGCCGTAATGCAAATCTGGGTGATGCCCTGGGCCGATTTACGCAGTCGTGAATTTGCTGAAATATTAAAACAGAAACAAGAATTATCTTTAATTGAATCTGGCGTATTCCGTTCGCTAGGGAAAAGAAACAGCCGCGTTTATTTTGTTGAGACGTTCAATACTGATTCCGGCATCATGAAAAATCTGTTTTTGCGCGAACAAGATGAAAAAGGCAACGATAACGTTGTGTTCGCCAAAGAAGGTACATTTTCACTCAAAGACAACAAACGCACTCTTGAATTGCACAACGGCTATCGCTATAGTGGCACTGCTGGTCGCGGCGATTTCAACAAAGTGTCTTTTGAACATTTGAGCCTCATCATCAGCACCACACCCAAACTGGTTAGCCCGATTGATAATCGTCACAGCATTCCCACTTCACAATTAATCGGTAGCGACAATCCACAATACCAAGGCGAGTTAATGTGGCGTATTTCTTTGCCTATTAGCGTATTGATATTAAGTTTATTGGCCGTTCCGCTGTCTTATTTCAACACTCGAACAGGCCATACCTACAATACCTTGTTTGCTATTGGTTTTTATTTGATGTACCAAAACGGCCTCACCTTCCTTCGCACTGCCATTTCAGAAGGACAAATCAACTTTTGGGTAGGCATGATACCTCTGCATCTACTCATGATTGCCATAGCCATCATTTTGCTGCGTGTGCGCAATATGCCCGCACAACCTTTTTTACAAGCCTTGAAAAACAGTATGAGAGGCGCTGCAAAATGAAACTACTCCATCGTTACGTTATCAAGCGATTAACCGTTATGAGCTTATACTCGCTCTTAGCCTTGCTTGCTTTATATAGCTTTTTTGACTTTGTTAGCGAAGTGGGCAATTTAGGTGATGGCAACTATACTGGCTTTAAAATGGCACAATATATTGTGTATCAAATACCCGCTCATGCTTATGAATTAATGCCACTCGCTGCTTTAATTGGTGGGCTTATTGCCTTAAATCAATTGGCATCAGGTAGTGAGTTAACCGTGATTAAAACCAGCGGCATGAGCACCCGCACCATCATCGGTATGGTATTAAGCTTTGGCCTTATATTTGCGATTGCCACAGCTTTGTTGGGAGAATGGGGCGCACCAACGGCCAGCAAAAGCGCCGCCAATCTTAAAGCTCAAGCCATCGATGGCAAAATCAGCACTGGTCGCACTGGATTATGGATTAAAGAAACCAACAATATTATTAATGTACGCGAAATGTTGCCTGACCAAACGCTACTTGGTATTAAAGTATGGCGTCATGATGACCAATTTCAGCTAGTAGAATCTATGCAAGCTGAGTCCGCCAGCGTGAGCGACAACAACAGTTGGCAATTGAATAATGTAAAACGCAGCGTACTAGGCGACGCTCGTGTTCACACCGAAAGCGCTACCACTGAAAACTGGCAATCAGGTATTCAACGCAGCTTGCTTGGCGTTTTGCTGGTGGACCCTGAGCAAATGTCGGTATCTGCGCTCACCACTTATATTCAACATCTTAAAACCAATAACCAACAAACCAAACAATATGAAATTGCATGGTGGCGCAAGTTGATGTACCCGATTGCTGTCTTGGTTATGGCTTTAGTGGCGCTGGCTTTTACACCGCAATCTACTCGACACGGCAATATGGGCTTAAAATTGTTTTTTGGCATTTGTTTAGGCTTAGCGTTTCATTTTGCTGGTCGTTTATTTGGTTTTACCAGCCAGCTCTATGGCGTTCCACCGATTATTGCCGCCATATTACCCACCCTGCTTTTTGCCTTATTAGCGGTTTATTTAATTCGAAAGCAAGAAAAACGTTAAGCTGCTCAATACGACCATCATCACAAAAAAGGCTACCTGAAAGCATTTACTTTGTTTTAAAGATTCGCTTTCAGGTAGCCTTTTATTAACAATCTTTATGTTCACACAACATTCTTGCTTACACTCCGTTTCAACCCATCATCGGAAAATCCGTTATAATCCGCGCATCGCACTCAACCTTACAAGCTACCTGAATGACTTTTTCTACACAATGGGATCACTACTGGCAAAAACCCGCTTTTTACTGGCCATTACTGATTGCATTTGCCGCAGCCACACCGCTCGCGTTCGCACCTTATTACCACTTTTGGTTAATGCCTTTGCTGTTTGGCGGCCTGATTCGCTTAATTGAGCTGCGCCCTAATCGCGCTGTTCGCAGCGCTTATTTGTTTGGCTTAGTGGCTTACACCTGCCAGTTTTACTGGATTCACACCGCGTTACATGATGTGTCTGGCCTGCCAAATCTCTTTGCATTGCCCTTAACTTTACTACTACCCGCTTGCTTGGCGTGCTTTCCTGCGGCTGCTTTCTGGCTCTGGAGTAAATTACAGTTGCCTCGTTGGCTCAGCATTGGCTTAGCATTGCCAATTTTGTGGACGCTATTTGAATTTGCCCGCGAGCGTGTTTTAACAGGCTTTGGTTGGGGTGCGCTTGGCTATAGCCAAATTGCCGACAATTCACCCTTAGCAGGCTTTGCACCCTTAGGTGGCATTCATTTAGTTACCTTATGTACAGCGTTTATCGGCGCTTGGTTGGTCTTGGCTGTTAATCCCGAGCAAGCAAAGTCTCGTTTAAGGCTGAGTACGTTTGCGATGATGCTATTCTTATTAGCGGGTGGTTACTTACTGCGCCAAATTCCATTTACAAAACCAGATAGCAGCAGCGCCACTGTTGCATTAATTCAAGGCAATATTCCACAAACGCTAAAATGGAATGAAGAGCAAATCCGCCCCACTATCCAGCATTATTACGACCAAGTAGCGCAGACTCATGCCGACTTGGTTGTTTTGCCAGAAACTGCTATTCCAATGATGCGACAAGACTTACCCGATGGTGTAATTGCCCAATTTGCCAAACAAGCCCAAATTAACAACAGTGCACTCGCCATAGGTATTGCACAATACACAGACAACCATCAAGGCTACCTGAACGCTGTAATTAACTTAGCTGATTATCACTCTGAAACACCTCAACAGATACCATATTATGCCAAAAATCATCTGGTGCCTTTTGGTGAATATATCCCATTACCACAAGTTACTGGTTGGCTGTATGAACTGATGCACATGCCACTGGCTGGCTTCAGCCGTGGAGGCACTGCGCAAGCGCCATTAATCATGAAAAATCAGCAGGTAGCTTTTAATATTTGCTATGAAGATGGCTTTGGTGACGAGTTAATTGCATCAGCTAAACAATCTTCCGTTTTGGCAAATACCAGTAATATGGCTTGGTATGGCCGCTCAAACGCCATGTTCCAACACGCCCAACAATCACAAGCCAGAGCATTGGAACTAGGGCGTTATATGGTGCGTGCCACCAATACTGGTTTCACCGCTATCATTACGCCACAAGGTAAAATTGCCTTATCTGCATCACCCGACACTGCCACCGTGTTAACTGGCCAAATTGAAGGTTACCATGGCGAAACGCCTTATATGAAAACAGGCAGCTCTTGGCCTTTAATGTTTATTTTAAGCTTAATTATGGCGACTTTATTTATACTTAATCGTCGTTATGTAGCATCTAAGATCAAAATTCGTTAATCCATGTTTAATACCTTAAAGATGTTGCTGCTGCATTGGTTAACCTTTCATTTTGATGTATAATTAATCCTGACAGAATCACTATGGTATTAAAATTCATATCAATTATAAAAATGTACACGATTTAACCTATCAAATACACAACACTACATCGTTTTTTTGTCTAATTAACATCTTAAAAGTTAACACACCAAGCCATTGAGTCGAACATTTAAATTAAATGGTGTAATACTAAAAATACATACTTAGAACACTGTTTAATTAAGTGTCCTAATCAAGAAAGGAAACCGAAATGACAATGAATACTGCATTTGCCCTACCGGTACCTTCTGCGCACGGTAGCTTGGAGCAATACATCCATACCGTAAACAGCATTCCTATGCTTACTGCGGAAGAAGAACGTTCTTTAGCAGAACGCCAACTTGACGGTGATATTGAAGCCGCCAAAGGGTTGATCTTGTCGCACTTACGCGTAGTAGTATCTATTGCCCGCGGCTATGCTGGTTATGGTTTGAATCAAGCTGACCTTATTCAAGAAGGCAACATCGGCCTGATGAAAGCAGTAAAACGCTTCGAACCTACCCGCGGCGCACGTCTGTTTTCATTTGCTATCCACTGGATTAAAGCAGAAATGCACGAATTTATCCTGCGAAATTGGCGCTTGGTTCGCGTCGCCACCACTAAACCACAACGCAAATTGTTTTTTAATCTTCGCAGCATGCGTAAGAGTCTGAGTGCATTAAGCCCTCAAGAAGCACAAACCATTGCTGATGATTTAGGCGTAAAGCTTTCTGAAGTGATGGAGATGGAACAGCGCATGACCGGCAAAGACATTGGCATCATGGCAGACAACAACGATGACGATGATAGTTTCGCACCCATAGATTGGTTGACTGACAACAACACTGAGCCTACACAACAAATTGCTCAAAAAGCTCATTACGCGCTACAAACCGAAGGCTTACAAAATGCCTTGGCACAGCTTGACGACCGCAGTCGCCGCATTGTAGAAACTCGTTGGTTACAAGACGATAGAGGTCTAACTTTGCATGAATTGGCTGCTGAGTATGGCGTATCTGCCGAACGCATCCGCCAAATTGAAGTTAAGGCCATGCAAAAACTACGTGGCTTTTTGACAGAAGCAGCAGAAGCCATTTAAGTATTAAAAGATAAAAAATTTTAATACTGTGATTAAAGATTAGACAAGGCTACCTGAATTTATTTTCAGGTAGCCTTGTCTTTCGCTTAAAACTCATAATAAGTTTTCAAACGTTAAAACGGTAATAATGTTTGATAAAATCACTGTTATTACAAATAGATACTTACTCCACCCACAAGCATATTTCGCGCTATAATATACAGTATATAAAATATCTGGTTATCAAACTCCTACTTGATGCACATTCCCAAAAGGCAAAAAATGACTGTACTTGTTACTGGCGGCGCAGGCTATATCGGCTCTCATACTGTCGTCCAACTTTTAAACTCAGGCCACGAAGTGGTGATTTTGGACAATCTATGCAATTCATCGGCAAAAGTACTGTCGCGCCTTGAACAAATATGCAGTCAAGCAGCGACTTTTTATCAAGGTGACATCCGTGATCGAGCTTTGTTGCAGCACATTTTTCAAAAGCATCGCATTAAAGCAGTGATGCATTTCGCTGGTTTAAAGTCTGTTGGCGAGAGTGTGAGCAACCCTATCCAATACTATGACAACAACGTTTGTGGTAGCTTAGTCTTGGCCGAAGAAATGGCCAAAGCCGATATTTTTAATATTGTATTTAGTTCATCAGCCACAGTATATGGTGACCCTCCTACTGTACCCATTACAGAAAATATGCCAGTAGGCGGCACTACCAATCCATACGGCACCTCAAAATACATGACCGAACGCATGCTAAGTGATATTCAACTTGCCGATCCGCGTTGGAGTGTTGTTTTGTTGCGTTATTTCAATCCAGTAGGTGCCCACCAGAGTGGTTTAATTGGTGAAAATCCAAATGGAATTCCCAATAATTTACTGCCTTACGTTTGCCAAGTCGCCACTGGTAAATTGGCAGAGTTATCTGTATTCGGCAGCGATTACCCCACCGCTGATGGTACTGGTGTGCGCGATTATATTCACGTTGTCGATCTTGCCAATGGTCACTTGAAAGCAATGGATGCCAAGCAAAATCAGCCTGGGGTGCATATTTACAATCTCGGCACTGGTAATGGCTATTCTGTATTGGACATCGTTAAAGCCTTTGAAGCAGCCAGCGGTGTTTTAATTCCTTACCGCTTGGCACCGCGCCGTAGCGGTGATATTGCAACATGCTATGCCGACCCAGCCAAAACGGCCGCAGAAATCGGCTGGTGTGCTGAACATAATTTGTTCGATATGATGCAAGATGCTTGGCGCTGGCAAAGTCAAAATCCAAACGGCTACGATAATTAATCCACTAAAAACACCTGCCGCACAGGTGTTTTTCCTTACTTATCCCAACACTCATCAATGTTATAATTTGTTTTTAATTCTTTCAGGTAGACTCAGTTATGTATGACCATATTGATTTTCATACTGATGAAGATTTTCCCACAGGCTTGTCACAAAGCCATGCGGCCACCCATATGGGTTTCTACTGGGCATGGGCAGTATCACAGAATCTACACAACCCTGGCTGGGAAGAGGAAACACCCGAAGATGTAGCTGCTTTGAAAACAGGACACATTAGCGGTGCTGAGTTTGTCTTAAAAAATATGGGTGGCGAACTAGAAGAAAATGACTTTTCTGCACAGGGTCAGCGTTTTACAGCTTTTTATTATGATGACGAAGATGAAGGCTATGGCGCCTTTATGGAAGACTATGTCACAGCCCTCAACACGCCAGCGCTAGCCAGTTTTTACCATGTTGAAAACAGCCCCGAAAATCAAGCTAAACTTAATGTTATTTTTCAGGCCGCTTTCACACAATGGCAAGCCTCTCTTCAAATTACGTAAGGCACTCTAAATGAAGCTGATTATTCTTGACCGCGATGGCGTGATTAACCATGATCGCGACGATTTTGTTAAATCTGTAGATGAGTGGATACCGCTTGAAGGCAGCATGGATGCCATCGCCTTTCTAACTCAAGCTGGTTATACCATTGCCGTAGCAACCAACCAATCAGGTATTGGTCGTAAGTTTTTCAACATGGAAAACTTAAACGAAATGCACGCTAAGATGCACCGCTTAGCACAGCAAGCAGGTGGCAGCATTGATGGTATTTGGTTTTGCCCACATACAGATGCTTCCAATTGCAGCTGTCGCAAGCCAAAGCCTGGCATGATCGAAGACATCATTACACGCTTTAATGCCAACGCGGCCAACACATGGATGGTGGGCGACAGCTTACGAGATTTACAAGCCATTGATGCCGCGGGTGGCAAGCCAGCTTTGGTGCTCAGCGGAAAAGGCAAGAAAACACTCTCTGCTCAATCCGATCAATTACCCGATAAAACTCAAGTTTTTGATGACTTATTGGCTTTCTCACAGTATTTAGTACAACAAAACCATACTGATTCGAATGAACTCAATTAAAACATTCAGCTAGCCTTGCCTTTTCTGAAAGATATTATGTTATTGATTCGAAACCTTATTTACTGGCTCATTCTGGGTATTTTCACCCCAATTATATTTTTACTGATTCTGCCAGCTGCCTTATTTCCCAAAGGTGCAAACCAAGTTGGGCGGACGTGGGCCAAACTGATGATGTGGTCGCTACACAATATTATTGGCTTAAAATACCGTGTGATTGGCGCAGAAAATATTCCAACTGAACCATCTATTATTTGCTGCAAACATCAATCAGGTTGGGAAACTCTGGCACTACAGGCTATTTTTCCTCCGCAGGTATTTGTAGCAAAAAAAGAGTTATTTAAAATACCTTTTTTTGGCTGGGGTTTAAAGCTGATAAAAACCATCGGCATAGACCGTAGCGCTGGCCCTAAAGCGGCACAAGTGTTGATGCAACAAGGATTAATGCGCAAAAAAGAAGGCTTTTGGATTACGATTTTTCCAGAAGGAACGCGTATGCCACCCGGCACTAAAGGCCGCTATAAACTCGGCGCAGCGCGCATGTCTAAGCTATTTGAAATGAATTTATTGCCTGTGGCTTTAAACAGTGGTGAATTTTGGCCGCGCAATTCTTTTATGAAATATCCCGGCGAGATTACTGTGGTGATTGGTCCAGTGATTCATTATGACAGCGGCAGCAACGAAGAAGTCATGGCCGCTTGTGAGCAGTGGATTGAAAACCAACAACAACAAATTAACGGCAGTGGCCCATTCGCGCCTACCAAAAGCAATACCACAACCAATACACCTCCAGTTTAGATGCGCTCAGCATAATGATTAAAAGGCTACCTGAATCTCTTTCAGCTAGCCTTTGATTACTGATGTATGATCATTATTAAAATACTGAATTAAGCTTAACCCACTGATAAATAACAACCAGCCTTTTCAGGTAGCCTAATGCTGATATCTTATACTCTACGCGACCAACGTAAAATCAACCTCTGTTTGAAACGCAGCGCCAAGAAAAATATTATTATCCGCCCCGTTTCTCAAGAGCAAATCAGCATCAATATTCCCCCGCATTTAAGCGAACGTAAACTGCGGTTATGGCTGTCTACAAACGAGCATATATTAGAACAAACACTTGCCCGCAGCCCCAACGCAGAAACCCAAGCCAGTGCACCAGCTTATATTTGGTTTAAAGGCGAGCCCTGCACTTTAAAGCAACATGAGCACGCATATATCAAACACGACCATGGCTTATTGTGGCTACCTGAACAACCGTGGACTCAACAGCAATTACACTTAAAACATTATTTATATCAACATGCTAGCCAAAGGCTGTTGCCTCGGCTGCAAGCACATGCGACACATCTTGATTTGTTCCTGCCTGCAGCAGCGCTAACCAATGCGAAAACATTATGGGGCGTTTGCCGCCGCACCACTGGCATTCGTTTAAATTGGCGCTTAATCGGCGCACCCGATTGTGTAGTAGATTATGTTTGTATACACGAGTTGTGTCATCTCACCCACGCTAATCACAGCTCACACTTTTGGGCGTTGGTTAATCAACATACGTCACACACTACTGCCGCAAAAGCGTGGCTAAAGCAATATGGCAATGAGCTATTCAGGCTTGGTTAATCATCGTGCTTAACATAAAACTAAAGGCTACCTGAAAACATTCAGGTAGCCTTTTAAGAACATATAATAACATAAAACTTTATGGCATTAACATGCCGCCGTTTACATGCAATGTTTGACCGGTAATGTATTTACCTTGGTCGCTCGCCAAAAACAACACTGTATCAGCAATGTCTTGTGGCTCGCCCAATTTACCCAATGCAATGCCCGCCGCTAACGCTGTGCGTTGCTCTTCTGGCAGGGCTTTGGTCATGTCAGTGTCAATAAAACCTGGTGCCACACAATTTACCGTAATGCCGCGGCTGCCCACTTCGCGCGCCATTGATTTAGAGAAACCCATCAGGCCAGCTTTGGCTGCAGCATAGTTGGTTTGCCCAGCATTGCCCATAGTGCCCACAATAGAGGTGATATTGATAATGCGACCGCTACGCTGTTTCATCATGCCGCGCAGTACAGCCTTGCTGGCACGGAATACTGATTTCAAGTTGATTTGCATGATGTCGTCCCACTCTTCTTCTTTCATACGCATCAACAAATTATCGCGAGTAATGCCAGCGTTATTCACCAAGATATCCAACTTGCCAAATTCTTGTTCAATAGCGGTAATTAAGTTTTCAATAGTGCCCTCTTCACCTACGCTTAAGACGCGACCTACGCCGCCCCATTGCCCTAAACGCTCTTCAATGGCTGTTGCACCATTTTCGCTGGTGGCCGTTCCAATCACTTTTGCACCTGCTTGTGCCAACGTATCAGCCACTGCCGCACCAATGCCACGCGATGCGCCTGTTACTAAAGCAATTTTGCCACTTAAATCTTGTGTACTCATTCTATGCTCCTCAAATCATGGTTCAAATAGCCCATTAAGTTAGCAAGGCTACCTGAAAAGAATTATATTTTATACATGCTACTCATTATATTTAAACTCATTTTGTCGTTGAAACCATTTTTTCAATGGGCAGCGATAAAAGCACTTACCTGTTCAGTATTGGTTAGAGCGCTGCAAGATGCTTCTTTATTTATCCGCTTAGCTAATCCCGCCAACACTTTACCTGGGCCACACTCAGCCGATTGAATAATGCCCTGAGCCACCAAAGCATTAACCGTTTCTGTCCAGCGCACTGGGCTATACAATTGGCGTACTAACGCATCTTTAATTTGTTCTGCATTATTATAAGAAGCCACATCGGCATTATGAATCACAGGAATTTTGGGCGGTTGGATATCAACGGCTTTCAACGCTTCTGCCAGTTTTTCAGCCGCAGGTTTCATCAGCAAGCAATGCGATGGCACCGACACTGGTAATGGTAATGCACGTTTAGCGCCTTTTGCTTTAGCTGTTTCAATAGCACGTTCAACCGCAGCTATTGAACCAGCAATCACCACCTGGCCTGGTGAGTTGAAATTTACCGCTTCAACTACTTCGCCTTGAGCAGCCTCGGCACACACTGCACGTACCGCATCATCATCCAAACCCAATATTGCAGCCATAGAGCCAGTGCCTTGTGGCACAGCCGATTGCATTAACTCAGCACGCAAACGCACCAACTTTAACGCGTCAACAAAGCTGAGGCTACCCGCTACAACTAAGGCTGTATATTCGCCCAAACTATGACCTGCCATCACAGAAGGCTCTTTTCCGCCTGCTTCTAAGTAGGCTCTGTAAGTAGCAATTCCAGCTGCCAGCATAAGAGGTTGGGTGTTAACAGTTTCATTGATTGTTTCGGCATGCTCACCGTTAATCATCGCCCATAAATCTTGCCCCAATACGGCAGAGGCTTCGTCAAATGTGGCTTTTATTACTGTTTGGCCATCAAAACCGTTCATCATATTCAAGCTTTGTGAGCCTTGACCAGGAAAGAAAAAGGCAAAAGACATATAAATTCCTTATGCGTTAGTTGCGCAGAAAAGCAGAAATTGGGTTAGCAGGATAATGAATCAAAAACGTATAAACAACGATGAAATGCAAAATTACCATTACCCAAAATATGCGGACAAAACTAAGTTTAGTGGTTTTGTGCTTATAGTGTATTCGCGCTAAAAGCCCACCAGGCCAACCTCCCACAACAGCCAGCAGCTGTAATCTATCTTCTGGAATACGCCCTTGATAGCCGCTGTCTGTTCGATTGAGGTTAACAATCGACACTTGTTTATCATGGCGGTAAACAAAAAATGTGATGACACTCAATATGACATTGATAATAGTTAGTTTAATCGAGAAAAAAGCCAATACTATTAAATAGATTAATATTACTAAAATATACAGCAGCAGTTTAGGTGTTTTTAGACTCATGCTGCGCTTGTCACAGTGACCCTCATCTAATAACAACGACAACTCGTCTTCAGTGCGCATCACTCGAATAGCTTTCTGTTTGCCACCTGATGACTTCGAAGACTCACAGTAAAAACTCACCAACTCACCAATTTCAGGACGCCGGCGTTGGTAATGATAAGCTGAAATATGAAAAAAAGTGCTTTTTTCATCTTGGCTATTTTGAATATGACCATAGCCTTTCTCATCATCCCATTGAACAATTCGTCCCCGCAAGGTAACAGGTGCATTATTATTAAATGAAATGGTTTTTGCTTCTTTTTCTTGGTTATGCCCGAATGCTGCATCGAATTCAGCGTCAAGCGCTGGGTCTGAAAGTTCTTGCGTGATCTCGCGCAGTAAATCGTCTTCAATCAATGCTGCACCCACAGGCTGAAATTGATGTGTAGGCACCAGTGCTTGGGGTGTTGCTGCATTAGCCAGAATAGATTCGGGCGATGTGCCCATGGTTTGATTAGCAAAAGCGGAACCAGCTACATCTTCTTTTTTCTGATTTAGTAAAGGCGCATCCACTAATTTTTTTTTGTCAGCCCTAGGATCTACTAACAATGGGGTTGGTAAAATACAGATGTCTTCCAGCATCCACTGTTCGTTCTCGTGCTTAATCAAATGCCCAGTTATAATATCGCCAACCTCTGGCACCACAAAGTGCTTCAAAAACTGACCTAATGCAAAAACATGAATATCTTCACGTTCAACCATTACGCCATAACCACCGTTTTGCTGAATATCCCATTCAAGCACCTTCACCTCAACCAGTTGTCCTGCTTTTAAAACCGAAGCAGCCAATTCAACATTGCAAGCATAAGGTAAATTGTGGTCACCAGTTTCTACATCAAAAGCTACCTCATCACCTATTTTCGGTAATGAGTAGTTTGGCGCTAAATTTCTGAGAGTCAATAAAATATTCTGAGGAGGCAACGTAGCTTCCTCACCTTTAACTGGTTCAATATACCCAGCTTTTTTTTCTTCGAACCAAGCACTGACAATTCCGTAATGTTTATTTTGCGTCATATAATTATTTTAATTTTTTCTATTGATGAGAGGCTAGCTGAATCATTCAGGTAGCCTCATCATAAATTTAATATTTTACCAGTATAGCACCCCAAGCAAATCCACCGCCGATGCCTTCCAATAGTAAAGTTTGGCCTCGTTTAATTTGGCCATTCCGAATACCAACATCCAAAGCCAAAGGAATAGAAGCCGCTGAGGTATTCCCATGCTCAGCCACCGTTAAAATCACTTTATCCATGCTTAAGCCCAATTGTTTTACTGTACTTTCTATAATGCGTTGATTGGCTTGGTGCGGCACGACCCAATCTATATCCTTAGCCGTCATGTTTGCTTCAGCCAATACTTCTTCGCCAATTTTGGTCAATGATTTAACAGCAAATTTAAATACTGCTGGACCGTCCATTTGTAAATACGGCGTACCACAAACTACTCCGTTGGCAATTTGGCTAGGCACTTTTAATAAGTCTAAATATGCGCCATCGGCTTTTAACTTAACGTGGATAATACCTGGATCATCACTTGCCCCTAATATCACTGCACCAGCGCCGTCGCCAAACAATACACATGTTGAACGATCATTCCAGTCTAATATACGGCTGAATATTTCCGCGCCAATAACCAATGCTTTCTTTGCCATACCACTCTTTATGTATGCATTGGCGGTGGCTACGGCATACATAAAACCTGCACAAACTGCCTGCACATCAAATGCAGGGCATCCGCTTATGCCTAGTTTATGTTGCACCAAGGTTGCAGTTGCCGGAAACTGCATATCTGGAGTAGACGTTGCTACAATAATCAAGTCAATCTCTTCGGCTAGAATGCCTGCATCTGCCAACGCGTTGCGCGCTGCTTCTACTGCTAAATCACTGGTTTTTTGATTATCAGCGGCCATATGGCGCGCTTTGATACCGGTACGTGAAACAATCCATTCATCTGTAGTTTCTACATATTTGGATAAATCTTCATTGGTTACCCGGTTTGCTGGCAGATAGCTGCCAGTACCTAAAATTTGCGCGTATTGCATAAGGGTCCCGCTTTTTCATAAAAGAGTTATATTGTAGAGAAACTTACTACACTACTCAATGTAATTTATGACATAAACCATTCAATTGTCACTTTTTTTTCTCTAATTCATCTAAATTGGCCAATAAAAAACGAACAGAATCTTCTGCTCGTTTCCAAAAAGCCGATATTAGTCAATATTTGCCGCTGCTGCTTGTTCAATCTCAATTTTCTTTTCTGCCAGTGCTGCTAATTGAACAGCCACGCCTTGTTCAATTTTCTCTATGCTACTGGCTTTAGCTTCATGATAGGCCTGCTCTAAAGCAAAAGTGAAGCCTTCCGCATCTGCACCGCCATGGCTTTTCACCACTACACCACGTAAACCTAAGAATATAGCACCATTAAAACGACGAGGGTCTAAGCGACGTTTAAAACCCTTAAGCGTTGGCATCGCCATCAGCGCACCAAATTTATTCACCGCATTGCGGCTAAATTCTTCTTTGATGACATCGCTCATAAACTTCACTGCGCCTTCCATGTTTTTGAGCATAATATTACCCACAAAACCATCGGCGACAACCACATCTACTTCGCCTGTAAAGACGGCATTACCTTCAACGTTACCCATAAAATTTAAATGGCTGTTTTTTAATAAAGCAAACGCTTGTTTAACAGTATCTGTACCTTTAATGTCTTCTGTTCCAACGTTCAGCAAACCCACCTTAGGCACACCACGTTCTGGATAAAGTGCATGAACTAACTCGCTACCGATTATAGCAAACTGAACCAGTTGCTCAGCAGTAGAGTCAACATTGGCACCTAAATCCAACATTAAGGTTAAACCTGAGTTCTGTGAGGGCAAAAATTTAGCAATGGCTGGACGCTCAATGCCATCAATAGTTTTCAACACGAAGCGTGCAGTAGCCATCAACGCACCAGTATTACCCGCCGACACTGCTGCCTGAGCTTTGCCTTCTTTAACTTGATTAATCGCCACTCGCATTGAAGAATCTTTTTTGTTTTTCAAAGCAAGTTGCGGCGCTTCATCCATACCCACTACTTGTGAAGCGTGTTGAATTAACAAACGTTCCATCGACACATTGGCTTTGCTTAATGCGGTGGTGATTTGTGTTTCATCGCCCACTAAAATAAGTTGTGCATCTGCTCGTTGTTTTAAAAACACCAACGCTGCTGGAATAGTCACTGCTAAACCGACGTCGCCACCCATGGTATCTACAGCCAGTGTAATCATGATATTGCCTCTAATTCTGTAACTTTTTAAATTTTACTTGAGTTTATGTGTGGGCGATCGTACCCAATGATATTTAAAGCGGCCATTGCCATGAACTGCTAAAAAAGGCTACCTGAAGTATTACTTTTTATACATACTCGCTTCGCGATTATGTTCATCAATATCAACAGCATCCCAAGGATAATTAATCCATAAATCTTCTACACCCAAACCACTAAAGTAAGCAACTTTTTTGGGTAAGACACCTTGTTTAGGTTTGTATTTTTCATGCAAAACCGCGACACCAATATGCGCTATATTCTCTCGTAGCAACTCGTTCAAACAAAATTCCATGGTAACGCGGCTATCGTCTACTTCGTCAACCACCAAAATATTTTTGCCACATAGCTGTTCAGGGAATGGATCAAGCCATTGGATTTTCTGCACACTATCTGTAGTTTGCCCATCGGAATCACCATCATAATACGCGGTAGTGACCGCATAAATGGGAATATTAAGATAACAACGCAACATTCTCGCAGGAATAAACCCGCCACCACCAATGGCAATCATGGCATCATATTGATGGTTGGATGCTTGAATTTTTTCTGCCAGGGTTTTTATTACACGATGAATGTCATCGTAGGTATACCAAATTTTGGGTTTCATAGCATTAACTAGATGAGTTTTATATTTAGATAAACCATGCCAGCACAAAGCGAGCTTTAGAAATATATTTAATCATGACACTTTGCAGACTAACCGAAAAGAATTGGTACGATTTTTCTATCGTCAAGAATTTCACACTACAGCATCAATGAATACAAAAAAGCCAGTATTGCTAAGCAATAATCTGGCTTCTATAACACGCCTAAAGGCAATTACTCACCTTTGGCTTTAACTACTTTACGACCACGGTACATACCATTTGGGGAAATGTGGTGTGGGCGGTGAATCTCTCCAGTTGCACTGTCTACAGACAAAGCAGGTGCAGTTAACGCATCATGTGAACGATTCATACCACGACGAGAGGGAGATTTTTTGCTTTTTTGAACGGCCATGTCAAGCTCCTGAAAATAAATAAAATATAAAAAGTAAATCGGTTAACGGCTGTTTTTCAGCCCTGCCAATACGGCAAATGGATTAGGCTTATCTTGATTGACTTCGGCCAATGCAACATTGTCGCAATCCTCATGCCGTGGCGCAAATGGTAATGCCATCAGAACTTGATCTTCCACCAAAGTGCGAACATCAAGTTCTTTTGTAAGTAGCAAACCTTCTAAATCATCATCAGAAAGCATCGCTTCATCTAAGCTTTGTTCATCAACAAACAAGATGATGTGCGCGCTTTCATGCAATTTAAACGGCATCGGTTTCACACAGCGCTGACACACCAGCTGAAATGTGCTCGTAACGCTCAAATTCAAAAACAAACGCTGCCATTTATCGCGCCCGCCTTGCAGGGTATAGTCGATAACAGCATCATGGCTTGCTAAATATTCGTGTAACCAAACACGTTTATCCAACTTTTTTAGCGAGTAGCTGCCTTGCAGCTGCTGCTTTTCGTCGGCGAAGATTTCTGGGTCAATCAAATTAGGGTCTAACATAAACGGGCTATGATATAATTCCAGCGGTTTAACGTCAATGCTTTTCACATTATGAATGCAAATTTAATGCTTATTTTAGGTTCTAGTTCTACTTTTCGTCAACAACAGCTCAAAACTTTAGGTTTATCTTTTCAGGTAGCCCAGCCTGATTTTGACGAAACACCACAAATCAACGAAATGCCCTATGAAACCGCTTTACGTTTGGCGGTAGGCAAAGCGCATTCGTTAGTAACGCAATATCCTCAACATTTAATCATTGGCGCAGACCAAGTCGCTTGGTGTAATAGCCGCCAATTGGGCAAACCCATGAGCGTGCTCAAAGCGCAACAGATGTTAGCTGAGCTTTCCGGCCAGCGCATTGAATTTTATAGTGCAGTGTGCTTGCTTAATACGCTTTCAGGTAGCCTCCACACCCACGTCGACACCACTATTGTGACCATGCGCCCGCTCACAGACGTACAAATCAGTCAATATTTGAAACGCGAACCAGATGCCATCTATTGTGCTGGCGCGGCCAAAAGCGAAGGCTTAGGCTCAGCATTGTTAAGCAACATTGAAAGCAGCGATCCAAACGCTTTAATCGGCTTGCCCATTTTCAAACTGATTGATTTTCTCAGTGCCGAGGGCATAAACGTATTATAAATACCTTAATTATGCAAGGCGATTTACTGACGTAAATTTTAGCTTTAACCCACATAAAGTGTACGTTACATTTTTTTATTCAATGCTTTTTCTCATAAGCTAAAGCCATTTGGTGCTTAGCTGCTTATTGAAAGAATTTCCGATGCTGCCCGTTTTATACTTAATTCCCACGCCATTGGGTGCGCCCGATACTCCTTGTTTGTTACCACACGAGCAAGCTCAAATCATTGGGTTGACCGATTTTGTGGTTGAAGCAGAAAAAACCGCACGCGCTCATTTAAAGCATTTAGGTGTAACAACACCCATTCGTGAGCTCAACTTGCAAACGCTCAACGAACACACTGAGCTGCAAACTTTGCCCGATTTACTCAAGCCGCTCATCGCTGGGCGCAGCATGGGCATTGTTAGCGAAGCAGGTTGCCCTGCTGTGGCCGACCCTGGCGCACAACTTGTGGCGCTGGCTCATAAACAAGGCTTTGAAGTGCGCCCATTGGTTGGCCCTTCGAGCTTATTATTGGCGCTGATGGCCTCAGGCGCTAATGGTCAGAACTTTGCTTTTAAAGGCTATTTACCCACTGCCAAAGATGATCGTTGTAACCAGCTCAAAGCTTTAGAGCTACGCTCTTCACAGCACAATGAAACTCAATTATTCATCGAAACGCCCTACCGCAATGATGCGCTTTTGGCAGACGCTATTTCGGTATTAAATCCCAGCACGCGTTTATGCACCGCCACTGATTTAACCTTACCCACGCAAACCATCATCAGCCAGACCGTGGCTCAATGGCGTTTACAATCGGCATTACCATTACTCAAAAAACGGCCAACTATTTTTGTGCTTCATCACCAATAAGCTTTTTCACATCAAGAGCTAACAATATAGATAACGTATCAAGATGATTTAAAGGCTACCTGAACATGTTTTCAGGTAGCCTTTATTCAAACTTATTTTATAAATAATCTATACCTAACTCTCTATTCACAGCCGCCTTTAACATCACAGTTACTGCGACGATAGAGTCTGATTAGCCTATCTGTGGAGCAGTCATGCTCTTGTACGCTTGTTTCGCCTGTGAGCTCCTTCAAAATCGTTTTTGCTAGCTGCTTGCCCAACTCTACGCCCCATTGATCAAAGCTATTAACGCCCCAAACAATGCCTTGAACAAATACTTTATGTTCATACAAAGCCACTAAACTGCCCATATTGCGCGGATTAATTTTATCCAGCAGCAATAAATTACTTGGCCTATTTCCAGAAAAAATCTTATGCGGCATCAATTTTTTTATGTGCGCCTCATCCATACCTTGCTCTATTAATTCTTCACACACTTCTGCTGCTGTTTTGCCGCGCATAAACGCTTCAGCCTGCGCAAACACATTGGCCAATAAAATCTCATGGTGACCTGGCAGATTGCTGCGCTTTTCCACAGAAGCAATTAAATCAATCGGCGCAATATGTGTACCCTGATGCAACAATTGAAAGAAAGCATGTTGGCCATTAATACCCGTTTCGCCCCAAATCACAGGCGCGGTTTCATACTGAACAGGCTGGCCACCTAAGGTAACTTGCTTGCCATTACTCTCCATATCCAATTGTTGAATAAACTGCGGCAAACGATGCAAATGTTGATCATACGGGGCGATGATGTGGCTACCTCCCCCAAAATAATTGATATACCAAATACCAATCATTGCCATTAAAACGGGCATATTGTGCTCAAGCGGCGCATTGAAAAAATGTTGGTCCATTAAGTGCGCACCATTGAGCATCTCAATAAAGTTTTCTTCGCCTAAATACAGCATAATCGGCAAACCAATCGCCGACCACAAACTGTAACGCCCACCCACCCAATCCCAAAATTCAAACATATGCGTTGTATCAATGCCAAATTCAGCCACTGCTTGTTTGTTGCTAGAAACCGCCACAAAATGTTTGGCTACATCGGCTTCACTATGAGCATATCTCATAAACCATTCGCGCGCAGTCAGTGCATTGGTGAGCGTTTCTTGGGTAGTAAAGGTTTTAGAAGCAACAATGAATAAAGTGGTTTCTGGATGAACTTTTTCTAGCGTGTCGCGCAATTGGGCGCCATCAACATTGGATACAAAATGCATGTTTAAACGCGGATGACCAAACGATTTAAGCGCTGAACACATCATCAATGGCCCTAAGTCAGAGCCGCCAACCCCAATATTAACCACATCTGTAATCATTTGATTGGTATAGCCTAGCCAGTTGCCACAACGCACTTCGTGTGCAAATTCGCCCATGCGGTTTAAAACATGATTTACCTGCGGCATCACATCTTCACCCTCTAGCTCAATTGGTGAATTGGTGCGGTTGCGCAAGGCAACATGCAGCACCGCACGATCTTCAGTGGTATTGATTTTTTCGCCATGTAGCATTTGTTTCATGCGTTCTGGTACACCCGCTTCACGTGCTAGTTGCATTAAACCCGCTAAGGTTTCATCGGTTATTCGATTTTTAGAGTAATCAAGTTTCAACCCACCTACTTCTAGAAAATAGCGCACACCACGATTAGGATCTCGCTCAAATAAATCACGCATATGTACATCTTTAGCAGTATCAAAATGTGCCCACAATTGTTGCCAAGCTGGTAAATCTTGTAATTGCTTCATCATGATTCTCCTTTAATTGTTTCAGGTGGCGTATATTTGATAGCATTTAGAATTGATTATGCTGCTTAAGCCAACCGCTCATGCGTTGTTAATCATATTTGAAAAACTGTGATTTATGATGTTTTATTGCAATAACAATATCAACGTATAAGCAAACTGTATCATGAGGCTACCTGAAACACCTTATCAATTTGTATACAGAAAAACCCGTTATCACGGCATTGGAAATGACACGCGTTAACGGGCTTGGTTTTATAATCAGTTTGTATGGATTAACTATCGCTCTTAGGCAATGAAGCACTTTTCAAATGCTTAGGCTGAATACTGCGTTTGCCTTTTTCCAGCTTTAAACTGGCCGTTTCACCTAAACGCAAGGCCAGGCCAATGGCTAAAATATCCACCACCACCAATTGTAATAGGCGCGACACCATCGGCGTATAAAGCTCGCTGTCTTCTTGTGCTGCCACGCTCAATACGCAATCGGCTAAGCTTGCCAGCGGGCTATCTACTCGGGTAATCGCAATCACTGGCGCCCGATTTTCTCTGGCAATCCTCACCGCATCTAACAATTCAATTGAAGATCCTGAATTGGAAATCACCACCAAAACATCTTGCTCGCTCAACACAGATGCCGCCATCATTTGAATATGTGTATCTGCATAAGCCACCGTGGATATACCAAAGCGGAAAAACTTATGCTGTGCATCTTGTGCCACAATCCCTGAATTGCCCACACCATAAAACTCAACACGGCGCGCACATGACAACAATGTAATGGCCTGATTCAGATTATCTTGGTTTAAATATTGACGCGCGCCCAATATTGAAGCTGCGGTATTGCCAATCACTTTTTCAACAATATCGGCTATGTCGTCATCAGCATTAAGCTCTTCATGCACGAATGGCATGCCATCATGCCCAATGCTGGCCGACAAAGATAATTTAAATTCTGGCAATCCTTTGTAACCCAAGCTTCGACAAAAACGAATCACCGTTGGTTGGCTCACATGCGCACGTTCGGCAATTTCGGCCACAGCAGAATGAACAAACCATTTTGGCTCAGCCAACGCACACTCACCCACTTTGCGCTCGGCGCTGGATAAATCGACCAACGATTCGCTGATTTTACTTAACATAAGTTTCGTTCCTTAGTCGCATCACCATGACATTTTAAAATGACTCAAAATTTTTCTTTGATGGCAACAATATTTGTTTGCACACTACAGCCCAGTTTGGTTACCAATAGTTTTCAGGTAGCCTTTTCCACTCTTACATCACGCTACCACGCTCAAGCTCATTTAAATCATTAGCCAAAGCCACCGCAGCACCATAAAGCCCAGAATATTGATTTAACACCACGTAAACAGGAATGGTTGCTAAATATTCATTACAACGGCCTTTATCCTCAAAACGCTGACGAAATGGCGATGTCTTAAAATAATCAACAATATGCAAAATCATACCGCCACATAAATAAACCCCGCCACGCGCACCTAATGTTAGCGCTAAATTAGACGCCGCAGTGCCCAACATAGCACAAAATATATCTAAAGCTTGTTTGCATAAAAATGAATTGTCATTTAATGCATGTTCGCTTATTTCTGCTGGTGTTAATGGTTTAAATGGCATGCTTTTAATCTGCGTCAATGCTTCATAAATTAAACTCAAGCCAGCACCACTTATTAAGCGCTCTGTCGAAACATGGCCATATTTTTTTTGGGCATATTGCCAAATCAGCATTTCAATATCATTAAACGGCGCAAAGCTCACATGACCACCTTCGCCAGCCAGCGGCACATAGCCTGTTTTACTTGGAATCAAACCACTCACACCCAAACCTGTGCCTACGCCTAATACTGCTTTCGGTATATTTTCAATTAGAGCATTGCCGCCAGCTTGCATTAAATCATCTTGACGCATTTGAGTAATTGCCAACGCTTGCGCAACACAATCATTTATTACTAATAGATGAGAAAAACCCATGGTTTGGCGTGTTTCTTCAATCGAAAAATTCCAATGGTGATTGGTCATTTGCACCCAATCGCCCATAATGGGAGTAGCAATAGCAATCACTGCGTGTCCAATGTCTGGGTTTCCTACTGAATATAAATACGCATGAATGGCATCAGCCAAAGTACGATAATCACTACACGCCAATACCGCTATTTTTTCAATTTTCTGCGGTGCAGTTTCTAAGGCAAAGCGAGCATTAGTGCCGCCAATATCGGCAATTAAACGCGGCCATTGTTGAGCAGCTTGCGGCTTAGTAGTTGAAGTAAACATGCGTTACCATTTTTTCAGAATGGAGTACATAGCTTATAGGATGGGTTTTGCTCATTCCTGCCAGTGCTTGCTCCAACACTGCTTTTTTTTCAGCGCCTGCAATAGCCAAAAATACGCGTGATGTCTGCTCAATTACAGCTAAAGTCATCGAAATGCGCTCATGTGGCGCAGTTATCGGCGTGATATGCAACAGTGGTGGCGTATAGTTTGTATCCAAAGCCAAATCTAACTGCGGTGCTTCTGGAAACAATGAAGCTGTATGACCATCACCACCCATTCCCAATACCAAAACATCTGGCTGACGATAATTTTGCAGCGCATAATTCACAGCTTTTTGTACATCCATCAGCTCAACTGCATCAGCTTGAGCATCAATTAAGGGCAGCCACGTGGCATCAGCAGCTTGATTTTGCAGTAAATAATGTTGTACTAGCTCGCTATTGCTGTCTTGATGTTGAATCGGCACAATGCGCTCATCTACCAAGGTCACGCTAATTTTGTGCCAATCTAAAGCTTTGCTTGATAGTGCTTGAAAAAAAGCAATGGGTGAACGACCGCCAGACACCGCCAATACTGCTTGATTTTTTTGCGCCAAGGTCTGCTGCAAAGCTTCGGCAACGGCATCAGCCAATGCTTGTGCTGATGCCGTTACATCGGGCTGAATATGCCACTCTATGCTCATTACCCTCTCCTATTGCTTTGATTTATTTATCAAAAAACATCTAGATAAGTAATCAAATCTTTATTCAAGTAGCCTATTGCAGCAGGCTACCTGAATGCTTGTTATTAACACTGTTATTTAGCCAATTTAAACATTAGCAAGCTTGAACTCTTATTGATTTTCATGCCAAGTATTGCCGTCTTTTGCCAACAAAACTTCAGCCGCTTCTGGCCCCCAGCTGTTAGCAGCATAAGTGTGCGGCGCCTGCTGGCTGGCTGCCCAATTATCCATAATAGGCATCACCCAAGCCCATGCCGCTTCTAACTCATCGCGACGATTAAACAAAGCTAATTTGCCATTAATCACATCTAATAATAAGCGTTCATATGCTTCAGCTCTGCGTTCAGGCACAGCTTCGGCCAAGTTCACATTCATAAAAGCCGGCACTGCTTCCATTGCACTGCCAGGGCGCTTAACCTGCAAACGCAAGCGTATTTCTTCTATAGGCTGCAATTCCAGCACTAACGCATTAGGTATGCTTTGACTATTAGCAAATATAGAATTGGGCACCGCATGAAAGTTCAGCACTATTTCAGCCCGTTTTTCCTTCATACGCTTACCTGTGCGCACATAAAAGGGCACACCCGCCCAACGCTCATTGTTGATTTCTGCTTTAATCGCCACATACGTTTCAGTATGGCTATTGGTGGGCACTTTATGTTCGTTCAGGTAGCCTTTTAGCTGTTTGCCACTCACTTCAGCAGTACTATATTGACCGCGCACCACATTGGCATCTACTTCTTCAGAAGTCATGGTTTTCAGTGCCCGTATCACTTTTAACTTTTCATCGCGCACAGCGTCTGCATCTAAGCTTACTGGCGGCTCCATCGCAATCATGCATAACATTTGCACCAAATGATTTTGCACCATATCGCGCAACGCACCCACGCTGTCGTAAAACTCTCCCCGCTCTTCCACGCCCAATTGCTCGGCAATGGTGAGCTGCACACTTTTAACATAATGCCTATTCCAAAGCGGCTCAAACATTACATTGCCAAAGCGCAACACCAGCAGGTTTTGCAGTGACTCTTTGCCTAAATAATGATCAATTCTATAAATTTGAGGTTCAGAATAGAACTTGCCCACCGCATCATTAATGGCTTGTGACGATATTAAGTCATTGCCCAGCGGCTTTTCTAACACCACGCGCACCGTATCGCGATTTAAGCCCACACTGGCCAAGCGCTCAAAAATAGTCGTAAAAAATTTAGAGGCTATCGATAAATACACAATCACATTATCAGTTTCTGCGCGCGCATTCACAGTGCTGGCCAGCGTTTCAAAATCGACCGCTTTAGTTACATCTACTTTCAGGTAGCATATTCGCGCCACAAAAGAAGCCCATAAATCATCATTAACAAGCTCTTTTACATGAATTTTTGAATCGATTTCTACTTTTCGCAAAAAATCTTCAGCACTAAAATCACTGCGGCTCACCCCTAAAATACGCCCTTTCGGATGCAACAATCCCGCAGCATGTGCTTGATATAAAGATGGAATGAGCTTGCGCATCGCCAAATCGCCAGTAGCGCCAAACAGCACAAAATCAAAATTTGTTAGCGTATTCATCAAATACTATTTCCTTAAGCTACAGCAGTAGCCAAATTGAACTTAAGCTGATTTTCCGTAACAATACTACGCGGCACTACATATTCTGTCTATGCCATTTTTTATGATTTGGTAAAGCATTTTAAAACGTATTTAAAGATGCCTTTTAAGCCCAATTATTCTATAGTGTGACACCGCTACAAACCTACTTTAATATTGCTTATAGCCCAATACCCAATATCATGCCTAAATAATATAAA
>CAZLYX010000027.1:1967-26557 GCA_964563885.1 uncultured Neisseria sp. | reverse complement strand
CTTTCTTTTGTAGGATTTTTATTCTTATCTAAAAGAAAATCCATATGGAACTTACTAATTTTCAGCTTCCCACTGTTTATTAGCTTTAGCATAAATGGTAAACGCGCCATTGTGGCATATTTAATTTTTTTAGTTTGCTTCATGATTTATATCAAAAAAGAAGTCAGCCCTAAAAAAATGGTTGTCTTAATGGGTTTAGTAGCATTTTTAGGTATATTTTTATCCATTCTGTATCAGTCGATTATCCGAAAACAAGAGTTTTCTGCTATGTCGCCAAGCGAATATATGGGTATGAGAGTAGATTTTGGTCGTGACGATGTGTTGTCTATGGCTATTTACTCTTCTGTTTATGGCGATTCTATTATTCCACATGACGGTATAAGCGTTATATATTTTGCAAGATTTCTTTATGGTGGACTAGTGAATATGGGCTTGGTTACGCCTTATAAATATTCTGTATATGCTACAAGTTATTTAATGGGCTATTCATATCCACAAGATCTAGGCTGGGGTATGACAACAGGCCTCTGGGATGAACTGGTTTCAAACTTTGGTATTATTTTCGGTACTTTTGTATTCTGTATCTATTTCTGCTTTGTAATGCGAATAGCGGATAGATATAAAAATCAATATTTTACGCTATTAACTTATATGTTCTGTATTTTAAGCCTAGCTTTACAATTTAGTTCTTTTGCTATCATTGTGGCTCTCTGGGGCTTGTTTTTTGCAATCCTTACTATGAAAAAATTAAAAATATGAAAATATTACATGTAATTAATAATTTAACTGAAATTGGTGGTGCGGAGAAAATGTTGGCCAACTTAGTTAACGCCAGCCAAAACGATGAAATAATGATCATTTCTTTACTAGATTATGATCAGGAACTTGTTGAGCGTATTTTCAATGATAAAAATCTTACTATTAAAGCAATTAAACTAAATAAAACCACACTTCTAGCAAATATATTTGAGCTAAAAAAAACTATTAATGCATTCAATCCAGACATTATTCAAACATGGATGTACGCCTCTAATGTAATTGTGAGTTTAGTTAATTTAATATTTTTTCAAAAATGGTCTATCTTTTGGGGCATCCATCATTCACTTGCCAAATTGTCAGCAGAGAAAAAATCTACACTAAAAATGATCTCTCTCTCAAAACTTCTTTCAAAACAGCCTAAAGCTATTATTTATTGCTCTGAAGAGTGCCTTACACAACACAATAATTTTGGTTTCCATCCAGTTAACGGTTTCGTCATTTTAAATGGACACCCCATGCAAGAAGTGAACCATTACAAACTACACGATAGTTTTTGTATCGGAATGGCTGGTCGTTTCCACAAAGTAAAAGACTGGCAAAATGGTATTGAAGCAGTATATTTATTTGCTAAGCAATTCCCCGAACAAAAAATAAAACTTATTGCTGTAGGCCAAGACATAGTTGATAGCAATGAAGAGCTAATGGAATACGCAAAAAATCTACTAGAGCTCCCCAATGTAGTTATTGAACTCAAAGGTGTTTGTAAAAACATGCATGAATTTTATAAACAGATAGACCTATTTGTTTTATCCTCCATCAGCGAAGGCTTACCCAACGTTCTATGCGAAAGCATCAGCTATGGTATCCCATGTATTGGAACAGATGTTGGCGGAGTAAAATCGATCATAGATGGCATCTACAAAGTGGTTCCGGCATCAAACACCCCTGCTTTATCAAACGCTATTAAAGAATTTTTTGCTGAGGATTCAAATAAAAAACTGGATATTTCAAATCAAGCTTTTCAGCGTGCGAAAAAACTATTTGATATAAATTCCTCATACCAAAAATACAATCAAGTATGGCAAGAAAAGAAATAAAACTATATGAAATATTTAATACTTCTTATTATAACAAATGGTTTCAGCTACGTTGCGTCCATTTTACTGTCACACCTATATAGCGCTGAACAGTTTGGCATTATTATTGGCTACATAACTATTGCTAATTTGATCTCACTTTTAGCGAGCTTGGGAATTCACGAATACAGCTTACGTGAATTATCCCAAAATGAAACGCCTTTGGATTTGTCATCAATCTTATTATCACTTGTTATAACAGCTGTTCTAAGCCTTGCTTGGCCTCTACCAAACGATCAAATGAAGGTTGTATTGTTCGCAGTATCTTTCCCATCTGTATTAATAGCATACAGTTGTGTTATTTTAAAATACCGTTCTCGTGTAATAGAATTGGCATTAACTCAAAAAATTGTAAACATCTATAAAGTACTTCTTCTTTTAGTAACAGCTATTTTACTTTTTGGTTTTGCACAAGAAATCAATAACCCCAAAGCCGTCACAATATCGAACATTATTGTACTTGCATCTGTTACTGCCTATTTTATTTATCACATTAAAAAATATAAAAAATATTATAATTTCAAAATAACAAACTTTGGGTTTAAGAAAAAATCGCTTAACTTTTTGATTAGTGATTTATCTTACTTATTTACTTATCAAGCGGCTATCTTGATCATGGGTCAAATGGGTATGAATAAAGCTGTCGCAACCTACTCATTATCTACTCTGCTATTAAGCTCTTGTGGGTTGCTAATTAATGCTCTTTTTAACTCAATGCTGCTATCAAATTTTTATAAACTTTTTAGTGATAACAAAGAACAAGCCTTTTCTTTTGTGGAAAAATATATCAGGTATGGAATAGTTGCCGCCCTGCCTGTCACAATCATTCTTTTTTTCGCAGTAGGTCTAATTTATCCACTACTATTTGATACCAATAAATATCCAGATTTAATTAGACTAACCTCACTATTTGTTTTTCCAATTGTAATCAAGTTGCTATATTCACCCATCGGCATGACCATGAATTTGGAAGCAATTATTGTATTTAAAAATAAAGTACTAATAATAGTAGGCGCACTCACAGTAATTTCTACTTACTTTTTAAGTAAATCATTTGGCGTTGAAGGCGCACTATATGCTTTTGGCATATCAGAGCTTGTTATTCTATTCGCCTACATTTTTGGTTACAACCAATTAAAGAAAAAAGAAACTTTATGAACACAAAACGGTTTTTATTGATTGCAAGCCATCCCAATTCTCTTACCAATTTTCGTTGGGACTTGATTAATAAGTTAAAGGAAAAAGGTTTCGAGGTTCACACTGCCTCGCCCGATTTAGATGACAGTGACCCCAACAAGAAACGCCTGAATGATGCAGGCATTTTTACACATAACATTTATATGCAGCGGACCGGAATGAATCCGAAGAGCGATCTAAAAACCATTAAGAATTTATTCCAGCTTATAAAAGAATTGCAACCAGAATATGTTTTAGCCTACACCATTAAACCCGTTATTTATGGCATGATTGCAGCATTTTATGCAAAAGCTCCTAATCGTATTGCTTTAATCACTGGTCTAGGATACGTTTTCCAAAGTGGTGAAAATGAGACTAAAAAAGTACAGTTCATCAAGAAAATTACCCGCTCATTATATAAATTAGCACTAAGTAAAAGTAATTTGGTATTTTTCCAAAATAGTGACGATCTAGAACTATTTAAACAGTTAAGCATTTTGACACCTGAGCAGAATTCGACTGTTGTTAACGGTTCTGGTGTAAACACCCAAACCTTTGCGCAAGTAGCGTTGCCTCAAGTTAAAAACGATGCTATTCAATTTTTGTTTATTGCGCGTTTGCTCAAAGACAAAGGCGTAGAAGAATATGTGGCAGCCGCCAAACTCATCAAAGAAAAGTACCCGGAAACAATATTTAACGTAGTTGGTTATTTAGACAGCAATCCTAGTTCGATATCTCAACAACAACTTAACTCATGGATTGAGTCGGGAACTATTAATTATTGGGGTAGGCTATCAGATGTAAGGCCTGCAATTGAAGCAGCACACGTTTTTGTACTACCTTCATATCGTGAAGGAACACCAAGAACTACCTTAGAGTCAATGGCGATGGGAAGAGCTATTATTACAACTGATGCACCTGGTTGTCGTCAGACTGTAGAAGAAGGAAAAAATGGTTTCTTAGTTCCAGTAAAATCTGTGCAAAACTTAGCCAGCGCAATGGAGAAGTTCATTACCACCCCTTCTCTTATAGAACAAATGGGGCAGGCTTCAAGAAAAATAGCTGAAACCAAATATGATGTCGAAATAGTCAACCAGTTTATGTTTGATCAGATGAATATTAAGTAATTACGGAACCCAAATGTTAATTATAAAAAGAATTTTTGATATTGTTGTCTCACTCATTGCTTTAATCCTTTTACTGCCCGTTTTCTTGATCTTGATTTACCTTATTAAAAAGAACCTAGGTTCTCCAGTACTGTTTAGACAAATTCGGCCTGGAAAAGATGGTAAGCCTTTCGAGATGATTAAATTTAGAAGCATGCGTGATGCGTCTGATAAAGATGGTAATCCATTGCCTGACGAAGAAAGACTAACTCCATTCGGTAAAGCCTTGCGCTCTACTAGCCTTGACGAGCTGCCTGAACTATGGAATGTATTAATCGGTGAAATGAGCTTGGTAGGTCCTCGCCCGTTGTTGATGGAGTATCTGCCTCACTACAGTAAGGAACAATACAGGCGTCACAATATGCGTCCAGGTGTTACGGGATGGGCTCAGGTAAATGGTCGTAACGCCATTTCTTGGACGGAGAAGTTTAAGCTTGATACTTGGTATGTTGATAATTATTCATTTTGGCTTGATATTAAAATTCTATTCTTAACAGTTAAAAAAGTCTTAATAAAAGAAGGAATTACAGCTGATGAAGGAAAAGGTACTTCCTACAAATTCACAGGAAAACCCGACGATTGAATAACTAATAAAACAACTATTACTCACTATATACCCGCTATTGATACAAATATTTCTAAGGATTCCGTATGTTAAACACCCAACTATCACCGTGGCCAAGCTTCACCCAAGAAGAAGCTGATGCAATTCAAAAAGTACTTCTCTCAAATAAAGTGAACTATTGGACTGGTGATGAGTGTCGACAATTCGAAAAAGAATTTGCTAAATTCTCTAACACGGAATTTGCTGTTGCTTTAAGTAATGGCACTTTAGCTCTAGATGTTGCTTTAAAAGCAATGAATATCGGCGATGGAGATGATGTTATAGTGACATCGCGCACCTTTTTAGCGTCCGCATCTTCGATTGTCACTGCTGGAGCTAACCCAGTGTTTGCTGATGTAGATTTAAACAGCCAAAACATCACGGCTCAGAGCATTGAAACTGTTTTAACCGAACAAACCAAAGCAATTATTGTCGTACACTTAGCAGGTATCCCAGCTGAAATGGATGACATTATGGCATTGGCTAAAAAACATAATTTATATGTCATCGAAGACTGCGCCCAAGCACATGGGGCTAAATACAAAGGTAAACCTGTTGGCTCTATTGGTCATATTGGAACATGGTCTTTTTGCCAAGATAAAATTATGACTACTGGCGGTGAAGGCGGCATGGTTACCACTAATGATAAAGAGTTGTGGTCAAAAATGTGGTCTTACAAAGATCATGGCAAAAGTTATGATGCTATTTATAATCGACAACATCCATCAGGTTTCCGCTGGCTACATGAAAGCTTTGGTACCAACTGGCGCATGTTGGAAATGCAAGCTGTTATCGGTAGAATCCAATTAACTCGGATGCCTGAGTGGACAGAAAAACGCCAACAGAACGCAAAGCTTTTAGAGAATTCTCTTAGCACCTTCTCATCTATTCGTACGGTAGAAGTAGCTGATTATATTGAGCATGCCCAATATAAATACTATGCCTTCGTTAAACCAGAACACCTTAAAACTGGTTGGGATCGTGACCGCATCATAACAATGCTAAACGAATTAGGCACTCCTTGCTATCAAGGGAGTTGCTCGGAAGTTTATTTAGAAAAAGCTTTCGATGGTACTCCGTGGCGCCCAAAAGAGCGTTTAAAAAATGCTGTTGAGCTTGGAGAAACCAGTTTAATGTTTTTAGTACACCCTACCTTAACCGAGGCAGAAATTTCGCTTTGCTGCGAACATATCAAGCAAGTACTAACCGAGGCGACTATATAAAAATGGCACAGGATTTCTTACTTTCTTTGCCTAGAGGCGCTAAAAAGATACTTTTTTTAATTCATGATAGTTTGATCATTTTTATCACCTTTTGGTTTAGCTTGAGCCTAAAGCCAGAATATAATGATGAATGGCAAACCATGAGTAATTGGCTAATATTTGGCATTACAGCGATATTAACCATAGTAAGTTTTATACGATTAGGCTTGTATCGTGCGGTAACTCGTTATATTGGATCAAAAGTATTAACAACCACCTTATCTGGCAGCCTTATTTCAGTCGCAGTGTTACTAATCTGCATGCTTGTTATTAAAAATGATTTTAGCCTGATAGTGCCTGTTGTTTACTTTTTAATGTTACTTGTTTTAACCAGTGCCTCAAGATTAACAATTAAATCCCTGCTTTCAGGTAGCCATAACAAACATTCTGCGATGGAGCCCGTTATTATTTATGGTGCAGGCCAATCTGGGCGCCAGTTACTAGAAGCAATTAAACAAGTAAACGAGTACAGTGCAGTTGTTTTTGTGGATGATGATATAACTCTGAGACATGCTTCTATTTCTAATCTTAGCGTTTATCCTCCAAGTGAAATTGGTAATTTGATTTCACAATATGGCGTAAAAAAAGTCCTATTAGCAATACCCAGTGCTACCAATGAACAACGTAAAGAAATTATTCACAAACTTGAGAAATACTCTTGCGAAGTTTTGTCTATTCCAGGAATTCGAGATTTAGTGGGTGGAAAAATCAGTGTTAGCTCATTGAAAAAAATCTCTGTCATTGATTTATTAGGGCGCGATCCTGTCGACCCTAAACCTGAATTGATGGCTGCTGATATACAAGGCAAAGTAGTTATGATTACAGGTGCTGGTGGTTCTATTGGCTCAGAATTGTGTCGCCAAATTATCCAGCGTGCCCCCTCAAAACTTATTTTATTTGAATTATCAGAGTTTTCTTTGTACAACATAGATAAAGAATTAAAAGAATTCCAAGCAGAAACAAAATTAGACATTGAAGTGATCCCATTATTAGGCTCAGTTCAACACCAAAAGCGTTTATTTGGCATTATGCAAGCTTTTGGTGTTCAGACCATTTACCATGCTGCAGCTTATAAGCATGTACCTATGGTTGAGTTCAATACTATTGAGGGCGTACGTAATAACTTGTATGGCACACTGCACTGTGCATTAGCAGCTATTGATGCCAAAGTTGAAACTTTTGTACTAATTTCAACTGATAAAGCCGTACGCCCTACCAATGCAATGGGTGCCAGCAAACGCATGGCAGAATTAGTTTTACAAGCACTTGCTGCCGAGAACAATCAAACAACTCGCTTTTGCATGGTTCGCTTTGGCAATGTTTTGGGTTCCTCAGGCTCAGTGGTTCCTGTATTTGAGAAACAAATTGCTTCAGGTGGCCCTGTTACAATTACCCACCCTGAGATTACTCGATACTTCATGACAATACCAGAAGCTGCTCAATTAGTGATCCAAGCAGGTGCAATGGGTAGAGGCGGCGATGTTTTTGTATTAGATATGGGTGATTCTGTTAAAATTATAGACTTAGCTCGCCAAATGATACGTTTAAGCGGTTTAGAGGTTAAAGATGAATCTCACCCCAATGGTGATATTGAAATTCGTACTACAGGATTGCGACCAGGCGAGAAGTTATATGAAGAGTTATTGATCGGTGATGAAGTAAAAAATACCACTCATCCAAGAATAATGACAGCCAACGAGGTAATGTTACCATGGCAAACATTACACACTTTACTCTCTCGCATAGATCAGGCTTGCAAAGACAGTGATTTGGCTACTATTCGCGAAATGATGTTAGAAATGCCATTAGGTTTTGCGCCGAAAGATGATATCTGTGACTTAGTATGGTTACAGAAACGAAAAACATAAACTATTGAGACGTAAGCCTAAGCTATCTACTTAATACATTATTTAGACATTCTGCATAAAGGCAGAAAAAAAAGGAAACAAAGTGAATATCAATAAACTTGCTATTATAAGTCTGTCAATATCAGCATTAATGTCTGCCTGTACGGTAGTGCCTGGCTCTGGCCTATCAACCAGTAATAAGAACATTGTCTATGCTGAAAATGAAACAGCTGGTGATGTTGATTTAAGCAATAAAGTCAATGTCTACCCTATTACCCTTGGCCTGGTTGAAAGTATGAGGCCTCCAGTAAAGTTTGCACAAAACAATCAAAGCCTTGAACAGCTAAAATCAAATTATAACTATCGGCTTGGTAGTGGTGATGTTCTGAATATTATTGTTTGGTACCATCCCGATTTGAATGCGCCAGCAACCTCAACGACTTCCAATCAGAATCGACAAGTTAGCTCAGGAGCATGGGTAGACGAGCAAGGGAATATTTTTTACCCTCTAATCGGCAAGGTACATGTCCGTGGCAAAACATTGTCTCAAGTGCAAAGTGAACTCAATAGTCGTCTACAGAAATATATTAAAAATCCTCAGTTAGATATTAATATTACTGAGTTTCGCTCACAGAAAGTTGCTATTTCAGGTGCAGTTCGCCAAGCTGGGCAGTTACCTATAACCAATATCCCCATGACCTTACTTGACGCAATTAACATTGCGGGTGGTGTGACCAATGAAGCGGATACAAATAACATTAAATTGACACACAATGGAGTTGATAAAACCATTTCTGTGCAAGATATCTTACAATATGGCGACTTATCCAAAAACCAACTACTAAGTGATGGTGACATTGTTTATATACCCACTAACGAAAACTCTAAAGTGTTTGTAATGGGTGAAGTAGGACAGCAATCCTCACTACGTATGACTCCTCAAGGTTATAGCCTAACAGAAGCATTAAGTGAAGCACGTGGATTGGATCAAACTTTATCAGATGCAACAGGCGTTTTTGTTATTCGCAACATGCCATTAGATCAAGAAAAACCCATCCATATTTATCAGCTAAATTTGAAAGATGCCACAGCATATGCGCTAGGTAATCAATTCAAGCTGAAGGCGAACGATGTAGTTTATGTTACGGCTGCTCCTGTTGCTCGTTGGAACCGTGTAATTCAACAATTGACTGGTTCTATTAGCAACGCAACCAGTGTCAACAACTCATTCTAAGTGAAAAATGTTTAATAGTATCCTTGTTGTGTGTATCGGAAACATATGCCGCTCCCCTATAGGGGAACACCTACTACGCCATTATCTGCCAACACAGAAAATTGCCTCCGCAGGTGTGAATGCGCTCGTTGGCTATCCTGCCGATCCAAATACTGTGATTGTGGCAGAAAAAAGAGGAATTGATTTATCAAATCATATCGCTCGTCAACTCACTGCTGAGTTATGCAACGAATATGATTTAATTTTAGTTATGGATCCTAAGCTAATTGATTCAGTAGCTAAAATCTCTTCATCAGCTATAAGTAAAACAATGCTATTTGGTCAATGGAGCGCACAGCAAAAAGTTCCAGACCCTTACAAGAAAGACTTAGAAATGTTTGAATTAGTATATAGGCAGATCAATGAAGCAGCTCGTCTTTGGGCCGCAAAATTAATCCATAAATAATACTAAACGCACTACTAATTACTTACTAATTACTATTACTAAATTTTAGGGAAAACCTATTATGGCACAACAGCCCACTACCCAAAACAAACCCAATGATGACATTAATTTGCGTCAAATTTTTGATGCATTAGATAGCCACAAATACAAGATTATCTCAGCTGTTACTATCGGGGCTATACTAGGCGCTTTATATAGCCTTAGCAGTGCACCTGTCTATCGTGCTGATGCAATCGTTGAAATTAAAACTGGCAACCAAAATCAAATCTTAAATCAGATTAACAATATCATTGCCCCAATGTCCTCTCCCACGGAAACAGAAATTGATCTCATTCGTTCTCGCTTGGTTATCGGAAAAACTGTTGAGGATCTGAATCTAGATTTGAGAATTGAACCTCAATACACCCCAATAATTGGTAACGTATTGAATAACTTAAGTCGAAACTCAAAGCCAGCCATTACTATTAGCATGCTTACTACTCCTGAAGGCTGGTTAAATAAAAAACTAAACCTCCAGGTTATTGATAAAAGCCGTTATGTTTTATCTGGTCCAGACGGAAATGAGATCGAAGGCAAAGTGGGCACACCTTTACAAGATAAATCAGGTCTAACTATCCAAGTTGACCAAATCTTGGCTGACGAGGGTCAAAAATTTGCTGTAACCAAATATTCTCAACTGCGCGCGATCCAAAATATAACCTCTAATTTAGCTATTAATAGCAAAGGCCAAACAAGCCCAATGCTAGGTTTATATTATACTGGTACCGAACCCAAGCAAATCCAACTGGTATTAAATAGTATTCTTGACAACTACGTTAACCAAAATAGAAACCGGGATATCCAGTCAGCTGCTAGTGGCCTCGCTTTCATTAATGAAGAATTACCTCGCTTGAAAGAAGCGCTACAAGTTGCCGAGAAGCGGTTGAATGAATATCGTGTACGTAGCGGTACTCTTGATATTCCTGCAGAAGCACAGGGTTCCCTGAGCAGTTTGATGGATATTGAAACCCAGATCACCACCTTGAAAACTGAAGAAGCGGGCTTAACAGAGCTATTTACTAAAGAGCATCCTACTTACAAAGCGGTGTTAGATCGTCTAGCGGTTTTGGAAAAGGCGCGTAGTCGTGTTAACCAACAAATTTCAGCGTTCCCAAATACCCAACAAGAAGTTATTCGTTTAACTCGTGACGTAGACATAACTCAAGCCACTTACGTGCAGTTATTAAGTCGAAAACAAGAACTTAACATCTTAAAAGCAAGCTCTCAAGGCAATGTGCGTGTTATTGACTACGCTGTAACTGCTGAAGAGCCTATTAAACCAAGAAAATCGTTGATGGTCTTATTAGCTGCATTGGCAGGTGGATTATTAACTTCTGCATGGTATGTGACGAAAACAATGATGCGTGAAACCATTAACTCTAAAGAAGATTTGGACAACATGGGTATTCATACTTTTGCTACCATCCCATTGTCTATTTCACAACAAAAGCGTGACTTATCCAGCAGTAAAACAGGTAAAGGAAAGCGTGGATTAGCTTCGAATTACTTGCTGGCTCAAAATAACCCTACCGATATGGCTGTAGAGGCAATACGTGCATTGCGTTCAAATATTTACTTCTCTACCCTGAAATCTAAAAACAACATTATCATGATTTCAGGCGCCAACCCAGATGCAGGTAAATCATTTACTTCGGCTAACTTAGCTGCGGTTATGGCACAATCTGATAAACGTGTATTGCTTATTGATGCTGATATGCGTAAAGGCTACTTACATGATCTTCTAAATATGTCTGGTAGCACTGGTTTAGCAGAAGTTTTAGCAGATAGTAAACAACTATTTACAGCAATTCAGCCGACCAATATTTCAGGATTAGATTTCTTAGCTCGTGGTGAGACACCAAACAATCCTTCTGAATTATTATTAGGCGACAGCTTTAAAGATATTTTAAAGCTAGCGGGTGAGCAATATGACTTTGTGATTATGGATACACCTCCTGTGTTAGCAGTCTCAGATGCCACCGTTATTGGTCAATTTGCAGGCACAACTTTATTGGTTATCCGTGCCGACAATACTACACCTAAAGAACTTGAAAACTGTATAGTTAGCTTTACAGGCAGTAATATTGAACCAGCTGGCGTAGTTTTAAACGGTGTCCAATATTCTGCTAGAATTAATCAAGCTTATGAGGCTTACACCTCAAACAAATAAGCTTATGAAGTTTGAAAAACGCCTACTATTTATTAAATAGTAGGCGTTTTTATTGATATTTGTTATGGTTTAATTTGAATTTAAGCATCAATATCTCTTGAAATATTTTTACTCATTCCGACCCAGAACCATCGCATCTCCGTAACTAAAAAAACGATAATTGTTTGCTACAGCATGAGCGTAAACATTTCGAATATGCTTTACCCCTGAAAATGCACTCACCAGCATCAATAAAGTAGATTTAGGCAAATGGAAATTGGTTATCAATCTATCAACAACTTTAAATTGGTAACCTGGCGTAATAAATATATCTGTATCTCCTTGCCCAGCTTTTAATACGCCTGAAGCAGCTGCAGACTCTAAAGCCCGCATAGATGTTGTACCAACAGCCCAAACATTAGCACCTTGTTGATGCGCAGATTGAATTTTATCCACGGTACTTTGTGAAACATCAAACCATTCATAGTGCATTTTATGCTCAGCAATTTTTTCTACTCGAACCGGTTGAAACGTGCCTGCACCAACATGTAAAGTCACCTCCACCAACTCAACACCTTTTTGGCGTAATTCAAGTAATAATTCATCTGTAAAATGCAAGCCTGCAGTAGGTGCAGCTACTGCGCCTTGATGTTTTGCATATACGGTTTGGTAACGGCTATCGTCCTCTTCAGCCGCCGTCCGTTCTATATAAGGTGGCAGCGGAAGGGATCCATATTGATCCAGTATTTCATATACCGATTGGCTACCTGAAAACCGCAAGCAAAATAATTCGCCTTTTCGTTCTATCATACGAGCATGAATCTCACCCTCAAACAACAATTCAGTGCCTTTTTTAGGCGATTTAGATGCTCGAATATGTGCCAAAGCAGTGTTGTCATCCAATACTCGCTCAATTAAAGCCTCAACTTTGCCGCCACTAAGTTTTTGTCCGAATAGCCGTGCTTTTATCACTTTAGTATTATTAAATACCAAGACATCGTTGGCAGAAACACAATTAATCAAGTTTGGAAAAATGCTATCGAATAACGGCTGCTCAGGTAAAGCCACCAATAATTTACTACTTCCTCGGACTACAGGTGGATATTGAGCAATTAAATGATCGGCTAGTTCAAAATCAAAATCAGATAAGTACATGATGTTAGTTTACCAATTGAATCAAAGGCACAATTATACGGCCATCTGTTCAGTTGTTGAAAACAACTGAACAGATAAAGTTTTTTAAAAAATATCCCATTTTAAAAATTTAAAAATTAGCCATAATATTATTTGCTCAAAATCCTATTTTTGATATTTAGCTGGACATTTAACAGCAAGTTAGCGAAAATAAGCCACTATAAGCAACAATATTACATTTAATGTGTAAACTATATAACTAATGACGGCCTCATACAAACACAACTTCCCTCCTACCCATGGAGTGCTCGAAGCAGGCCTAGGCTCCAAAAGCTCCTAATCTATAAGACGATTTTCGAGAACCACACACCCTAACCCCTTACTTGATACCTGTACATAAGGACAGACACGATGGATTTACGTAAACTCAAAAAACTGATTGATTTAGTAGAAGAATCAGGAATTGCCGAAATCGAAGTAACCGAAGGTGAAGAAAAAGTACGCATTACACGAACTACCGCTCAGCCGCAAGCACTTTATGCAGCCCCTACTCATCAGTTTGCTCCAGCCCCTACTGCTGTACCTGTCGCAACACCTTTAGCAGCAGTTTCACCAGCTGTAGATTTAAGTAACGCGCAAAACTCTCCTATGGTAGGCACATTTTATCGAGCTCCAGGACCAGCCTCACCATTTTTTGTTGAAGTGGGTCAAAGTGTGAAAGTTGGTGACACATTGTGCATTATCGAAGCCATGAAACTGATGAATGAAATCGAATCTGAAAAATCTGGCGTAGTTAAAGCTATTCTGATTGAAAATGGCCAGCCTGTTGAATATGGCGAACCATTATTTATTATTGAGTAATTCACGGAGGCAGCTGAATCATCGCTGCCCTTCCTTTGCTGTACAGCCAAACCGTTCCGAAGGAACTTTCCATGCTGAAAAAAGTATTAATTGCCAACCGTGGTGAGATTGCATTACGCATTTTACGCGCTTGTCGAGAAATGAACATTGCTACAGTTGCCGTGCATTCTGAAGCTGATAAAGATAGTTTGCACGTTAAACTTGCCGACGAATCTGTTTGCATAGGCCCCGCATCCTCCACACAAAGCTACCTGAACATTCCCGCTCTAATAGCAGCAGCAGAAGTAACTGGCGCCAATGCCATTCATCCAGGTTATGGATTTTTGGCGGAAAACGCTAATTTTGCAGAACAAGTTGAGCAATCAGGATTTATATTTATTGGACCACGTGCCGAAACCATCCGCTTGATGGGTGACAAAGTATGTGCCAAACACGCCATGCTTGCAGCAGGCGTACCTTGTGTTCCTGGTTCAGAAGGCGCCTTACCAGACGATGGCGCAGACATCCTCAACATTGCTGAAGAGGTTGGCTATCCTGTTATCATCAAAGCTTCTGGTGGTGGTGGTGGTCGTGGTATGCGTGTGGTAGAAAGAAAAGAAGACTTGCTTCAATTTGTTGAGATGACCAAAACTGAAGCGGGTGCGGCATTTGGTAATCCTATGGTTTATATGGAGCGCTACCTGCAAAAACCGCGGCACGTGGAAATTCAAATTTTAGCAGACGAACACGGTAATGCTATTTATTTGGGTGAACGCGATTGCTCATTACAACGCCGTCACCAAAAAATAATTGAAGAAGCCCCAGCGCCAGGCATTACTGATGCCGAGCGTAAAAAGGTCGGCGAAGCTTGCGTAGCCGCATGTAAACGCATTGGTTATCGTGGTGCAGGTACGTTTGAATTCTTATATGAAGATGGTGAATTTTTCTTTATTGAAATGAACACCCGTGTTCAAGTAGAACATCCTATTACAGAGCTGGTTACTGGCGTGGATATTGTACAAGAACAAATTCGCATTGCCAGCGGGCTACCATTACAATATGAGCAAGAAGATATTGTTATCGAAGGTCATGCTTTTGAATGCCGTATCAATGCGGAAGATCCATATAACTTTATCCCTAGCCCTGGCGTTATTGAAAGCTGTCACTTACCCGGTGGTTTTGGTGTGCGTGTAGACAGCCATATTTATCAAGGTTATCGTGTACCACCAAACTATGATAGTTTGATTGGTAAAGTTTGTGTACATGGAAAAACACGTGAGCAAGCAATGGCAAAAATGCGTGTCGCTATGGACGAATTAGCGATAACCGGCATCAAAACCAACTCAGCTTTGCACCGCGATTTATTTTGTGATGAAGGTTTTAGCAAAGGTGGCGTGAGCATTCATTATCTAGAGCGCTGGCTAGAAGAGCGAAAAGCAAAACTAAGCCAATAAGCTTATTCCGCTAAAAGGCTACCTGAAAAAATTGTTCAGGTAGCCTTTTAGTTATATACCTATTAGCTGTGCCTTATATCCGTTAGAATAAGCAATGGATTTATTGAGTAAAATTCTGTTTATACCGCCGCACACTTAACCTTATATTGGGAACATCATGTCTTACCAACAAACTTCATTAGCCGTGAAAGAGTATATTGCTGAGCGCCTATCAGATGCACTTATGGAGCACGGCGCCTTGTCAACCGCCATTGAAGATGCGCACGCTGGCACAGAGCAAGAACAAGTAATTTTCGGCGAGCCTGGCATGCCCACCGAGCAGATCTGGCAGCAAAGCCTGATTATTGCCTTATTTGAAAAAGATGCCAATATAGAGGCTATCATGACTGCCGCAGCCGAAGCATGCAATATTCCGGTACCCCATTATCTATTGGAAGAATTAGCTGAACAAGATTGGGTACGCCTAACACAATCGCAGTTTGATCCCATTAAAATTTCAGATCGCTTATGGATTACTCCTTCTTGGCACACTGCGCCCGACAGCAACGCCGTTAACTTACAATTAGACCCTGGCTTAGCTTTTGGCACTGGCAGCCACCCCACCACACACTTATGCTTACAATGGCTAGACAACAATTTAAAAGGTGGAGAAAGTGTTTTAGATTATGGCTGTGGATCTGGCATTTTAACCATTGCAGCGCTAAAATTGGGCGCACAAAGCGCAGTGGGCGTAGACATTGATAAACAAGCTATCATCTCCAGTAAAGACAATGCGGCACAAAACCATGTTTCCGCATCGTTTTATCTGCCAGATGAACTTCCAAAAGGCCAGTTTGATGTGGTGATTGCCAATATTTTAGCCAATCCATTACGCATGCTCGGTGATATGTTGGCCAGTCGCACCTGCCAAGGTGGCCGTATTATTCTGTCTGGTATTTTAGATGAGCAAATTGACGAAATGAGTGAAATCTATAACCAATGGTTTGACTTGGCACCAGTGCAGTTAGACGATGGCTGGGTTTGTCTAAGTGGCACTAAACGCTAATCAGCTCACAAGTTATCAATCATATTGAACATTAATAAAGGCTACCTGAACATATATTCAGGTAGCCTTTATTATTTAAATCACTCACTTAAATTCCACTAAAAATTAAGTTGGAGCGTCTCAGAATACATTAAAGGCTACCTAAAAACACAGTTTCTAAATAACCCTTTCAGCTAGCCTTTCTTTAATTTTTACCACTCAATGCCTCAATCAATACGGGCACATGTGAATACTGCGGATCTTTTACTGCGGTTAACAAAACCACTTTACTTTTTTCTTCGAATTGGCGTAAGCGTGCCAATCCTAATCGTTGCTGCTCCCCACTCAGTTCTTCCAAATAACGAACAGAAAACTCACTAAAACGTCCAACAGGGTCGACATGATACCATCGCCTCAATTCAGTAGAAGGCGCTACCTCTTTCAACCATAAAATGTTTGTCATTTTTGCTTTTGATAGTCCGCGTGGATACAACCGATCTACCAACACTGCTTGCACACTTTCTGCGGCTTGAAAACCATAAATACGTTGAATCGTAAACATGACATACCTAAACTTTCCATGTGAGCGCTAAATCGTACAGCGCTTTTTTACCCTCTCCCGTAATCTTTGACGCCAAATCAGCTGCTTGTTTAGTAGGCAACTCAGCCGCCAATACTTTCATAATTTGCTGCGTACTTTCTGGTAAATCACTATGCTTTTCAAGTTTGGCTGGGTGTAAAATCAATACCATTTCACCACGACTTTGATTGCTATCTGCTTTAACTTGCGCTTGAATTTCCAGCACACTGCCCGTTAGAAAGGTTTCAAAGGTTTTGGAGATTTCACGCGCCAACACCAGCTGCCGCTCAGGAAACAATGCTGCCATATCAGCCAGCGCCGCTTCAATGCGGTGTGGCGTTTCAAACATCACCACTGGATAATCTGCTTGCAGCCACTTGCCTAAGAGCCGTTGGCGCTCGCCTGCTTTAGAGGGTAAAAAACCATTAAAATAAAAATTAGGCTCGACAACACCCGCCACACTCAATGCCGCCATAACCGCACTTGCCCCTGCAATTGGCACCACAGCATAACCAGCAGCGCGTACTCTTGCCGCTAATTTTGCACCAGGATCACACACTGCTGGCGTGCCAGCATCAGAAACTTGTGCTACTGTTTTGCCCTCGGCTAATGCTGCAATGATTTTGTCAGCCATCAGCTGCTCGTTGTGTTCGCGCACGCTCCATAATTTGGTTTGAATGCCATACGCGCTCAATAAATGCGCAGTTACCCGCGTATCTTCGGCGCAAACTATATCGGCATGGGCCAATACTGCTAACGCCCGCAAAGTAATGTCAGCCAAATTACCGATGGGCGTGGCAACCACGTATAATGTTTGTTCTGCGAGGCTATCGCAGGCTTTTTGGTAATGTTTTTGCATTTTTCCGCTTTTTAGGCTACCTGAAAAAGCATATTATCATAGGAATCTGCTTTATGCGTTTGAACCATGCCTCAGGCTCTGCTGCTGAAGACGCTGCATTGCTCTTTTTACAAAACAAAGGTTGCACATTATTGGCACGCAACTGGCATTGTCCTTATGGCGAAATCGATTTGATTGTCCGAGACGGTCGGCAAATTGTGTTTGTTGAAGTAAAATACCGCAAAGGCAGCAGTTTTGGTGGTGCTGCATATAGCATTACACCGTCGAAATTGGCTAAACTACAACGCAGCATCGAGCATTACCTGCAACAGCATAAACTGAATAATATCGCCTGTCGTTTAGACGCTGTATTAATACAAGGCGATAACACACCCAATTGGCTGCATAACATTACAGGTTAAATTCATGAAAACACTACCAGAGCGCGTGGCCGCGCATTTTGCCCAAAGCATAGAAGCCACACAAGAAGCCGCTGATATTTTGAGCAGCCCAACCGCACAGGCCGCTATTATGATGCTGCAATGTTTAATGAGTGACGGTAAAGTCCTCGCTTGTGGTAACGGTGGCTCAGCCGCTGATGCCCAACATTTTGCTGCAGAAATGACCGGCCGTTTTGAAAAAGAACGCATGGAGCTGGCCGCATTAGCGCTCACCACCGACACTTCCGCCATCACCGCCATTGGTAATGACTATGGTTTTGATCATATTTTCAGCAAGCAAGTACGTGCATTAGGTCGCAATGGTGATGTTTTGCTGGCGCTTTCCACTTCTGGTAATTCTGCCAATGTCATCAAAGCCATTGAAGCTGCGCACGAGCGTGATATGCATGTTATTGCTCTAACTGGGCGCGACGGCGGCAAAATTGCAGCCATGCTAAAAGACAACGACATCCTGCTCAACGTGCCGCACCCTCGCACCGCTCGTATTCAAGAGATTCATATTTTACTGATTCATGCTATGTGCGATTGTATTGACACCATGCTAACAGAAGGTTTTTAAAAGTCCACAGCTCATAACTCGTCCGTTTATCATAAAATGTGCTCAGATGTGCCAAAACCGTTACAATTCACTCAATATAGACTTAGACAGCTATTGTCTTGAACATAATAAAAATGAAGGATGCTTGTATGAAGATTAAACCTTACGCCAAAGCACTAGTAATTGCAGTTGCCCTCTCCACCACATTAGGCGGTTGCGTTGCAGCCATTGTTGGCGGCGCTGCCGTAGGCGGCATGTCTGCGCTAGATCGCCGAACCACTGGCGCTCAAACAGATGACAACGTTATGGAACTTCGCATTCAAAATAATGCACTTATCTACTTAGAGAAAAACAACAGCGTAAAAGGTTTCACACCCAAAGTATCGGTGGTGAGCTATAACCATGAAGTGTTATTGATGGGCCAAGTAGCCACCCCAGAAGATAAAGTTCAAGTAGAACGCATCGCACGCTCCGAGCAAGCAGCTAGAGCCGTTTATAACTACATTGATATCGCACCGCAGGCGCGTACTTTTGGTAATATTACTAATGACTCAGCCATCACTTCCAAAGTGCGCACCACTTTATTAAACATGCACGGCGTTTATCCAGGTCATGTAAAGGTCGTTACTTATGCAGGCGTAACTTATGTTATGGGCTTACTCACGCCAACTGAACAAGCCATCGTCACCAACAAAGTGAGCACCACCGCTGGCGTTCAAAAAGTAGTGACCTTATATGAGCATTACAGTAAATAAATAATCAAACGGCTACCTGAAACAACTGTTGCATAATCAACATAATATTCAGGTAGCCTCAACCAACGGAAAACTTATGTCCGCCCCTTCAAAATCATTCCAACTTAAACCCAGACATCTTTTGTCGACTGGGTTAGTCGTGATTGCCATCGCAGTGACTGCGCTCAGCTTCAGTGCTTGGCGTGAACTGACGCGCAAACCAAACGTTACCGTAGATAACATCAACCGAACTGACACCAGTGCCAAAGCTGTTGAAATACTGCGCCCAAGTGGAGCGACCCAAGCTGTCGCGCCTACCACACAAGCCAATCCCTATATCATTAACAGCCAAGCCCCTGAATCCAAACCTGTGAATGATTCAGAAACAACTGCTCCTATCGAGCAGCCGCGTGCCAATACTACTGCACGAACACAAAATCGCAATATCAATAAACCCGCGCTATCGGTTCAGGAAAAACCGTTAGAGCCTATTAATACTGCACAAGCTGCACCGCCCTCAAAGCCAAAAAGAGAGTTGGCTACTAATGAACAAGCAGGCAATACAGTGAAGCAACCTGCAAACAATAATGGTAGCAAACCTAAAAACGTGATGGATAATCTGTTTTAATTTCGAAGTAGCTTGATGGTTTTCTATTAAATAAAGGCTACCCGAAACGTTCAGGTAGCCTTTATTGATATATCTATATTCAAAACATTAAATGCCCATTAAAGGTATCAATATCGGCACCAGTATTGCCGTGAGCACGCCATTGAAAATCAAACCCAAACTGGCATAAGCCGCAAATTTTCGGCTGCGCTCTAACGAAGCGGCCAATCCCATTGCGTGCGACGCTGATCCCATGGCAATACCCTGTGAAGTCGGTGAATCTACTGTACTAACGTCCAACAACTTGTAGCCAATCATTTGCCCCATCATTCCCGCAGCAATCACCGTTGCCGCTGTAATCGCCGGAATACCACCAATAGCGCGGGTGATTTCAATCGCAATCGGGTTGGTTACCGACTTAGCAGCTAAGCTTAATACCACTTCACGCTCGGCTCCCATCCAATGCGCAATGTACACCGCCGATACAATACCAGTAACACTACCGGCACACTGAGATGCCACAATTGGCAGCCATTGTTTACGAATTTTATCCCAGTTCAAATACAGCGGCACTGCCAACGACACTACTGTGGGCTTCAACCAAAAATCAATAAACTGTGCCGCTTGATAATACGTTTCATAATCAGTGCGGGTGACGTTCAGGTAGCCTATCACCACCAATGTACCCACCACCACTGGATTAGCAAACATGCTTCCAGTGCGAGCACGCAAAATTGTGGTGAGCCAATAAACCGTTATCGTGAGCCAAATCAACACAATCGGATGGCGCGCCCATTCCATCACAAACTCCTTCTCAACAATTGGTGTACCTTACCAGTAACAAACAACACCAAAAACGTACTCACTACCGTAGCCACTGTAATTGACCAAAAATCACGCGCCACTAAATCCAAATAACTCATCACCGCCACACAAGGCGGCACCAAAAATAAAGACAAATTACTCATGAGCACATCCACTAACTGTTGAAACCACGATGCTTTTACCCAACCTGCCTGCAAAGCAGCAAATAACAACCCCATCCCAATAATACTGCCTGGCAGCTGAATGCCGGTTACACTCACCCCTACCTCGCCCAAGGCTAAACAACCAAAAATAATGCTTAACGCTCGAATCATGGTTTTCTCTTTTTAACTATTATGTTGCTCATCGTTGATACATTTAGTTTTACCAACATCAATACATGTATATTATTTTACAGATTAAAAAACAGCCTGAGAAATGTTCAGGCTGTTTATATAGACTTAGAATTGATGCTTCAGGCTACTCTGTCTCTGACTCTGCTGCATCCTGTAAAATCTTGTCATAAACCGCTTCTGGCACATATCGACGAATCACTTTGCGCCAGCCTTTTGGGCCAACCATGCCTTTAACCATGGTTGAAGACACTTCTGCAAATTCACGTGGTGGCATTAAAAATACAGTTGAAATCAATGGCTGCAAATCAGAATTAATATAGCGTATTGAGCGTTCATATTCATAATCTGATGCCGTCCGAATACCACGGATAATAAATTCAGCATCAATCTCATGCGCATAATTCACCAAAAAATCATTTTCAAACGAAGTCACCAACACATTTGGGAATCCCTGGGTGATCGCCGCTAACATTTTCATGCGCTCGGCCACAGTATACGTGCTGTTTTTATCAGGGTTTACACCAATAGACACTACTACCTCATCAAACATCGATTGAGCTGTTCGAATCATCCATAAATGGCCATTGGTTGGTGGGTCAAAACTGCCAGCATACACTGCACGGCGATTTTCTAAAATTCTCATATTCGTCCATCATCAGACTTAAGCTGCGGTCATCAATTAGTATCTGGCAGCATACGGTTTCAGTGGCAAATGTCAAAACAAAGTAAGCTCAAACGACTCTGTGCTTTCCTAATCTCAACCCATTTATTGAATGATAAAGGCTACCTGAAATGTTGTAACCTCATGGAAGCTTTGCCTTCAGGTAGCCTTTTTATTTTTGATACTTAAACTTAATCTTCGCCAGTCAAAGACAATAAAATATGCAATAGGCTGCTGAAAATATTATAGATCGAGATAAAAATGGTTAGTGCTGCGCTGATATGGCTATTTTCACCACCATCAATCACTGTGCGCACTTGATACATAATCAGCAACGAGCTGAAAACCACAAAGCCCGCAGAAATCGTTAGGCTCAGGGCAGGAATCTGAAAGAACATATTCGCCACCACACCCACCATTAACACCACGATCCCTACAATCAGGAAGCGACCTAAGCTATTCATGTTCATTTTGGTGCGGCGCGCCATTGCGGCCATGGTAAAAAATACCGCTGCTGTCATCGCAGCAGCAATACCAATAATTTCTGCACCATTACTGAAACTTAGGCTGTACTGTAAGAGCGGACTCAACAACACGCCCATACCGAAGGTGAATACCATCAACAACGACACACCTGTATTGTTGTAGCGGTTTTTTTCAATCATAAAACACATGCCGTAGAAAAATGCCAATACCACACCGAAAGCAATCCAACGATTGCCAAACATCGCATATAAATTAAAGCCCAACTGGCTGCTTAAAAATGCACCGGCCGCACACGGCAAAAATGACCAGCCCAGTAAAGTATAGGTTTTACGTAATACTGCGTTTCCCTGAACGGCTTGCCCAGTGGGATTGGTATAGTCATAAACATCATGTTGCATTGTTAATTACCTCTTTATGGTATTGAATAAGTTTAATTCTAACAGTAAATTTTAACATTTGAATGAAAGTACAAGAAATTTGGCCTATTTTACTTGAGAGCTAGAACTTCATAATACGTCGTTATTTATTATACTTTTATGTTTAAGATGTTAATTCAGTATTCCGATTTACACGCACATTAACCACAGTAATGCCACCCAAGCTAACACAGTCAAACTCCATTGCGGCAGTAATTTATCTAAGGTAAATAAAGTATGGTCACTATAAAGCCAATACAAGTGCCACATTGTGGCGACACCAGAAAATATAATCAAGTAACCTTGTCCAAGCGGCAACCAAGCCCACCAAAGCAGCCATGCAAACAGTGCCATTAAGCTGTGATAGGCCTTGGCGCACGGCAAGCCCAAGCGTGCAGCTAAGGTGTATTTTTCAGCAGCTAAGTCACTTTCAATATCGCGCATATTGTTCAAATTCAATACCATGCTGCACCACAAACCAAGCCCAGCAGCAGCCATCCATGAATCTTGATTTAATAAGCCCGCATGTAAATACTCAGTTCCCAGCACGCCAATTAAGCCAAAAAACAGAAATACTGCACCATCACCCAAACCGCGATAACCATAAGGACGATTGCCAGCAGTGTAATAAAACGCCGCCGCCAAGCACCCCGCTCCGAGCACAATCCACCCTAGCCAAGTGCCCAAAGCAGCGTTTAAATTAGGCAACGCTTGCGCCAATAAATATAAACCACAACTGCAACACACCAGCCCAAACAACCACAACGCGCCACGCATAGCTTTTGCGCTAATGCGCCCTGCCGCCACCATTCGCGGCGGCCCTTGTCGGCCATGATGATCAGCTCCATTACAGGCATCACCATAATCATTGGCAAGATTACTGAAAATTTGTAGAGAGACAGCTGTAAAAATCGACCAATACAAAATAGTGGAGTCACCATATCCGTTTAATTCAGCCAGCAGTGCGCCGCACCACACACTGGATATGGCCAAGGGCAATGTGCGTAAACGGATAGCGGCCAACCAATCAGTTAAAGCGATACTCATCATGACTAAATCAACCCTTTAAAACACAGCTTCAGGTAGCCCAAGGCTACCTGAATATTATATTTACATTTTTATTTTAATGACGCCCAGAGCGCCAAATCGACCACATAATCCACAAGCTGTTGGCAAATGCCAGCAAATAACCCATTATTCCAAGCCAGCTTGAGCCGCTGTCCATACTCATTACGATAGATGAGCCGATAATCAGCGCAGCAGTAACAATGCCCATAGTAAGACGATTAGTGGCTTTGTCTAATTGCAACATTAATTGATCAAGACGCTTCAACTCCAGCGCCACACTAAACTGTCCTTTTTGAATCCGCCGACTTAATCGTATAATATTTTGTGGTAATTCTTCTGCCGCTTGTGCCAACAATTGCGCATGCATTTTTGTTTTACGCAGCGCATGTTCGGGGGAGAGTCGCTGCTTAAGCACCTCTTTAACAATTGGCTTGGCTTGCTCCAACAATTCAGCGCTACCATCAATTCGTTTCACCACGCCTTCAAGTGTCAGCAAGGTTTTAAAGAGCATCACCAAATCGCCAGGCAACGATAAGCCGTGTTGACGCATAATTTGAGTAATGTCATTAATCACCTGGCTAATACGCAAATCGCGCATCGGCGTATGTTCATAATTCAGCAACATTTCTAATACATCAGCGCCGAGTAAATTTTCATCAGGCAATTCGCCTTGCGCCCAATTGCTCAACACATTTTGCATCGTGAATTGATCACGATGGGTTAACGCATTAATTAAATCTATGATTTCACGACGACGTGTGCTGCTCAAATG
>CAZLYX010000027.1:0-1867 GCA_964563885.1 uncultured Neisseria sp. | reverse complement strand
GTTTCTTTTGCAAGGCTTCGCGCAAAATACTGCACCATCTGCACTGGCTGATAACGACGACTTTCAGGTATTTCTGATTCGATTAAACCCGCTAAATGGGTTAGAATGCGCAAATCCGCATGAATGGTGGGATCGATATTTGGCCGCTTAATCTTCACAGCCACCGTTTCACCGCTGATCAGCTCTGCCTTATGCACTTGCGCAATTGACGCGCTGCCTATAGGCGTAGCATCAATATACTTAAAGACATTTCCAACTGGCTGCCCAAGCTGAACTTCAATCAATTGATTGATATCTGCCGAAACAATGGGTTTGACATTGCACTGTAATTGCTCGAATTCTTCTATCCACTCGAGATTGAAAATGTCGACACGGGTAGATAAAATCTGTCCTAGCTTCACAAACGTTGGCCCCAGCTCCTCAAACGCCAACCGGAAACGACGTGGTGTGCTCATGTAGCGGCTATTAGGGTCAATTTCGGCCTCTTCAACAGAAAGGCCTTTGTGCGACAGTTTAATACGTTGGACGAATTCGCCCAGGCCGTATTTAGCTAGGATAGTCATGATTTCGCGTATACGCGAAAAATCGCGCAGCGCCAGCAGTGTGGGAGTAATCATAGCAGTGGGGGATATAGTGGAGAAACATGCTGATGCCGCGCCGCGCAATGAACGCAATCCTTCGGGACAGCAAGTCGCACTAGCATAACACATAAGGCCATCAGCAACACAAGGCTGCCTGAAAATGGAATTTTTGCATGACAGACTTTAAAAAACAATGTTATTGGCTCTGGCTTCTTGCCGCCTGCTGCTTGCTTTTTAGCAGCTTAAACGTGCGCGCAGATGACTTGGAAAATCTGATTTCTCGACAATCTGCTACCAGCAGTTATACCAGTAGTCGTGAAATTTCTTCTCGTGAAGCAGACGATTTAATCATGAACGCCATGAGCTTGATTGGCGTAGGTTACCGCTGGGGCGGCACTTCGCCAAGCACCGGCATGGATTGCAGCGGTTTTATGCAATATATTTTTCGCAAAAGCATGAACATCAATTTGCCACGCACCTCCAGTGAAATGGCGCAAATTGGTACTCAAATCAGTAGAAGCGCCTTACAAGTTGGCGACATGGTGTTTTTCAATACCGCCGGGCGTCGCATTTCGCACGTAGGCATGTATATCGGCGACAACCGTTTTATTCATGCGCCGCGCAAAGGCAAGAGTATTGAGATTACTAGTCTAGAAAATAAGTATTGGAACAGTAAATACGTCACCGCTCGCCGTGTAAAAAAACATGATTCTGCACGCTTTACTGATTAAAGGAACACCGTATGAGCATGCCTGAAATGCCTAAATGGTACAGCGACGATGGCAGCATCGTTTCATGCACTGAAAAAATTAAAGTGATGACAGAAAACATGAGTGAGCTGTTTGAGCTGGCGCAAGATGCATTTGAAGATGCTTTATTGATGGGTTGTGGCGAAGAGCAATTGCGTGATTACTTAACTCAATTAGTGGCAGGTGTAGATAATCCTTATCGAAAGTCTTAAGCAAATTCTTTATCGTGTCTGATGTTTATAAAAGGCTACCTGAACACTTTCAGGTAGCCTTTTATCTGCTTAATTAATGCTACTTGGGTATTAATTCTGTGCATACCGCTTGTTTAGGCACTCGCGCCATTTGCCAATGTTTCACAGCCCAAGCTAATAAATCTCGTGGCTTATCTACTTCTGGCGCTGGCGGTATATTCAGGTAGCCTAATACCTGCCGCAGTAATGGCTCAGCTTTTTGAACATCCAATGGCGGTGCTAAAGTTTGTTTCGACCATTTTTGCCCGTGCTTATTCACCAGCAGCGGTAAGTGTGCGTAATGTGG
>CAZLYX010000026.1:0-27011 GCA_964563885.1 uncultured Neisseria sp. | reverse complement strand
TGAAGATGCACCATCGAATTTAGCGGTAGTTGGTCGTTATATTCTTACTCCGCGTATTTTTGAATTGCTCACCAATTTGCCGCGTGGCGCAGGTAATGAGATACAGTTAACAGATGGCATTGCTAAATTGTTGGAATATGAGTCGGTTTGGGCTTATGCGTTTGATGGCCGTCGTTACGATTGTGGCAGTAAAATTGGTTATTTAGAAGCGACTTTGGCTTATGGCTTAAAGCATCCTGAAACAGGTGCGGCTTTTGGTGATTTAGTGAAAGCGTATGCGGCTAAAATTTAAATAATCAGTATTAAAAAGGCTACCTGAATATGTTCAGGTAGCCTTTTTAATACTGATTATTTGATGATTAACTCAACTGGGATTAAGCCTCGCAAGGCGTTACTCAGTTTAATTTCATCTGCGTTGAGTAGTTGATTACGATTTAAGTGGCTTTCATAAACATGATGGGTGTTTAGATATAATTGGGGCTGAGATAAAATTTGTTGACGCATCACACCGTTCAAAATATCTAAATCAAGCGCAGGTGTGTGCCATTGGTCGGCCAAACGCACAAATACATTGCTGCGCCCACCTTCCAGTAAAACACCGTCTTGGTTGAAAAACAAACTATCAAACGCACCCTGTTGCTCGGCTGATTGCCAGCCTTGATCCCATATTTGCCGAGAAGTGGTTTTAAACCGGCGCAAATAATCATGTTTAGGCAGGGTAACATTTGAAAGTAAGACGAGTTGTGGTGTACTTAAATCACTAATTGGCGCATCACTATAGCTGAGTAAACCTTGGGCATTTAACGTGATTTTAAAACGATAATGACCTATGGGCGGCAATTGAGCTAGATAAGCCTGTGTTAAAACAAGAGCATCAGCAGGGTAGGCAATATTAAGCGCAAATGCCGATGCTGCAAGCCTTTGCAAATGCTTATCTAATAAGCCAGCTTTGCCATTGTATACAGCCACCGTTTCAAATAAATCAAACTCTGGGCGCAAGTTGCTTAGGAAGCGAGCTTTCCAACCACATTCTTCATATTCTGATTGAGCATCACTGTCTACAACAATGCCAGAACCAACGCCATAAATTCCATTATAAGTATGATCTGCTTGCTGTTGTAATTGCAAGGTTCGAATAACCACATTCAGTGTGCCATAGAAGCCCAAACCCGTTTTACAAGGCTTCAGGTAGCCTATGCTGCCAGTGTAAAGACCGCGTGAAGACGTTTCTAAGGTTGAAATAATATGCATACTCATGCGCTTGGGTGCGCCTGTGATTGAGCCGCAAGGGAAGGTAGCCCGAATAATGTCGCTCGGGCGAGTATCTGGCTTAGCTTGTGCTTCTATAGCGGTAGTCATTTGCCACACACTGCCATAAGCACTCACTTTAAAAGGCTCGGGTACTTTTAGACCACCTAAAGTGGTGATTTTGCTCAGATCATTGCGCAATAAGTCGACAATCATGATGTTTTCAGCACGATTTTTAGGATCATTGCGTAATGTGTCAGCACGCATTTCATCTTGCCCATCATTGAGAATGGGGGCAGTGCCTTTCATCGGCTCGCTGGTGATTAAACCACTTTGGTCGATATCTAAAAAAAGCTCAGGTGAAAAGCATAAAGTCCATGTCGACAAGCCTTCCAGAACGGGCAAATAAGCCAATGTGGCATAGGGGACGGGTTGGCGTAATCGTTTATATAGTTTTATCGGGTCGCCGTAACTATTTAGGTGCAGCCGAGTGGTATAATTAATTTGATAAGTTTCACCGCGTGCAATAGCATTTTGGATAGATTCTATCGCTGCACAATAATCAGCGTGCTCTACAGATTGGCGCGGTGAAGAGATGCCAGCGGGCTCATGTTTCATGTGTTGTTGCAGCCAAGCATCAGCATCTGGAATGTCGATACACTCTGCAAACCAATGCAAAACCAAATAACCAGCTGTGGTTTCAGGTAGCGTTTGTAGCGCATGTCCGTATTCATAATCTACTGTGATGACGGCGTGCCATCCAGATTGCCAACCACAACTTAGTTCATCGTCTAATTGCGCTAATTTAACGCTAGATAGAAAACAACTTTTTTGATATTTTTGGTATAAAACAGCGCTGCCGTGACGGGCATCATCAAAAAAAGCAAAAGGTAGTGACATAAAAAAAGCCGGCTTGAAAAATGTTGATTATAGCGGATAGCTTTATAAGATGTAGAACATATAAGCGGGTTTAAAGATTTGATGAATGATGTGTTTATATGATAGAGAAAAGTAAAAAAATCCCATTATTTATGTTTAGCATTATTTTTGATGCTAATTAATATAAATATTTTAGAGTGGGAATATAATTAGTTGATTAAAATTTAATTTAATAATGTTGATAAGATAAGGAGTGCCTAGATGTCAGACCATCAGTTAAAACCATTTGAGCAAGTAGATTTAGGTGAAGAAAAAGATAAACTAAAAGTTTTTGCTGAACAAGTATTACAACACAAAGGAGCCGTGAGCTCAGAAGATTCAAACGCTGCTCCATTGCCCGCAAGTTATCCTTATCGAACCCGCATGAGCCGTGCAACATATGAAAAAGAAAAAAGAAAGTTGCAAATTGAGTTGTTGAAAGTTCAAAGTTGGGTTAAAGAATCTGGCCAACGAATTGTTTCTTTATTTGAAGGACGAGATGCTGCTGGCAAGGGTGGCACCATTAAGCGCTTTATGGAACATTTAAATTCGCGTGGTGCGCGTGTAGTGGCTTTAGAAAAGCCGAGTGAAATTGAGCGAGGCCAATGGTATTTCCAGCGTTATGTTCAAAATCTACCTACTGCTGGCGAAATGGTGTTTTTTGACCGCTCTTGGTATAACCGTGCTGGTGTTGAACGAGTGATGAATTTTTGTGAGCCACACGATTATTTATTGTTTATGCGCCAAGCCCCAGAATTTGAACGTATGTTGGTTAACAGCGGCGTAAGTTTATTTAAATTTTGGTTTTCGGTGAGCCGAGAAGAGCAGTTGCGCCGTTTTATTTCGCGTCGTGACGATCCGTTAAAACATTGGAAATTGTCACCAGTAGATATTCAATCACTAGATCGTTGGGATGATTATACTGATGCAAAAAATTCGATGTTCTTTCATACGCATACGGGTGATTCGCCGTGGGTGATTATTAAATCAGATGACAAAAAACGTGCTCGCCTAAACTGTATTAGGCATTTTCTGCACAGTTTAGATTATCCAGGCAAAGATATTAAAGCAATTGGTCGAGTTGACCCATTGATTGTTAAAGTACCCAACACTCAATTTAAAGACAGTAATTTTGATCTAATTGCAGATTAATATTGCCAGCAGACTAAAAGCCTACCTGAATAATGTTTCAGGTAGCCTTTTTAATACCGAGTAATGTAGGTTAACAAATAGACAGGAGCAGCTAAGATGTACCTTGGCTTTTAACGGCATAGCGTTGTATAGCATCAAGTGCTTTTGTAGGCAGTATGCGTTTTAAATACCAAAAAATAATTGTTGGTAGCGTAACCAAATAACGCGTTTTGGGGCGAGAAGTGGTTAAAGCTTTAACACAAACCGCAGCACAGGTAGCCGAAGACAGTGTAAAAGGAGCTGCATCACCTTCTTGTTGTAAACGATTAAGTTGAGCGTGATAGTTTGCAGCATGAACGCTTTTATCGATATCAATGTAGTGTTGAAACTTTAATAAAGCATTGGGTCGAAACCGAGTGGCGATAGGGCCTGGTTCTACTAAAACAACATCAATACCGCTGCCAGCAGTTTCATGACGCAGCGTGTCACACATGCCTTCTAGGGCAAATTTACTGCTGTTGTAAGCACCACGCCATGGCATGGCGGCAAAGCCTAAAATGCTGCTGTTTACTAAAATACGGCCATGGCCTTGTTGTCTAAAAATACTCATTGCATGGCGAATACATTCCCACGCGCCAAACACATTGGTTTCAAATTGTTCACGCAAAGCATCGCGGCTGATGTCTTCAACAGCGCCTACTTGGCCATAACCTGCATTGCTAAAAAAAGCATCTAAGCTGCCACCAGTCATGGTTAATATTTCAGTAAAAGCGTTTTCAATTTGAATGCTGTCGTTGACATCTAGTTGCAACGTTTCAAAACCTTGGCTTTTAAGTCGAGTTACATCCTCAGAATTTCGAGCAGAGGCGAAAACGCGCCAGCCTGCAGCACGCATTTGAATGGCAGTATCGTAGCCAATACCGCTGGAACAGCCAGTGATTAAAATAGATTTCATGGGTGGTTCTTTTATGTTGAATACAAAATGTAGTTTAATTTAATAAGGCTACCTGAAACATACTAACTACAGGCAAAAGCAATCAGATGATCAAGTTGCATATAAATGCCAATGCGACTGCCTACTGGGTGGTCGTGATGGCCATTCACATGCGCAAACACACTCTCACCACTGTCTAATCGTAAGGTATAAATAAAGTAGCTGCCTTTAAAGTCTTTATCCAGCACAGTGGCTGTGATTGGGCTGTCATCATCATGCAAAATATCATCGGGGCGAATTAAAACATCCACTTCTTGGCAGGATTGACAACGATGTGGCACAGCACCACAAAATTCACCCGCGGCCAGTTTGATGCAGTGATCGCCAAGTACTTTACCTTTTACAAACACGCCTTGACCTACAAAAGAGGCAATAAAACGATTATTAGGTTCGTGATACAGCTGGTAGGGCGTATCCCATTGTTGTATTTGGCCATCGCTCATAATGCCGATTTTATCGGCCATGGCAAATGCTTCATCTTGGTCGTGCGTCACCAAAATGGCGCTGGTGTTTTCGTGTTTGAGCATTTGCCGCACCTCTTTCGACAACCGTGCTCTTAAGTTAGCATCTAAACTTGAAAAAGGTTCATCTAAAAGAATTAATTCTGGTTTAGGCGCCAATGCTCGCGCTAACGCCACTCGTTGTTGTTGACCACCAGAAAGCTGGTGTGGATAGGCATCAGCGTAGCCTTCTAAACTGATTAAAGCCAATAATTCGTTTAAACGCATGGTACGCGCTGGGGCTGATTGTTTTTGTAAACCAAAAGTAATGTTTTGAGCAATGCTTAGGTGTGGAAACAAGGCGTAGTCTTGAAACACCATGCCAATTCGACGCTGGTGTGGCTGCGTAAAATGATGACCATCAGACAGCGTTTTCCCGCTTAGGGTAATGGTGCCGTTGGCGGCCACTTCAAAACCTGCAATAGCCCTTAACGCAGTGGTTTTGCCGCAACCAGAATGCCCTAATAAACAAGCGATTTCGCCTTTTTGTAGACTAAAACCAAATTGTTGCAAGATGTTTTTTTGACCAAAACTTAAGTTCAAATTGGCAATAGTTAAAATCATCGATTTTGCTCCGTACGAGAAAACAGAATAACGGGCAATAAGCCAGTAAGTACAATTACTAAAGCAGGTAATGCCGCGTGGGCATATTGTCCTTCGGTGGTAAATGCATAAATGCGCACTGCTAGCGTATCCCAATCAAAAGGTCGGGTCATTAAAGTGATGGGCATTTCTTTCATCACATCCACAAATGTCATCAACATTGCTGTGCCCAAACCACCTTTTAACAAAGGCAGATAAACCCGGCGGATCACCGCAAAGCCAGTGCAGCCTAATGAGCGAGCAGCTTCTGCTTGTGAAGGGCTGATGCGCTCCAAACCTGCTTCAATAGCAGAATAGCCAACCGCCAGAAAACGAATCAAATAAGCCAACAACATTACAGCTAGCGTGCCTTTAAAAATGGCAGTAGTTTCTGCTGGCATATTGAGCCAATCAAGCAAAATATTGTCGAGCCATGCTATGGGCACAAATACACCCACCGCCAATACTGTGCCAGGGATGGCGTAACCTAAAGTAGCAATGCGCGCCATAATGGCCGCCAAACGGCTTTTATCGGCTCGTTTGGCCAATGCCAATAATAGTGCCACCAGCGCCACCAATATCGTGGCTAACAGGCTAGCTGAAAAAGAATGCCACGCATGTTGCCAGAGCGCGATATTAAAACCGCTGCGCCAAGTATCATGTGCCCACCATATTAATTGTACTAAAGGCACAAAGAATGCTATGGCTAAAATAAGGCCACAAAAAGCTGTTGCCAACCATTTCAGGTAGCCTGTTAATGCTTTACGTTGATAACTAGATGTTTTGCCCGTTTGATGAAAACGGCGGTTGCCGCGGCTGATTTGCTCAAAAGCCAATAAGATAAATACTGCAAAAATCAATAAGGCCGCTAGTTGTTTAGCAGTTTCAATTGAATAAAAATCGAACCAAGCTTGATAAATAGCGGTGGTGAAGGTGTCGTAAGAGAAGATGGATACGGTGCCAAAGTCGGCTAAGGTTTCCATTAACGCCAGAATCATGCCGCCGCCAATCCATGGTCGAGCAGCAGGCAGCGCAATGCGCCAAAAAGATTGTAATGGCGACAAACCTAAAGAAGCGCCTGCTTCCAGCGCGCGCTGTCCCATGCCTGAAAAGGCATTGCGCGCCAACAAGTAAACGTAAGGATAAAACGTTAAACTCATTACCACGATTAAGCCCATGCCATTGCGAACATCGGGTAAGCCATTTTCAAAGCCATAACGTTCACGCAAGAGTGTACTAATGGGGCCGGTGTAATCAAAAATACCCAATTGAGTAAAAGCCAAAACATAAGCGGGTACAGCCAAAGGCAGCATCATTGCCCAAAAGAAAAAACGGCGTAGAGGAAACTCGTACATTGACGTAAGCCATGCGCTTACAGTGCCAAGCAGTGTTACTCCAAAGCCTACACCCAATATTAAGGTTAGCGTATTTTTTAAAAGCTCGGGTAGTTGATATTCTATTAAAAAATCCCAAATTTCTGCGTCAAATTCACCCAGCGAGGCGATGATGACACTCAATGGAATCAACATGAAGACAACGCAAAAAAGTAGCCACATACGTGGCAGTAATAAATTATTTCTAGGTTTTAGCATGGTTTAAAACTAGGTTAAATAAGGCATGAAATGAATTGAAAGCAGATTATCAAGGCTAAACAATAGTGAAGGCAAGAATTATTATCATATTCAACTCGGATTTAAACTGAATAATTAAATGTTAATAGGCATTGTCATCTAAATGATACTGATTTACAATAGCATTTGAAAGGTTTGGGCTAATTTAAAAGCTCGTTAAAACCAGTATGATGAAAATAATCAAACCAAGGATTGAGTGATGATAAAAAAACTGCTTGTTGTATCTGTGGCCATTTTAAGTGTTGCGCCAGTAATGGCAGAAGATTTAGTTGTATATTCTTCACGCGCCGACAATCTGTTGCGCCCGATTGCAGAAGCGTATCAGAAAAAAACTGGCATCAATGTGAAGTTGGTGAATGATAAAGCGGGCCCATTAATGGAAAAGCTAAAGGCCGAAGGCAGCAATACCCCTGCTGATGTTTTTATCACGGTAGACGGTGGCAATTTGTGGCAGGCTACCCAAATGGGTTTGTTACAACCGATTAATTCAGACACTCTAAAAGCCAATATCCCCGCCAATTTACGTGATCCAAAAAGCCATTGGTTTGGTTTGTCTGTACGCGCTCGTACTATTTTTTACAATACCAGTAAAGTTAAACCTGCTCAGCTTTCTACATATGCTGATTTAGCTGATCCAAAATGGAAGGGTCGTTTGTGTTTGCGCACTTCTAATAATGTTTATAACCAATCTTTAGTGGGCACCATGATTGCCAACCAAGGTGAAGTTAAAACAGCGAAAGTGGTAAAAAGTTGGGTAAGCAATTTAGCGGCGGCACCATTCGATAATGACACAGCCATGCTCGAAGCCATTGGCGCAGGCCGTTGTGATGTGGGTATTGGCAATACTTATTATTATGGCCGTTTGATAGAAAAACAGCCGAATCTGCCAGTAGCTGTATTTTTTGCCGATCAAGCAGGTAAGGGAACGCACGTTAACGTATCGGGTGCCGGTGTGACTAAATTCAGTAAAAAACCTGCCCAAGCGCAAAAATTTATTGAATGGTTATCAGGTAGTGAAGCACAAAACCTGTTTGTTGACTTAAACTTTGAATACCCAGCTAACCCTAAAATAGCGCCTGATCCACGAGTGGCCAAATGGGGTAAATTTAAACAAGATGTGATCAACGTATCTGTTGCAGGCAGTAATCAGAAAAAAGCAGTAATGTTAATGCGCCGAGCTGGTTACCGTTAAACTTTTTAGTAATTACCAAACAGCCCTTTTAGGGCTGTTTTTTATTCGTATACAGCCCAATCAGCGCCCAGTTATAATGGCGCTTCCTTTTGAAAAATGCCTAATATGGTTAGCATAAATATAGATTTACTATGGCAATATTGGGCGCTGGCAATATCGGCGTTTACTTCAGCAACCATTTTGCCTGGCACATCAGATGTGGCATTGGCGGCGTTTGTGCATGCTTATCCACAGGCTTGGCTAAACGCTTTTTTGGTGGCGAGTGTGTTTAATGGCTTGGGCAGCATTGCTTCTTATGGCATGGGGCGCTTATTGCTGCAAAAAAAACAGCCTCATGCGCGCATTAAGTATTGGCTTGATCGTTATGGCGTATGGACATTGCTACTAGCGTGGGTGCCGATTGTGGGTGATGGATTACCAATTGCGGCTGGGTGGTTACGGATGCCATTTTGGTGGAGTTGTTTGGCGTTAATGGTGGGTAAATTTACCCGTTATGCTGTGTTGGTATATGGTGTATTGAGCTTTAGTTAGCGTTAAGATAAAACAGAAACATTCAGGTAGCCTTAGGCATTTTGAAGTACAATACCGCTTAATTTAACCTATATTAAGCAAGAGCATGACTGAACATAAAGCCCGCAAACGCTTTGGGCAAAACTTTTTACAAGATACGCGCATCATTACCGATATTGTGAACGCAGTGCGGCCACAGGCAGAAGATGTGGTGGTTGAGATTGGCCCTGGTTTGGCGGCGATTACTGAACCGCTGGCAAAAAAGCTTAATCAATTACATGTGATTGAAATTGATCGCGATATCGTTAAGCGGCTAAAAAATTTACCGTTTGCTGACAAGCTGGTGATTCATGAAGGCGACGTATTAAAATTTGATTTTCGCAGTATTGCGGGCAAGAAAAAAATTGTGGGTAATTTACCTTATAATATTTCGACGCCGCTGTTGTTTTGTTTGAGCGAGGTGGTCGACGAAGTGGTCGACATGCATTTTATGTTGCAAAAAGAAGTTGTAGAGCGCATGGTGGCCGAGCCGAAAACCAACGATTACGGCCGCTTAAGCGTGATGTTGCAGTATTTTTTTGAGATGGAATTGTTGATTGAAGTGCCACCAGAATCGTTTGAACCCGCACCCAAAGTTAATTCTGCAGTGGTAAGAATGATTCCAAACGCTGGCCGCATTGGCGTTGCTCATGATTACAAGCATTTTGCCAAGCTTGTGAAAACTGCGTTTCATCAGCGTCGAAAAACCATCCGTAATAATCTAAAGGATTTGGCTAATGACGATGATTTGACGGCAGTAGGCATTAATCCACAAGATCGTGCCGAGCATATCGAAGCCACACAATATGTGGTATTGAGTAATTATCTGTTGCAACAGGCTACCTGAATACTATAAGAAACCAATATGATTAAATTTATTAATGTAAACAAATACTTTAAAGATTTACATGTTCTCAATAATGTTAATCTAGAAGTTAAGCGGGGCGAAGTGGTGGTGATTTGTGGCCCTTCAGGCAGCGGTAAATCGACTTTAATCCGCACAGTAAATCAATTGGAAACCATTGGCAGCGGCGAAATTTGGGTGGATGGTGTCAATGTTGCTAACTCAAAAACCGATTTAAATAGAATCCGCACAGAAGTGGGTTTTGTGTTTCAAAGTTTTAACCTATATCCACATTTAAATGTGTTAGAAAACATTATGCTCTCGCCAATGAAAGTGAAAAAGCAAAGCCGTGCCCAAGCTGAAAAGAAAGCTTTAGAGTTGCTTGATCGAGTTGGGCTCGATAATAAAAAATCGGCGATGCCAACCCAACTTTCTGGTGGTCAGCAACAACGTGTAGCCATTGCGCGTGGTTTGGCAATGGAACCACAAGTGATGTTGTTTGATGAGCCAACTTCTGCGCTTGACCCAGAAATGGTTGGTGAAGTATTAAAAGTGATGAAAGATTTAGCATTAAGTGGTATGACCATGATGTGTGTAACCCATGAAATGGGTTTTGCGCGCGAAGTGGCTGATCGGGTGATTTTTATTGATCACGGTCAGATTGTAGAATCGGCGACACCAGAAGAGTTTTTTATGCGTCCTCAGAGTGAACGGGCACAGCAATTTTTAAATCAAGTAATGAAGCACGATTAATTTTAAACAAAGGCTACCTGAATGTGTTCAGGTAGCCTTAATTGCACAATACTATACAAAGGTTTTTTATGAAAACGATTTCCATGATTGCAACCATACTGGCAGCGGTTGGCCTATCAGCATGTAGCAGTTTAGCTGAGAAAACGCCCAAACAAATGGTTCAAAGTGCGGTTGAACGCAGCTTAACCAAAGATAACCGCGTTAACTTTGAAGGCGAAATGTTTGTTAAACGCATTCCAACATCAGAAAGTCTGTTAACTAAAGCGCAATTAGAAACTGCTGCTAACAGTGGAGCGTTGAAAGAAAAGCGAATAGCATTGACTCTCAAACGTTCAGATTATGAACGAGAATGTGTTTATCTAAACAAAGAAGAATTAAGTAAAAAAGCCCTTCGAGCATTAGAAAGCTCCTGTGCAAAGCGTGAAGAAGTATTAGCAAAAGAAAAAGATGATGATGTCTACAGCGATGCCCAGATAGATTTATTAAATCGTTTGGGTGAGAGCTTAGAAGATAATCCAAGCTTAATGGATGTCTTAGCAGGTGCCAAATTCCGCTTTAAAGGTGCGATTGATTTACCAGCTGGTTTGTTTGAAGCTTATTCTGAATTTGATTATCAGGCCAAACATGAGCGCTTGAGTTTTGGCCTGCCGGTATTGTTGGATATCAACAAAGCCACTATTACTGCTGATCCTTCTACTATGGTGCGCGCCGTAATGGCTGGTGTGATAAAAGATAAGGCTTTGAGCCAGCGCTTACGTGATGAACCCATCAGGATAGATTTTAGTGAATGGGTGGGTAAATTGCCAATTAAAACAGTTTTAAAGGCTTATATATTGAGCAATAACAAGGCTTATGAAGCATTGCCAGCAGATGCTTTCCAGCAACTGCCGCAAGATGCGTTTGGCAAAAGCATTGGAGCTAAGCACCGTATTCGCGTTGTTATGAATAAGGAAAATAGCGTATTGTTTTTTGAAAATTTGCGTGTTGCGTTGCTTGAAAAATTTAATGAGCTAGAAAAAAGTGAACCAGAAGCTGGCATTAATCCTGAAGAATATGAATTAGTGCGTATGTTTTTGAGCTCGATAAATGAGACAGATTTTGAAAAATTAATTGCTGATCAAGATAAAGCTTTCGCCAACAGTTACGAAATGTTCCTAGATAATCGTGCGCGGACATTAGGTGGACGTGTTTTGATGCAACCGATTAGCGTAACCAAAGGCAATGTGATGAGCGTAGAAGCATTAGTGCGTTATGTTGGCTTTGACAAGCCTGTGTTTACATTAAAATCAGATGGTAAAGCAATTCTATTCAGTGAGTTTGAGGCAGCACAAAAAGCCAGATACAGTGGTTTGCCAGATGATGCGGCTGAAGCGGTTGTAGAAAATGTTGATAGTGCAGCTATTGTAACGGAAGCAGCTTCAGACGTAGCCGTTGACGTGGTTAAATAAACTTTATAAAAATAAGATTTATATGACTAAAGGCTACCTGAACACATTCAGGTAGCCTTAATTTGATAATACTATATAAAGGTTTTTATGAAATCTATTTCTATTATTGCAGCTATATTGGCAGTTGTTGGCTTATCAGCGTGCAGCAGTTTGGCTGAGAAAACCCCTAAGCAAATGGTTCAAAGCGCGGTTGAACGCAGCTTAACCAAAGACAATCGCTTTAACTACGAAGGCGAAATGTTTGTTAAGCGCATTCCAGTATCTGAAAGTCTGTTGACTAAAGAGCAATTAGAAATTGCTGCTAACAATGTAGTACTGGATAAAAAGCACAAAGCATTAACTCTCAAACGTGAAGCATATAATGAAGATTGTCGCTACAAGAGTAAAGAGGGCTTAAGTAAAAAAGCCCTGCGCGAATTAGAAAGCTCGTGTGCAAAACGCGAAGAGGCGTTAGATGAAGAGATAAACAACAGCAGCGATATTAATCTAGATTTTATTAATAAAATTGAACAAAGCTTAGAAGATAATCCAAGCTTAATTGATGTGTTGGCAGGCGCCAAAATCCGCTATAAAGGTGCGATTGATTTGCCAGCCGGTTTACATGAAAGTCATGCTGATTATTCTTATCAGGGTAAACATGAGCGTTTGAATATTGGGCTGCCTTTGTTATTGAATTTGAACAATAACACCATTACTGGTGATCCGACTACCATGATGCGCGCGGTAATGGGTGCCATAATAAAAGATAAGGCGTTGATCCAACGTTTACGTCATGAGCCTGTTAGATACGATTTTAGTAAGATGGTCGCTAAGTTACCACTCAAAACAGCTGTTAAAGCTTATCTGTTAAGTAGCAATAGTGCTTATGAAGCGCTGCCAGCAGATGCTTTTCAGAAGCTAAAGCAAGACGATTTTGGGAAAGGCATTGGTGCAAAACACCGCATCCGTGTTGTTATCAATAAACAAAATAGTATATTGTTTACAGAAACTTTACGTCATGATTGGTTATCAAAATTTAATGAATTAGTAAAAAGCGAACCAGAAGCTGGCATAAAAACAGAAGGTTATGATGTAGTGCGTGCTTTTATTGACTCACTTAAAGATCAGGATTATGGGCAATTTCTTGAATTTCATGATCAGTTTTTCGCTAATAGTTATGAAATTTTTCTTGATGACAGCGCACGGATGCTAGGTGGGCGCTTGATGTTGCAACCTCTTCAGGTAACTAAAGGCAATGTAATGAGCTTAGAAGCATTGGTACGTCATACTGGATTTGGCAAACCCGTGTTTACGTTGAAATCAGACGGAAAGGCAATATCATTCGAAGACTATTCAGTTGATGTTGTTTCCAATTTTGGTATCTTCCCTACAGTGACGGAAGATTCATTTGATAATGCAGCTAGTGCAACCGAAGCTGCTTCAGAAGTAGTTGATGCAACCGAAACACCTTCGAAAGAGTTAGAGGAGGCCATTTCAAATGCAAAAAAAGCGGCCTCAGAACCAGCTTCTAAAGTGGTTAAATAATGCTTCTAAAATAGAATATTGACATTAAAAAAGGCTAGCTGAATGTTCAGCTAGCCTTTTTATTTTAATATTGCACACTTAAGGCAGCTTAAAAACTTTATAAATAATGTGTGTTCTTGTATTTATTTAAGGCTAGCTCAAATTTTTCAGCTAGCCCAATGATAAATAACAATATGTTATCCACAGTTTTAATATAATTTAAATAATTATAAAACAATTAGATATCATTAAATAAATGCTTAAGAATAAAAAAATTCTGTTTGATGGCTTGACTTACCCACAGGTGAACCAATATTACTAAGTAATTAAATATTCTACCTTGAGGAGCACTCGATGAGATTTGATAAACTCACAACAAAGTTTCAGGAAGCCTTACAAGAAGGCCAAAGCTTGGCGTTAATGAATGACAATAGTTACTTAGAAGCAGGGCATGTTTTAAAAGCCATGCTGGATGACACCGAAGGTGGTACAGCGGCTTTTCTGGCTCAAGCGAGTGTAAATCTATCGGCAGTAAAAAATAATCTACAAGCTTTGCTAAACAATTTGCCCAAAGTATCTGGTCAAGGCGGTGAAGTGCTGCCGAGCCGAGAGCTGCAAGCAGTGTTAAATCTAATGGACAAAGCCGCCATGAAGCGAGGCGATGATTACATTGCTAGCGAACTGTTCTTGCTGGCTTTGGTGCAACAAAATGGCGAAACGGGCAAAATTTTAAAACAAGCGGGTGCCACAGAGAAAAATATTAATGCAGCCATTGATGCCATACGCGGTGGTGAAGCAGTAGACAGCCAAAATGCCGAAGATCAGCGCGATGCCCTAAAAAAATACACCACTGATTTAACCCAGCGCGCGCGCGAGGGTAAGCTTGATCCTGTTATTGGTCGTGATGACGAAATTCGTCGCGCCATTCAAGTGTTACAACGCCGCACTAAAAACAACCCAGTGTTGATTGGTGAACCAGGCGTAGGCAAAACTGCGATTGTAGAAGGTTTAGCGCAGCGCATTGTGAATGATGAAGTGCCTGAAAGTTTGCGCAACAAACGCTTATTGGTGTTGGATTTAGCGGCTTTAATTGCTGGTGCTAAATACCGTGGTGAGTTTGAGGAACGTTTAAAAGCAGTATTAAATGATTTAGCCAAAGATGATGGTCAAACACTGATTTTTATTGATGAACTCCATACTTTAGTGGGCGCAGGTAAAAGCGATGGCGCAATGGATGCTAGTAATATGCTCAAGCCAGCATTGGCGCGTGGCGAGTTGCATTGTCTTGGCGCAACGACGCTAGATGAGTATCGAAAATACATTGAAAAAGACGCTGCATTAGAGCGCCGTTTCCAAAAAGTATTGGTGAGTGAGCCAAGTGTTGAGGATACCATTGCCATTTTGCGCGGCTTGCAGGAGCGTTATGAAGCTCACCATGGCGTAACGATTACCGACTCTGCCATTATTGCCGCTGCCGAATTGAGTAACCGCTATATCAGCGATCGTTTTTTGCCTGATAAAGCCATCGATTTAATGGATGAAGCTGCCAGCCGCATTAAGATTGAGCTGGATTCAAAGCCTGAGCAAATGGATAAGCTTTATCGCCGTAAAATTCAGTTGGAAATGGAGCAAAACCATCTGAAAAAAGAAAAAGACGATGCCAGTAAAAAACGCTTGGCTTTAATTGAAGAAGAAATCGACAGCGTCAATAAAGAATATGCTGATTTAGATGAAATCTGGAAAACTGAAAAAGCCATTTCTTCCAGTACTGGTCAATTAAAAAAACAAATTGATGAAGTTAAAATTAAATACAATCAGTTAGTAAGAGCGGGTGATTTAGAAGAGGCTTCTAAATTACAGTATGGCGAATTGCCAAAATTAGAAGCACAACTGAAAGCTGCTGAAAAAGCATCTGAGGGTGAGCAACAAGTTAATCAATTGTTCCGCACCGCAGTGGGCGCAGATGAAATTGCTGAAATTGTGTCGCACATGACGGGTATTCCAGTCGCTAAAATGATGCAGGGTGAGCGTGAAAAATTACTGCATATGGAAGATGTATTGCATCAGCGCGTGGTTGGGCAAGATGAAGCTGTGCGGGCTGTTGCTGATGCTATTCGCCGTTCACGTTCGGGCTTAGCCGATCCCAATAAACCTTACGGCAGCTTTTTGTTTTTAGGCCCAACAGGTGTGGGTAAAACTGAATTGTGTAAAACGCTGGCCAGCTTTATGTTTGACAGTGAAGACCATTTAATCCGCATTGATATGTCGGAATATATGGAAAAACACTCTATTGCGCGTTTAATTGGTGCGCCGCCAGGTTATGTTGGCTATGAAGAGGGTGGTTATCTCACTGAACAAGTGCGCCGCAAGCCGTATAGCGTGATTTTGCTTGATGAAGTAGAAAAGGCGCATCCAGATGTGTTTAATATTTTGCTGCAAGTGTTGGATGATGGCCGCTTAACTGATGGTCAAGGCCGCACGGTGGATTTTAAAAATACCGTGGTGGTGATGACTTCTAATATAGGCAGCTATCATATTCAGGCCATGGGCACTGCTGATTACGATGCGCTTAAAGCGGTGGTGATGGAAGATGTGAAAGACCATTTTCGCCCTGAGTTGATTAACCGTATTGATGAAGTGGTGGTGTTTCATGGCTTGGATCAAGCCAATATTCGCACCATTGCTAAAATTCAGCTTAAAGGTTTGGAACAACGTTTGGCTGCGCAAGACTTGTACTTGCAAGTTGATGATGCAGCGCTGGATATGCTTGCCGAAGTGGGTTTCGACCCAGTATATGGTGCGCGTCCGCTAAAACGTGCCATTCAATCTGAAATCGAAAATCCATTGGCACGCAAGCTGTTGGCAGGTGCTTATGCGCCAGAAACCACGATTAAGGTGACGGTAGAAGCAGATAAACTTGTGTTTGTGTAATGCCATAAGTCAGTATTGAGATGAGGCTACCTGAAACGTATTTCAGGTAGCCTTTTTATTGCGTTATCATGCTTATCTAGCTTTGTTTTCTGTGAATAGCAAAAGGCTACCTGAAAGCAACATTTAAACTCAATATAAGTTTTCAGGTAGCCTTTGCTAAAATGTCTTAAATATTAAAATTGTTTGAATATGCATTCAGATTGATTCATTTATTGATGGAGAGTTGGCATGAATACGATAGAGCGTCTTGCTCATTTGATTGCTTTTGATACCACCAGCCGCTTGTCTAATCTTGCTCTAATTGACGACACCGCCAACTATTTACATGGCATGGGCGCGAAACCATGGCTGGCGTATAACGAGCAGGGCACGAAAGCAAACTTATTTGCAACCATACCCGCTGCCAACGGCAGTGTTGAAGGCGGCTTGATTTTGAGTGGGCACACCGATGTGGTGCCAACCGATGGTCAAAATTGGCAGTCTGATCCTTATCAAGCAGACATCCGTGATGGTAAGCTTTATGGGCGAGGCAGCGCCGATATGAAAGGCTTTATTGCCTCTGTATTGACGGCCGCACCACGGATGATGGCCGCTAAACTAAAGCGGCCGTTGCATATTGCCTTATCGTATGACGAAGAAGTTGGCTGTTTGGGTGCACCAGTGATGATTGCAGAATTACAACGCCGTGGTTTAACGCCAGAACATTGCATTGTAGGCGAGCCCAGCGGCATGAGGATGGTGGTGGCGCATAAAGGGATTCATGCTTTTAATTGCAAAGTGCATGGCAAAGCGGCGCATTCTTCGTTAACACCTGAAGGTGTGAATGCGATTGAATACGCGGCTCGGCTGATTGTGTTTATCAATGATTTGGCCGCAAAATTGAAACAGCGGCAAGATTTAGACACTGCATTTGATGTGCCATTTTCAAGCTTAAGCGTGAACACCATTCGTGGTGGCAATGCGGTGAATATTATTCCAGCATTGTGCGAGTTTCAATTTGACTATCGTAATTTACCGCACATGCAGCCGCAAGATGTTGTAGAGCCGATTGAAGCATACATTCGCCAAGTGCTTGAGCCGCAAATGCAAGCAGTGGATGCGGCAGCGCGCATTGAATTGGTTCATGCCACTAATGTGCCTGCGCTGCCAGAAGCAGAAGCTCGGCTTTTACATGAATTAGTAGAACAGCTTGTTGGTGAAAGTGGACGCCATAAAGTGGCTTATGCCACTGAGGGCGGGCAATTTTGGCAAGCGGGTATTCATACTGTGATTTGTGGCCCTGGCCATATTGCACAAGCGCATAAGCCAGATGAATTTGTATCGTTGGCGCAGTTAGAGCGTTGCGATCGTTTTATTAAGCAGCTTATTGCCGCACAACACCAATAAAATGCTTTGGCTTACTGAAAGGCTTGTATGGTTTCAGGTAGCCTTTGGCATGATCAATCTAATGTTGATGAGTTGGTTAAAGTAAAGGCTACCTGAACGTTTTCAGGTAGCCTTTAATGATTTTACGTTTTAAGTTGATATTATTAGTCTAGTCGGCAGTAACGGGGATAATGCCAATTTTAGCTTGCCATTGTTTTGGTGCAATCGCGTGAACCGATTTACCACTGCTGTCTACAGCCACAGTAACGGGCATGTCTGTTACTTTAAACTCATAAATTGCTTCCATACCCAAGTCTTCAAAGGCCACTACTTTGGCTTCTTTAATTGCTTTAGACACCAAATATGCCGAGCCGCCAACCGCCATTAGATAAACTGCTTTGTTATCAGCAATGGCTTCACAGGTTTCTTCGCCACGCTCAGATTTACCAATCATGCCCAGCAAGCCAGTTTTTTCGAGTAATTGACGTGTAAATTTATCCATGCGAGTAGCAGTTGTCGGGCCAGCGGGGCCAACAGCTTCATCACGCACTGGATCAACTGGGCCAACGTAATAAATCATTTTGTTGGTGAAATCAATTGGCAGTTGCTCGCCTTTGTTTAACATATCAATCATGCGTTTATGCGCGGCGTCACGACCTGTATAAATGGTGCCATTTAGCAGCAACACATCGCCTATTTTCCACTCTGCAATATCAGCTTTGCTTAAATCATCTACGTTTACACGTTTGCCGTTATCAGGATTGTAGGTAATATCTGGCCAGTCTTCTAGAGAAGGCGGTTGCAAGTTGGCTGCGCCTGAGCCATCGAGCACAAACTCAACGTGGCGAGTAGCAGCACAGTTTGGAATCATGGCGATGGGTTTAGAAGCAGCGTGCGTTGGGTAATCCAGAATTTTTACGTCTAACACAGTAGTTAAACCGCCCAAACCTTGTGCGCCAATACCCAATGCGTTTACTTTTTCAAATAATTCTAAGCGCAAAGCTTCAACTGTACTTAGCTCAGCGCCGCTGTCTGCTTTTTCTTTTAGCTCTTGAATATCAATGTGGCTCATCAGTGATTCTTTGGCCAATAAGGTTGCTTTCTCTGGCGTGCCGCCAATGCCAATGCCCAAAATACCAGGTGGACACCAGCCTGCACCCATAGTAGGAATGGTTTTTAACACCCAATCAACAATTGAATCAGATGGGTTGAGCATGGCCAATTTTGATTTGTTTTCTGAGCCGCCACCTTTAGCTGCGCAGGTCACTTCAACTGTATTGCCTTTTACAATTTCCATGTGCACAACTGCTGGTGTGTTGTCTTTAGTGTTGATGCGTTTGCCAGCAGGGTCGGCCAAAACCGATGCGCGCAGTTTGTTTTCAGGTAGCTGATATGCACGGCGCACACCTTCATCCACCATTTCTTGTACGCTTAATTCAGAATCCCATCGCACATCCATGCCCACTTTTAGAAACACCACTGCAATGCCAGTGTCTTGGCAAATGGGGCGTTTGCCTTCAGCACACATACGGCTATTTACTAAAATTTGTGTCATTGCATCTTTTGCGGCAGGGTTTTCTTCTTTTTCCCAAGCCTTAGTCAGCGCTTGAATGAAGTCTTTAGGATGGTAATAGCTGATGAATTGAAAGCCATCGGCAATGCTCTGAACAAAATCTTCTTGTTTAATCACAGTCATGGTGGGTTCCTTTGGATTATTTTTGGATTATTAATGTTGTTTTATGTAATTTAGTATTTAATCATTTTACCTCGAGCCTGTACATGCTTTGCAGCAATATTTTAATGAAAGTTGATGATTGCTGCTGATAAAAGCACTGTAAGTACATTATAGAAAGATATTAAAGTAGATTAAGAGTAAAGATAATATTGCACCATTTTCAGGTAGCCTTAAGCACGCTTACAGCGTTTTTATGCAAAATTGTGCTACAATTGCCGACTAATTTAATACGCCATTTCTAGGAAAAAATATGAGCTTAAAATGCGGCATCGTTGGCTTGCCCAACGTAGGTAAATCCACTTTGTTTAACGCCTTAACCAAAGCCGGTATCGAAGCGGCCAACTATCCGTTTTGCACTATTGAGCCCAACGTTGGCATTGTGGAAGTACCCGATCCGCGCATGGATGCTTTGGCTAAAATTGTGAATCCACAAAAAATGCAGCCGGCCATTGTTGAGTTTGTCGATATTGCAGGATTAGTGGCGGGTGCCAGTAAAGGTGAGGGTTTGGGCAATCAGTTTTTAGCCAATATCCGTGAAACCGACGCTATTGTGAACGTGGTGCGCTGTTTTGATGACCCTAATGTAATTCACGTTGCGGGTAAGGTTGATCCGATTTCAGATATTGAAACCATCAATACCGAGCTTGCTTTGGCTGATATGGCCACTGTTGAAAAATCGATTATTCGCGACGGTAAAAAAGCCAAAAGTGGCGATAAAGATGCCCTAAAGCTGGTGGCTATTTTAGAAAAACTATTGGCACATCTTGACCAAGGTTTACCTGCACGCTCGTTTGGCTTGGATGCAGAGGAATTAGAAGCTATTAAGCCGCTATGTTTGCTTACCGTTAAGCCTGCTATGTATGTGGGCAACGTTGCCGAAGATGGTTTTGAAAATAATCCACATTTGGATAAGTTACTCGAATTGGCAGCAAAAGAAAATGCGCCTGTAGTGGCTTTGTGTGCGGCAATGGAAGCAGAAATTGCCGACTTAGATGATGCCGACAAAGTTGAGTTTTTAGCAGAAATGGGTTTAGGAGAAGCAGGGCTAAACCGACTTATCCGCACTGGCTACAATTTACTTGGTTTGCAAACTTATTTCACTGCTGGCGTGAAAGAAGTGCGCGCGTGGACTATTCGAAAAGGTGATACCGCGCCACAGGCAGCAGGTGTGATTCATACTGACTTTGAGCGTGGTTTTATTCGTGCTCAAGTGATTGCCTTTGAAGAGTTTATTAATTTAGGTGGCGAAGCCAAGGCTAAAGAAGCAGGTAAAATGCGTGCAGAAGGCAAGGAATATGTTGTACAAGATGGTGATGTGATTAATTTCTTGTTCAATGTTTAAACCCACCAGTACAGGCTGCGTTTGACTAATCACGTGGCGGCTGCTGCGTGATTTTTCTTATTTATCAGCGTTTAATTAGGAGCGTGTTATGACAAAACAAAAAGCATCTGACAACGTAATAAGCAGCATTGTCAATAACTCCATCTACACGACTATGCCACGTTATGGCTTATTAGTTGTATTTGTCTTAATGCTGGTGGTGGGATTATTGTGGTGGAATATTTGGCTAATATTGATTGGCGCCGTGTTTACAGCACTCGGTATTTATGATTTGCGCCAGCTTAATCATTCTATTCTGCGAAACTATCCTATTGGTGGACATATTCGTTTTTTGCTAGAAGCTATTCGTCCTGAAATTCGTCAATACTTTCTGGAAAGTGATAAAGAAAAAGCGCCATTTTCACGTCAACAGCGCGCATTAGTATATCAGCGTGCCAAAAATATTAGTGATACCAATGCTTTTGGTTCACTCAACAACATGAACGCCGAGGCAAGTGAATGGTTTTTGCATTCAAATCACAGTGGCCATGTTGATAACCCTGATTTTCGTGTACGCATAGGCAACGAGCAATGTAGTCAGCCTTATGATTTATCTATTTATAATATTTCAGCCATGAGTTTTGGCAGTTTATCTGCTGCTGCGATTGAAGCTTTAAATAAAGGTGCCAAAATGGGCGGCTTTGCTCATGATACTGGTGAGGGCAGTATTAGCCCTTATCATACCAAGCATGGCGGTGATCTTATTTGGGAGATAGGCACGGGCTATTTTGGTTGTCGTAATCATGATGGTACTTTTAGCCCCGAAAAATTCAAAGAGCGTGCAGCACTTGAACAAGTGAAAATGATTGAAATTAAGATTTCACAGGGTGCTAAGCCAGGTAAAGGTGGTGTACTGCCTGCCTCTAAAATCAGCATTGAAATTGCCCAAACTCGTGATATCCCGATGGGCATAGACTGTATTTCACCAGCAAATCATAGTACATTTAGCACGCCTCGAGAATTAGTGCAGTTTTGGCAGCAATTGCGTGAGCTTTCTGGTGGTAAGCCAGTAGGTTTTAAGCTGTGCATTGGCCAGCCATGGGAATTTATGGCGATTGTTAAAGCTATGATTGAAGCAGATGATTATCCAGACTTTATCGTTGTAGATGGCGCTGAGGGTGGTACTGGTGCGGCACCGGTTGAATTTATGGACCACGTGGGCATTCCATTGCATGATGGGTTTCTGCTAGTACACAATGCTTTGGTAGGTGCAGGTATTCGCGATAAAATTAAGGTTGGCGTCAGCGGTAAATTAGTGACTGCATTTGATATTGCCCGTATGCTCGCCATCGGTGCTGATTGGTGTAATGCAGCGCGCGGTTTTATGTTTGCAGTAGGCTGTATTCAGGCGCGTATTTGTCATACCAATAGATGCCCAACTGGTGTAACAACCCAAGACCCTTTACGCCAAAAAGCATTGGTGGTACCTGATAAAGCTGAGCGGGTGAAAAGCTTTCATGCTAACACGCTCAAATCATTGGCTGGGATTGTGGGTGCTGTAGGTGTTGACCATCCACATGAGCTACGACCTTATCATATCGCGCGAAGAGTTGACGATAGTCGGATTAAATTACTGTCTGAACATTATTTCTTTATCGAGCACTGTGCTTTATTAAGAAGCAATTCCGATTCGGGTATTTATAATAAGATGTGGGATATGGCTCAGCCAGGTAGTTTTTCGGCACGTCTAGACACCAACCAACGCACAGAAAAATTGGTACAGAAATGCGATAAGCCAGTGGCTTAGGAAGTTATAGTGGTTTACGGTCTTTGTGTAGCATAAAGGCTACCTGAAAATATGTTAAAATTGTTGGCCAAATTAATCTAATTTAGTTTGGTCAAATTTCGAGCCATAGAGAATAATATGACGTCCATGATTCAAGATTTACAAGCCCGTGGCTTGATTGCGCAAACTACTGATGCGGTAGCATTAGACGCTTTGTTAAATGATCAAAAAATTGCGCTATATTGCGGCTTTGATCCAACAGCCGATAGTTTGCATATTGGTCATTTATTGCCAGTGTTAGCGTTGCGTCGTTTTCAACTAGCAGGACACAAACCCGTTGCATTGGTAGGCGGTGCAACAGGTATGATTGGTGACCCGAGCTTTAAATCTGTAGAGCGCAGCTTAAATACTGCTGAGACAGTGCAAAGCTGGGTTGAAAAAATTCGTAATCAATTAACACCATTTTTAAGTTTTGAAGGTGATAATGCCGCGGCGATGGCCAACAACTACGATTGGTTTGGCGGCATGGGCTGTTTAGATTTTTTGCGAGATATTGGCAAACATTTTTCAGTGAATGCCATGCTCAACAAAGAATCGGTAAAACAACGGCTTGAGCGTGATGATGTGGGTATTTCATTTACCGAATTTGCCTATGCATTATTGCAAGGCTATGATTTTGCTCAATTGAATAAATTGCATGGAGTAGTGCTACAAATTGGCGGTTCTGATCAATGGGGCAACATCACTGGCGGAATTGATATGTGTCGTCGGCTCAATAAGGCCACCGCTTATGGCTTAACATTGCCGCTGGTGACAAAATCTGATGGCACTAAATTTGGTAAAACTGAAGGCGGCGCGGTGTGGCTGGATGCTCAAAAAACTTCGCCATATCAGTTTTATCAGTTTTGGTTGAAAGTAGCCGATGCGGATGTATACAAGTTTCTGAAATTCTTCACCTTTTTAAGTGTGGCAGATATTGATGCCATTGAATTGGCTGATAAAAATAGCGGAACAAAACCTGAAGCGCAGCGAATTTTAGCGGAAGAAATGACCACACTCATTCATGGTGTAGAAGCCTTGGAAGCAGCGCAACGGATTTCTTCTAGTTTGTTTGCTGAAGACCAAAGTCACTTAACTGAAACTGACTTTGAGCAGTTGGCTTTGGATGGTTTACCTGTTTATACCGTTTCAGGTAGCCTTAGCATTGTGCAGGCTTTGGTGCAAAGCGAGTTAGCCAAATCCAATAATGAAGCGCGAGGATTTGTGTCGCAAAGTGCGGCAGTGGTGAATGGTACTAAAATTAATGAAGCTGAACATGTACTAACTGATGCAGATAAGCGCTTTGGCAAATATACGATTGTGCGTCGTGGTAAGCGCAGTCATGCTTTGCTGGTGTGGTAAATTCATCAGATTAGGTTGTTTGAATAATGCCCGTGCCGTACGGGTATTATTTATGCACACTATTTAGATAAGGTATGAGATTTTTGATGAAAGCTTGCTGGAAAGAAAATCAAGCATAATAATGGTGTGAGTTTGGCGCGCATGATTTATTATTACAAATCACTAAATCTACTGTCGTTAATCTATATATTAGCTACTTGATATAAAGCATGTATTTAAAAAAAGGCTACCTGAAAATAATCAGGTAGCCTTTTGATCAATAAATATATTATTGTGATGCTTTTATGCGTAGTGCCATCGAGGCTTCTGGGCTAGGATCTTCCAATAAGCTTTCATACATATTTAGTGTCATGTCACAAATTTTGCTGCGCTCGTCATCATTGCTTACAGCAGTGGGATAATCGAGAAGTAAAATGTCTTTACCATATTGAGTTTCATTTTTTACTGATACTTTCAACAATGCGGGCTCAGCAAAAGAGGGTGAAAGAGGTGGAGTTACTTCTTTATCATGGCTGCTGGTAAGCACGTCGTTCATGATGCGGAGCATGGCGTTTACTTGAGCTTTATCTGGATTCTCACCAGCACGAATGATGTTTTCTGGTCTTGGAAACAGATTGTAATAGCACTGATTGCCACCATTGTTTTGGCTGCGGATGGTTTTAAGTACTGCTGTTTGCTGAGTTAAGAAAGCGCGTAGATGTTTATCTGATGAGTTGACTAAGTATTTTTTGAATACAGGCATCATTTTAGCTTGTGCGTCTAAAATAAGATCGTCAGTTCTAGCGCCGTTTTGGGCGCTGGTAGTCACATTACTGAGTAGGGATTGATAAGCGCTCGAATTTTTTTCTTTAAGGGTTTGGAAAACAGGCGTTTTAACCAGTATTTTTTCTGCTTGTTTTTGTGGATCAGGGTTTAGCAGACTGCGACCAATGATTAAAATTAAAACAAAAATTACAAATCCAGAAATAAGGCGGATGTTTTTTTGGTTTGGATTACGACCTAATATAAAGCCCGGCAACCATATTCCTAATAAGCCGCTAATGAATATGGTTAGAATTGTAAGTAACACTTCGTTTAACATGCTGTTTCCCCTGTTTTGAAGTATTTATTTTACGAGATTATCAGTGATTTAAACAGCATAAGCTAACTATTCACTAGATAAGCGGTGCATTCGCTAGATAAACTGTATGTTTTTTGCCAAGCTTTTGCCATTAAAATGCTGAACAAATATAGAAATAAATAAAAGGCTACCTGAAACGTTTTCAGGTAGCCTTTTATGCTTTGCTGGTAAAGCGCGATAAGTGTTATCAATCACTGAAATTGAAATGGCTTAAATTCAGTGGAATGGCAGATTGCAGCTCGACAAAGGGGGTGGCTTTGAAATATTGAGCCGCACCGTCGGCATCATAATATAAGCGGTTACCATCTTGGAAAATGCGGGTATTGGCGTTAACAACGGCTGGGGTGGCGGCAAACCAATTGCCAAGCAATTCACCAAAAACAATCTTCGATAAACTAATTTTATCTTCAGTAAGATTAAAATCAGTAATGCGGTCGACTTGGCCATTGGCCGGAGCATCAAACACGAAGATGTCGGCACCAGCGCCGCCGGTTAAAGTGTTGCTGCCATAGCCGCCGATAATAATGTCGTTGCCAGCTGCGCCATCTAGAACGTTATCATAAGCATTACCCATTAAAATATTATCGGCGTTATTGCCCGTACCATTAATGGCACTACTGCCGATAAGATGTAGGTTGTGGAGGTTGTTGTCTAATGTGTATGGAATGATGCTGTACAACCATTGTTTGTGTTTGTTTGAATGCTTAGCTGGGGCAGAGCCAATAATGCCTGCAATGAGGATGTTGTTATTGGCGTTGCGGCTGCCGGCAAGCTGGGTGGAAGTGGCATTATGATTGGTTTTTAAACGGCGAACAGCAGCACCATTTTCTCGTATGCGCTCGAGCTCGCTGTATTGGTTGCCGAATATGGTGTTGCCGCTAAAAGATAAGTTGGTCACATTGGCAATGATGTTTTCTTTACCACTATGACCACTGGAGCGGCCTGCGCCAACATATAAAAGTGGGCGTGAAGGGCTCTTTGGCAGAAAGATATTGCCCTCGATGCGGGTGTTGTTTAATGGGCCATTGCCGCCGTTATAGGTAATGGTGCCTGAGGAGGCGAAGGCATCGTTGAGCGCAGCTTGCATATAAGAGCTGCTTTCTCCTTTGGCTGAGTTGCTGTCCCAAATGGCTTCAATACCAATTAAGCTACGGCTCATCGGGCTGTCAATTAAGTTGTCTTTAAAAGTATTGTTACTGGAGCCGGTGGCGGCATATAACACCCAGCTTGGTCCGTTTTTACTGAGTATTTCAATACTATTATGACTGAAAATATTATTGTTGCTGCTTTGGTAGGCTTGTAATAAGCCTTGACCACGAGCTCGTTCACTCACAATGGTATTGTTTTGAACAATGTTATTGTTTGAGTTATATGCAATGTGAACGCTGCTGGAAGTGCTGTTGTTTAAATAGTTGTGGGTAATGGCGTTGCCGCTTGAATTACTTTGCATTGAAATATTGCGCACATTGTTGGTAGCAAGGTTGTGGCTGATGTTGCTATTGGTGACACCGAATAATGAAATTGCATAATAACCACCATCAATTTGGTTGTAACTGATGTTTATGCCGCTGACTGGGTAGGGATTTTTGGCAACAGTACCTTCTTGAACATATTGCAGCCAAATGGGATTGTGTGTGCCTTTGTATTGAGGGGGAGTGTCCATGCCATTGCTCACAGCTATGCCGTAGGCAACCCCCTTATTGTCGCTATTGCCTGCAACAGCTTGTATTATATTGTGTTTAATATTTATATTGTCGATTACGCCGGCATTGGAGTAAATGTTGATTGCACGTGAAGCGACGTTCACAAAACGCATATGGTGAATGTTTAGATTTTGTGGGTTGGAAGCGACGATGGCATCTACTTTCGGCAAATGGTTTAGATCAACGATGAATCCTGTGATTTCAAGGTTAGACGCGCCGCGCACTAGACGAAAAACGTTGGTGAGCGGCGCCATGTTTTGGGCTGTTAATGAGGTACCGTTGCCACGTAGATATTTAACGCCATTTTTAATATAGACATTGGTACTGATGGTATAAGCGGCGTTGGCTGGAAACTC
>CAZLYX010000025.1:0-27806 GCA_964563885.1 uncultured Neisseria sp. | reverse complement strand
TATTTTGTCGGCCACGTTATTCCTTATCAACTTTTTTCACTTAGCAATATTCCCGATTACAGCCATCCAAAACCTGAAAAAATAGCCGAACCAGTCATTAATAATATTATTTTCCTTTTAGGCGAAAGCGCCAGCTCAATGCACGTGAGCCATTTTGGCTATCCACGCAAAACAACCCCTTTTTTGGATGAGTTTGTTGATTCGGATTTTCAGCCTATTGTTCGGTCTAGCTATTCAGCCGGCTTCATGACCGCGGTTTCATTGCCCACCTTCTTTAACGCTGTTCCCTACCCCAATGGTTTACAACACATCAACAGCGGCAACACCAACTTATTTCGCTTAGCCAAAGAGCAAGGCTACCAAACTTATTTTCACTCTGCACAGGCCGAGAACGAAATGGCCATTATGAATCTGATTGGCAGCAAATGGATCGACAAACAAACCTTTCCAACCACTCAAGGTTATTCACGAAATGAATCAATGCCCGATGATCTTTTACTCACATCTTTTGAGCATATCGATTTAAAACAAGGTAAAAACTTTGTAATATTGCACCAGCGTGGTTCACATACGCCTTATGGGCAATTATTGAAAAGCAGTGAGCATGTTTTTGGCCGCTCTCAACTAGATCAATACGACAACACTATGTTTAAAACCGATCAAATCATCAAAAGCTTATTCGATCAGCTACAAAAACTAGGCAAGAATGACTGGATGCTGATTTACACCTCTGACCATGGTCAAACAGTCAACGACCAAGTGGCCAATCAAGGTACGCGTGATCCAGACAGTTACACCGTTCCACTGATGATTTACACGCCAAATACTACTTTGCAGGCAGAAGCTCGCAAAATATTCAATGCGTGTGAGCATCCTTTTCACCAGCAACTGGCAACGTTTCTGATTCACTCTTTAGGCTACAATATGCCAGTCAGTAGTTGCGAAGAAGGTTATGTAACTGGCAATCTGATTACTGGTGATTCAGGCTACCTGAAAATTAATCACACTGGAGAAACACGCTATGTTTACCCTGGTGACCAAGCCCAAAAAAACACTGGTAATGATGATTAATCCTACCAATACGGCTTATTAAATTTAGTTATTCGCAGATTTAACACTTACTAAGACGACACCCATCAGCTAGAGAAAATAATTAAGATGAAACCGTTTAAACTGCTTATTTTTGATTGGGATGGCACGCTTGCCGATACCATTGGTCCTATTGTTAAAGCCTTGCAATACGCGTTTCAACAACACCAATTGCCCATACCTGAAGCTCACGCCATTCGCCAATTGATTGGCTACAATCTCACCGGCTTAATCGCCTCACTACAACCATCATTAAGTGAAGCAACGTGTATCGCCGTTGCACGCTCATATTCTGATTATTTTCTCAACCCAAACCACCACGTCATGCATTTATTTGATGAAGTCATACCCTGCTTAGAAACATTGCAACAACAAGGCTATTGGCTGGCAGTGGCAACAGGCAAAGGTAGGACCGAATTAGATTTAGCCATAGCACAAACCAACACTACTCACTTTTGGCTCACTACCCGTTGTGCCAGTGAATGTGTTTCCAAACCTTCGCCAGATATGATTTTTCAAATTTGTAACGAGCTTGGTGTTTACCCTAATCAAAGTTTAGTTCTTGGTGATACCACTCACGATTTATTGATGGCAGCCAACGCAGGTGCCGCTGCCATCGCCCTGAACACCGGCGCTCACAGCGCCGAAAAACTACAAAGTGCGCCACACTTAACTTTGCTAAACACGCTCGCTGCGCTGCCTACATATTTACAAACATTATCCTCAACCGCATAAACTGTATTCACCCTCAAAGGCTACCTGAAATAACTTTGCTTTTCAGGTAGCCTTAAAGCGCTTACAATAAACTCCAGTTGTATATACGGAAACCATCATGAAATATCGCATCATTCGCAACAACGACACCAAAGCCACTCCCGCCGCAACGCCAACCAGCGAAAGCTGGGAGCGTAATATTTTGCGTGAAGCCTTGCTTGAAACCTCTAAAGAAAACCGACGCGCCCGTATCTGGAAAATGGTTTGGCGTGGCATTTGGCTATTGGTATTTTTATCTTTTATTGTCAATATGCGCGGTGGCGGCGACAAATTAGGCAAAGTATCTGGCACACACACAGCAGTGATTAATCTTTCCGGCGAAATCGGTGGTGGCTACAATGATCAAGTTTCTATGTTGCGCGACAGCCTAGAAGCTGCTTACAGCAACAGCAATGTAAAAGGCATCATCATTCGCGCCAATAGCCCTGGCGGTTCACCCGTAGTATCCAACATTGCCTTTGAAGAAATTCGCCGCCTCAAAGCACAGCATAAAAACATTCCGTTGTATGTTGTTGCAGAAGATATGTGTGCTTCAGGCTGCTATTACATTGCTTCAGCTGCTGATAAAATTTATGCAGACCCTTCCAGCATAGTTGGCAGTATTGGTGTGATTGGTGGTGGTTTTGATTTCACCGGCCTGATGGATAAATTGGGCATCAAACGCCGTTTAAAAACTGCCGGCAGCAACAAAGGCATGGGCGATCCATTCACCCCAGAAACACCAGAACAACAAGCTATTTGGGACAAAATGCTAGGCGACATCCATGCTGAGTTTATCAAAGCAGTTAAAACTGGACGTGGCGATCGTTTAAAAGAACAAGAAAATCCAGATATTTTCAGTGGTCGCGTTTACACAGGCAATGATGCCAAAAAAATTGGTTTAATTGACGATTTTGGCAATATTTATAGCGTGGCACGCGACGTGATTAAAGCACCAGATATTGTGGACTACACACCAGAAGACAAATTTAGCAAACTGATTGGTCGTCGCTTAGGTGCAGAAGTGCAACAAGGCTTGCAAAATTTAGGTGATAAGACATGGTAACAACACTATAAAAGCATATTAGACAAAAGCTGCCTGAAATCTTTTTCAGATAGACTTTATTAATGTAGAATCCAAATTATTACCTTACTTACTTTCAGGGCGTATCATGTACAACCTGCTTCAACCTCTTATTTTCAAGCTTGATGCCGAACGTGCCCACCACTACACGCTGAGTCTGATCAAACACGCGCATCACTTAGGCTTGTTGAAAAAATCACATGTAGAAGGTCAGTCTACCGAACTAATGGGCATGTATTTACCTAATCCTGTTGGTTTAGCAGCCGGCTTAGATAAAAATGGTGAATACATAGATGCCTTAGCCGCCTTAGGATTTGGCTTCATCGAAATTGGTACTGTTACCCCGCTTCCACAAGAAGGCAATCCATTACCGCGCCTATTCCGAGTGCCTGAGTATCAAGCCATCATTAATCGTATGGGCTTTAACAATAAGGGTATTGATAATCTGATTGCCAATGTACGCAAAAGCAATTATAGCGGCATTCTCGGTATTAACATCGGCAAAAATGCCACCACGCCAATTGAAAATGCGGTCGACGATTATTTGATTTGTTTAGAAAAAGCCTATCCACACGCAAGCTATATCACCGTTAATATTTCTTCACCCAATACTCAAAATCTACGCGCTTTGCAAGGCGGTGATGGATTAACAGCATTGTTAACAGCGCTCAAAAACAAGCAAGCCCAATTACAGGCGACCCATGGTCGTTATGTGCCACTGGCAGTAAAAATTGCGCCTGATTTAGACGAAGCTCAAGTGGCCAATATTGCCCATGTAGTGTGTAGCACTGAAATGGACGGCATCATTGCTACCAATACGACAATCGATAAAACTTCGCTTAACGGTCACCCTCTTGCTGCCGAGCAAGGTGGCTTGAGTGGGGAACCCGTGCGCATTGCCAGCAATCAAGTGTTGCATTGGCTGGTGTCCGATTTGAAGGGCAAAGTTCCCGTGATTGGTGTTGGCGGCATTCTCAGTGGAGAAGATGCAGCATTTAAACTCAACTTAGGCGCAACGGCAGTGCAGGTATACAGTGGTATGATTTATCGTGGCCCAGAATTAATAAGCGAATGCATTCGCACTTGTGCGCCCATGCAAGGTTAAATAAAATATAAAATCTTATTTACTAAGCACATACATAAAGGCTACCTGAAACATATGTTCAGGTAGCCTTTATGTATTTTTGACGCTATTAGTATTTACAGCTTATCAACTGCGATAATCTGCATTAATCGTCACATATTCTTTGGAAAAGTCACACGTATAAACTTTAGCTTCTTCACGACCGCTTTGTAAATCTACGGTTACTGTGATTTCCGCTTCATTCATCACGCGTTGGCCTTCTTCTTCAGTGTAACTTGCTGCGCGACCACCTTTTTCCACCACCAAGACATCGCCCAAATACATATGCACTTCATCTGGATCTAAACTTTCTACACCAGCATAACCAATAGCACATAATAAACGCCCAAGATTAGGATCGCTGGCATAAAATGCGGTTTTCACCAACGGCGAATGGGCAATGGCATAGGCCACTTTACGTGCATCTTCGCGACTACTGGCATTTTTAACATGCACAGTAATGAATTTCGTCGCACCTTCGCCATCACGAATAATTGCCTGCGCTAATTCCAATGCTAAATTACAGATCAGTTCTTTCAATTGCTCGTAACGCGGATCAGCAATATTGTCTATTTCACTCTGCTCATTTTTACCCGTGGCCACAATCACAAAACTGTCATTGGTACTGGTGTCGCCATCAACTGTAATAGAGTTGAACGACATATCAGCTACTTCTTGGGTAAGCATTTGCAGAATAGGTTGCGACACCTTAGCATCGGTGGCAATAAAGGCAAGCATGGTGGCCATATTGGGGTGAATCATGCCAGCACCTTTGGCAATGCCAGTGGCGCGTACCTGATGGTTTTCGCCAATTTTACCTTCACGGCTACCTGCTTTAGGCACAGTATCGGTGGTCATGATGGCACGTGCAGCATCGTTCCAATGCGCTGGATGGACGCTAGGCAATGCACTAATAATTTTTTGCACAGGCAGCGGCTCTAAAATCACGCCAGTAGAAAATGGCAATACTTGCTCTACGGCACAATCAAGCTGTTCAGCCACAGCTCGACACACTGCCAACGCGTCGACACGACCTTGTTCGCCGCTGCCGGCATTGGCATTACCTGTATTGATTACCAAAGCACGAATACCGTTTTCATTGGTTAAATGCTGTTTAGCAATGTGGACGGGAGCGGCACAAAAACGGTTTTGGGTAAATACTGCGCCTATATTACTATTAGGTTTTAATACGATTAATGTTAAATCGTCATGATGGGCTTTTTTCACACCCGCTTGGCCGATAAAGACTTGGGTGCCGTCAATCGACAACAATTCATTCTCTTTCTTTTCGCGCAGATTCACTGCCATAGAAATACTCCTTTTTTAATCCATTTATCGGTTGTTGCGGATATTGCGTTTCACCTGCGCTCTTAAGCGTGTTATTGATAACAACAACGGCGATCTAGTCGATGCATTATTATGCCTGATTTTGGCTTGAGGTAAACCCGCTTACGTAAATCAACCTAGATTCCTTAACCATTTAGCCTATTTTCAACTCAATTCGATACTCTTATAAAACACTCTTGAGGCTACCTGAAAAGTGTTCAGGTAGCCTCAAGAGTGTTTAGCGCTGCCAATAAGGTTTTGCTGCTTTTTTCACCTGTTTCAACCAAGCACGTTGTTGTGCTGCACTCGGTTTGCCTTCTGCATACAACCATTGCTCATATTGATTTAACAATGCTTCCACTTGCTTATCCTCCACACCATTATCACGCATGATCTGTTGTAATTCACGTGCGCTGATGCCAGGAAGGTGGTCATCTTCTTCGCCCAAAAGCGCTGCTTTCAACAACATAAATCCCTCACTGAGCGGGTCTTGCTCACTCCACCGACCACGCCGCCACCAGCGCAACATGGGCAATAATGCCAGAATCAAGCCAAGTCCGAACACCAGCAACGCACTTTTTAAGTTAAAACCACCCAAACCTAAACGCTCAAATAAATTATTTTGGCGACTATGGTCATAATTCACCACCCATTGTTGCCAGTAAAACTGGCTGCTATTGGCAGCCTTACCCAACCAACCTTGTCGCTGCATATTGACTAAGTTACGATCTGCTTCAGATAAAGCAGAATTCAAACCTTGCTCAACACGAATATTCGATACCGAAGCCGTTGGGTCTACGCGCAACCAAGCTTCTTCTTCAGGTAGCCAAACTTCTGCCCAAGCGTGCGCATCTTTACTGCGCAATTGCCAAAAATCGCCTTGCTCATGGTATTCACCACCCAAGTAACCCGTCACCACTCGCGCTGGAATACCTGCTGCGCGCATCATCACCACAAAACTTTGCGCATAGTGTTCGCAAAAGCCTTGTTTTGACGTAAACATAAATTCATCAATAACGTGTGTTTTGCGCAACTGCGGCGGCTGCAAAGTATAAACAAATCCACCTTGGCGGTATTGATACAGCACCTGATCAACAAACTGGCGTGTATTGTTTGATTGCTTAAACAGACTTTGTGCCAATATTCGTGTTTGCGGATTGCCTGCAGGCAAACGAGTATAAAACTGACGCTCGCCGACATTAAGCTGATGTGGCAAAGTATCGCGCACACTGGCTTGCAGAGTAAGCCTGCGCAAGCCTTCACGGCTTCTGCGTGCATAAATCACATTGCCAAGCCGTGTATCTAAAGCTTCAGATAGCTGACCCACTGGATAATCCAACGCTGGCAGCAAGCCTTTTTGATCGCTGACAATCATTTGATATTCTAAAGTGCTGCCACCATTAGCAGGCTTAGCATCATCAACAGCATCAGGCGCAACCGCACGCCAACGGCGGCCATCAAAATCAACCATCACCATCGCGCGCCAATATAAATTACGCGATTGCGGCCTCTCGCCATTGCTGAACACAACATTGGCGACCCACACATTACTTTGTACCAAATTGCTGATGCTGCCTGGTTCCATGGTGTCTGATAAACCAGTTTGTGCCTCACCTTCACCATGCACTGCTTGTGGAATGCGCCACAACGGTTCATTTAAACGAGGCACACCCACAAACAAAACCGCCATTAAAGGCAATGTGAGCAGCAACGCTTGTCCACTGTGCCGCATTGCTTTCGCTGCCGACAAACCACACAACATCGCAAAGCAAATACTCACACTGATTAAGCTACCCAACAGCCAAATACCGATAGAAAGATTTTGGCTAAACAACACACTTGAACCCATCAAAAACAGCATTGATAATAATAATACTTGCCAATCACGGCGGGTATTGCATTCAAATGATTTCAAACACACCAACAACATCAGAAAAGCAATGCCTCCATCTCGACCCACCACTGTGCCCAGCTGCTGCAACACCAAACCACCCGCCATAATCAACATCAACACCAAAGCTGCTCTGGGCACTTTGCCTACATTTAATTGTAACAAGCCAACACGCAACAACCATAAACCAAAAAACAACGCCATCACCACCAACGGCAATATGGTCACCAATGGCAACGATGTCCACAGCAACGCAAACATCACTGCGACTTGAGCACTACGCCGAGGTTGTTCACGTAAAAAAGGAGGGGTTTGGATGATCATTGCACAATCAATTTAGGAGATATTTTTAGTAGTATTTAGCGAACAATAGGCTACCTGAAACACAATCAACACCATTTACAATAGATTTATTTGATTAATCTTGATGGTAAACAAAAGCTTAATAACGCTTTCAGGTAGCCTATCTACCACAAACCCAAAGCGGTTAACGCTATCTCACGCTGACCATTTTGTGGCTTAATATCGCGCTGTGGCAACTCTAAAACATAAGGTTTTTTTTGGCGCTCTGCTTCTAAGATGCGGTAACACAATAAACTGGCCAAACGCTCTGTTGGCGTGCCAGTTGGGTAATCTCGGTAAGAAATCAAAGTAGAATGCAAAGCCGCTTGCTGGGTTTCAAAACGCTTATCGAGCAGCTCGCCCGTTTTAGCAAAGGTTTTCCATGCCACATGTTGCAGTGAAGCACCTTCTTGATGTGCTTTTAAGTAAGCCAACTCATCGCCGCCCTCTAAACTCGGACGGCGGCGATCAGCATCATGATTAGGATGTGCAGAATTGGGTGTGTCGTGAGCCATAGGCGCGGGAAACACCACCGCATCGCTCGGCCAATGCCACACACATTGCACCATGCACATTCCAAACGGGGCAATACTGGCCGTGCGCAATGGCGGCACTCGTAGATAACCGCGCATCAGCGATGGCACGCGCCACACAAACTCGTTAAGGCTACCTGAACGCACTTCCCATGTGTGCCACAGATCGGTATCGTTTGGCTTAGCTAAATAATGATCTTCATTGCATGCCCACAGCCACCGTTCTCGGCGCTGATCGGGTGCACTTAATGTCAACACCGCCTCGCCTCCAGCAAACACTTCGCTCTGCATACAGACATCAATCTCCATGCCCAATAATTGGCGCACATTCATCAACATTGACACCATGCCAAAACCCAACAGCCAAAAGGCTGCCGCATAGGCTAGGTTGACCTGATAATTCAAACCCACCAGCCACAACAGCACCACCGTAACCAATAAACCTATGCCCAAACGGGTTGGGCGCAAATCAAGGTTGCGCAAATGGGGTGAACGCGCGCCGATAATCGGCTTTAAGTGTTTACGAAACTGAAACATGATTCAATAAATCAACTAATACTTGCGCACTATTCTGACCTTGCACAACGGGTTGTAAACGGTGGTTAGCCACAGCCACCCACACTGCTTTAATGTCATCTGGCAACACATGTTCTCTGCCTTGCATCAATGCCCACGCTTTAGCTGCACTCACCACCGCCAACCCAGCACGCGGGCTCAATCCCAACACAAAGCGCCCTGGTTGCCGCGTTGCCTGCACCAAGCGAAACACATAATCCGCAGCAGCTTGAGTAAATTTCACTTGTGCCGCCTGCTGTTGCCATTGCATAAGACTTTTTGCATCACATACAGCCTGCAATGATGGCAGTACTTGGCGTTTATCGCCTTGAAAGTACAATTGCTTTTCAGCATCGGCCTGTGGATAGCCCATGCTCAATCGCATCATAAACCGATCAAGTTGTGACTCTGGCAGCGGAAACGTACCCAGTTGCTCCACTGGATTTTGTGTCGCGACCACCACAAATGGTTTGGGCAGCATATAGGTTTTGCCATCAACCGAAACTTGGCGCTCTTCCATTGCCTCTAAGAGCGCTGATTGTAATTTTGGCGACGCACGGTTGATTTCATCTGCCAGCAAAAAAGAATGAAATACTGGCCCCGCATGAAATTCAAACTTGCCCTCATTCGGACGAAACACATTCACGCCCAGCAAATCTGAGGGCAACATATCATTGGTAAACTGTACCCGCTGATAATCCAAGCCTAGTACAACCGCCAAACCCTGAGCCAGCGTGGTTTTACCTACACCAGGCACATCTTCAAGCAACACATGACCGCCAGCAAGAATACAAGCAAATAACTGTTGTAAAACAGTTTCTTTTCCTAAAATCACTTGATTAAGTTGTTGCAAAGCGTGTTGGATAGACGGTGTCATTAAATAACTTTCTTCAGGTAGCTTCTTACCCACGCCCAAATTTAATTAGGTATCGGTATTTATTCATATATTTAGGTAGCCCATATAATATCACGCGCAATTATGTGTTTAATAAAAATATAGCCAATATCCAAGTGCAGCACAATAATCAATACGCATATTGCTGTGCCGTTATAACTGAAAAGCCTAAGCATAGCGATTTATATTCTTTCCCAAAAACATTCAGTTCTTTTATATTGCATGATGGTCGACTTACTAGGATTTCAACATGTCTTTGCTCTCTGCCCGCAATATTACCCTTGGTTATCCGAGTGCTGGCGGCATTACCACGGTATTACACAATTTCTCGCTCGAAGTTAAAGAAGGCGAGCTGATCGGTTTAATGGGGCCCAGCGGCGTGGGAAAATCTTCGTTGCTGCGCGTATTGGCTGGTTTAAATAAGCCTTTAAAAGGTGAAGTGTTGCTGTTTAATAAGCCTATTACCAAGCCTCATCCACGCTTAGGCTTTGTGTTTCAACAAGCCTCACTATTACCTTGGTTGAATGTTCAAGACAACGTGGCATTTGGTTTAAACTTTGACAGCCAACCCAACCTTAGCCGCGAGCAGCGTAAACAACGCGTCACCCAAGCCATTGAAGAAGTGGGTCTGAGCCATGCAGCTCATTTGTTTCCAGCAGCGCTTTCTGGCGGCATGGCGCAACGCGTATCTCTGGCGCGTATCTTGGCGCGCAATCCTGAAATCTGGTTACTCGACGAGCCTTTTTCCGCATTAGACCCAGTTACGCGCACCGAAATGCAAAATCTATTGCGTGAATTAATCAGCCGACACAAAGCCTCTGCCATCATGGTTACTCACGATATCGACGAAGCGCTGATTGTGTCCGACCGCGCTATTTTAATTGGTAATCGTCCTGGCCACCAAATTGGCGAATGGATGTTAAATCAACCTTATCCACGCCACGATGCCTTGTTAGAAATGAACAACGAACGCGTAGAAATCTTACAAACCTTACGCAATGCACACAGTCATAAGCATCAAGTAGACACGGTAGAGTTTGTGATATAAGGCTACCTGAAACACATTTTAAACATCACTATCATAAGGATTTACCATGACCTCCCGCCGCGAATTTCTTAAACTCGCCGCTCTGTTTACATCAGTCGGCGCACTTCCTTTGCTGCAAGCTTGCGGCCAGCGCGCAGCGGCTGATCCCAATGCACCACTAAGAATTGGCTATCTGCCCATTACCGATGCCACACCTCTTTTGGTGGCGCATGCGCAAGGTTTATTTGCCAAACACGGCATTGCCAATGTAGAAAAACCAGTGCTGTTTCGCAGCTGGGCTTCGTTGGTAGAAGCGTTTTTGAGCGGACAAGTCAACATGATACACTTGCTGTCACCGATGAGCATTTGGGCGCGCTATGGCAGTAATTCGCCAATTAAAGTGGTGATGTGGAACCACATGGCGGGCTCTGCACTCACGGTAGCACCTGATATTGATAATGTAGCCCAATTGGCAGGTAAAACAGTAGCGATTCCATTTTGGTATTCCGTTCACAACGTGGTGCTGCAAAAAATCTTGCGCGAAAACAACCTTAAAGTGGTAGAAAAAAACCCGCAAGCGGGCGAAGTAAAACTAACCGTTATGGCGCCTTCAGATATGGTTGCAGCGCTCGCCAGTGGCAGTATTGCTGGCTTTATTGTGGCGGAGCCTTTTAACGCTGTGGCCGAAAGTAAAGGCGTGGGCAAAGTGCTGCGTTTTTCTGGCGACGTATGGCGCGATCACGCCTGCTGCGTCACCTTAATGCAAGAACACGACATCAACACACGCCCTGACTGGGTACAGAATGTGGTGGGTGCGTTAGTAGAAGCGCAAGCATTCGCGGCCTCTCATCGTGCCGAAACTGCGGTGATGCTGTCAAAAGAAGGGGTAGAAAAATACACGCCGCACGAAGCTGCGGTATTAAAGAAAGTGATCGCACCTACTGACGATGCATGGGCTCTTTACACTAAAAACGGCATTATTCGCCACCCACAATGGCATCAAAATCGCATTGATTTTCAGCCTTATCCTTATCCATCTTATACTGAAAAACTGGTTGAAATGCTCAAAGAAACCCACATCGCGGGCGTTAACCGTTTTTTAAATGACTTGAATCCACAAACCACTGCGCAAGATTTGGTAGACGACCGTTTTGTGAAACAAGCGATTGAGCGCGGCTCATTCCAATCAGTATTCAAGTTGCAAGGCTGGACGCGCGAAGAAACCTTTATTGTTTAAACAAGCTACCTGAAACTTTATATTTTGTTTGCTTTCAGGCAGCCTGAGCGCAACAGTAATACCCGAAGGAAATACTTTATGTCTGCTTCTATTAAAAACACTGCCTATAGCCTTATTGGCCTATTGCTGTTGGTGATGGCGTGGCAACTGGGCGCAACACTGATGGCTGAACGCATGCCGCTGGCACACTTGCTCGCGCCGCTGCCCACGTTTCAAAGCCTGTTTGATTTATTGATAAACAATCAACTCACTGAGCACATTTTCGCTAGTTTAAAGCGCGTTGCCATTGGCTTACTGTGGGCATTGGCGTTGGGTGTGCCTATTGGTTTGCTGGTGGGGCAATCTGCTGTGGCAGAAAAACTAACCGGTACTTCATTTCAATTTTTACGCATGATTTCACCACTGTCATGGATGCCCGTGGTGGTGATGATGTTTGGCATTGGCGATGCGCCTATTTATTTTTTACTCGCCTTTGCTGCAGTTTGGCCGATTTTGCTCAATACCGCTACTGGCGTGAAATCTATCTCGCCACAATGGTTGCAGCTAGGTCATTCACTCGCTGCTACTCGCAGTGAAATGCTGTTTAAAATCATGCTGCCTGCGGTACTTGGCCATATTCTGACTGGTTTACGTTTGGCCATTGGCGTGGTGTGGATTGTGCTGGTGCCATGCGAAATGCTCGGGGTAAATGAAGGATTGGGCTATTTTATTTTAGATACGCGTGACCGCTTAGCTTACTCTGAGCTGATGGCTGCAATCGTGCTGATTGGTGCGCTCGGTTGGTTGCTCGACAGCGCCACCCGTAAGTTGCACTCTCGCTGGCAACACTAATACTTTATTATTGCTACACAATACAAAAGGCTACCTGAACATATATTCAGGTAGCCTTTAATCATGGCTATTTCATGACAAAATCAATATTTTAAGCACTAATATCGTCCAGCGATCGGCCTTTGGTTTCTTCGCCTAGCAGCACAATCACTGCCACCACTGCCAACAAAACGCCTGTGAACATGATGAAAATACGCTCAAAGCCACCCTCGCCTGTTATCAAAGCCGCCACTGCCATCGGCGCTACAACACCGCCAATGCGGCCAACAGCACTGGCCCAGCCTGATCCAAACGCGCGAAAGCGCACTGGGTATAGCTCGGGAGTGTAGGTATACAAAACACCCCATGCACCCAAGTTGAAAAACGACATCATGCTGCCCCAAAACATAATCATGCCCGCGGTATCGCTTTGTCCAAATAAATAGGCACAAATCGCACAAGCAAACAAAAAGCCCGCCAGTGTTGCCTTGCGGCCAACTTTTTCAACCAAAATAGCCGCTGCAAAATAACCTGGCAATTGCGCCAAAATCATCACCAACACATATTCAAAGGTTTTCACCACGGTAAAGCCCTGCTCCACCAATAGTTTGGGTAGCCACGTAAAAATACCATAATATGAAAACACGATACCAAACCAAATCAACCACAACATCAGCGTGCGCTTGGCAAACGGTGGCTTCCATAATTCGCCAAATCGCACTGGCGCTTTCGAAGCTGCTTCTGTCACGATTGCTTCTTTAACCAACGGCAATCCAGCCTCTGCTTCTAAACGGCTCACAATGGCATGCGCTTCTTCTACCCGACCCTTATTCAACAAATACGGCACTGATTCAGGCACATATTTCCAAATAACAAATACATAAAAAATGGGCACAGCACCAATCAAAAATGCGCTGTGCCAACCATATTGTGGAATCACAAAATAAGACACCAGCGCCGCCACCAGCCAGCCTAAACCCCAAAAACTTTCCAGCAATACGATAAAGCGTCCGCGCACTTGCGGTGGCACATACTCACTCACCAGCGACACGGCCACTGGCAGCTGTCCACCCAAACCAAAACCAACCCAAAAGCGGAAAAACAACAGACTGGCCAAATCCCATGACACTGCGCATAAGCCTGTGGCGATGCTATATAAGACCAAAGTTGCCCCAAACACTGTTTTACGACCAACACGGTCGGCTACCCATCCGCTGAGCACAGCACCCACCGCCATGCCCACAAAACCAATGCTCACAATCCAACCAAGCTCGGCTGGACTTAAGCCCCAATCTTTACCTATCGTCGCCAATACAAACGACACCATACCGGTATCCATAGCATCAAATAGCCAGCCCAAACCGATTAATATCAGCAATTTATAGTGAAACTTGCCCACTGGCAAATTTTGTAAACGCGAGATGATGTCCATATTCTCTCTTCTTTTTGGTTAATTGCATGACGATATTCAAATCAATTTGAATTTATAACGCAGCTTTTGAGTGGCGGCAAGATTCTTTTGCTGAAATAAGCAAACGCTAGCTGAAACAAAGTTTAGCCACAAACCGTACTCATAAAAACTGCCAGTCTGTGTTGAACACACGCTGGCAGTTAACTAGCTTACTCACTCATGTTTAGTGTTTGATGCTGCTGTGCAATTCTTGCACGCTGTACACACCTAAAGCATTCATACTTTTTGCGCCTTCACTCATCGCTTCCCCACCCGCTATGGTGGTGAAAAGTGGTACGCGTTGGGTTAACGATGTGCGGCGGATAGAATGGCTGTCTTTCACACTTTGAGCATCGCTAGTCACAGTATTGATCACCAAAGCAATCTCACCATTTTTAATCGCATCAACAATATGTGGACGGCCTTCCAACACCTTGTTAACCACTTCTACATTTTCAATACCGTGCTCTTTCATATAAGCAGCAGTACCACGAGTAGCGCACAAGGTGTAGCCCAAAGCCAAGAAGTTTTGTGCAGTTTTCAACACCATCGGTTTATCAGCATCACGCAGCGCAATGAAAACCTTGCCACTTTCTGGTAAACGCTCACCCGCAGCCAGTTGTGCTTTCAGGTAGGCTTCAGAGAATGTTGCGCCTGCACCCATTACTTCGCCAGTAGAGCGCATTTCTGGGCCCAAAATCGTGTCAACACCAGGAAATTTAATAAACGGAAACACGGCTTCTTTTACCGCATAAAATTCAGGAATCACTTCCTTTTCAATTCCTTGCTCTTTCAAGCTGATGCCAGCCATAGCGCGCGCGCCCACTTTTGCTAACGGCACGCTGGTGGCTTTTGAAACAAAGGGCACAGTGCGCGAAGCACGTGGGTTTACTTCCAACACAAACACCACGCCATCTTGCACGGCAAACTGTACGTTCATTAAACCAACTACATTTAAAGCATAAGCCATGGCTTTGGTTTGACGACGAATTTCATCTTGAATATCTTCGCTCAACGAATAAGGCGGCAATGAGCAACCTGAGTCGCCTGAGTGAATACCGGCTTGCTCAACGTGTTGCATGATGCCGCCAATCACCACATCTTTGCCATCTGATACACAATCCACATCAACTTCGATAGCATTATTTAGAAAGAAGTCTAACAATACGGGGCTGTCGTTTGACACTTGCACAGCTTCGCGCATATACGTTTTCAGCTCTGCTGGTGAGTGCACAACTTGCATGGCACGGCCGCCCAAAACATAAGATGGGCGCACCACCAATGGATAGCCAATTTCTTCAGCCAATATCAATGCTTCGTCTTCAGCACGAGCAGTGCGGTTTGGCGGCTGACGCAACCCTAAATCATTCAATACTTTTTGGAAGCGTTCGCGGTCTTCAGCTGCGTCAATTGAATCGGCAGAAGTGCCAATAATATTCACACCATTTTCAACCAAGGCGTTTGCTAATTTCAACGGTGTTTGACCGCCATAATGCACAATCACGCCCCATGGATTTTCTTTTTTCACTATTTCCAGCACATCTTCAAGTGTTAATGGCTCGAAATATAAGCGATCAGAAATATCAAAGTCGGTTGATACGGTTTCTGGATTACAGTTCACCATAATGGTTTCAAAACCCGATTCACGCAGCGCCATCGCAGCATGTACGCAGCAATAGTCAAACTCAATACCTTGTCCAATTCGATTCGGGCCGCCGCCAAGAATCATCACTTTTTTATTGTCGCTTGGGCGCGCTTCGCATTCTTCTTCATACGTTGAATACAGGTAAGCAGTATCAGATTGGAATTCTGCTGCACAGGTATCCACGCGTTTATATACTGGGTGCAATTTCAAACCATAACGGTGTTCGCGCACTTCTGTTTCACCTATTTGCAACAATTCTGCTAAGCGTTGGTCTGCAAAGCCTTTGCGCTTCAAACGACGTAACGTAGCAAAGTCTAAATCTTGTAGGCTACCTGAAGCCACTGTATTTTCTTCTTTAACCAAGTCTTCAATTTGCGCTAAAAACCATGGGTCGATGGCACAAATATCAAAAACTTCTTCAATGCTAAAACCTTCGCGGAAAGCATCGGCCACATATAAAATACGATCTGGGCCTGGCGTTGCCAACTCACGGCGAATTTCGCTTTTATCTGTGGTTTTAGGATTAAATCCATTCAAACCCGTTTCCAAGCCACGTAAGGCTTTTTGTACCGATTCTTGCAAGGTGCGTCCCATTGCCATGACTTCACCCACAGATTTCATTTGTGTGGTTAAACGATCATCGGCAGCTGGGAATTTTTCAAATGCGAAACGTGGAATTTTAGTAACCACGTAATCAATGCTCGGCTCAAATGAAGCAGGTGTGCGGCCACCAGTAATGTCATTACGCAATTCGTCCAAGGTATAGCCTACTGCCAATTTTGCTGCTACTTTTGCAATTGGAAAACCTGTGGCTTTCGATGCCAATGCAGACGAGCGCGATACCCGCGGATTCATCTCAATCACAATCATTTCGCCATCGGCTGGGTTGACCGCAAATTGCACGTTTGAACCGCCAGTATCTACGCCAATTTCACGCAACACTGCCAATGAAGCATTGCGCATGATTTGGTATTCTTTATCGGTAAGCGTTTGTGCTGGCGCAACGGTAATCGAATCGCCAGTATGCACACCCATTGGATCAAAGTTTTCAATTGAACAGATGATGATGCAATTGTCGTTTTGGTCGCGCACCACTTCCATTTCATATTCTTTCCAACCCAACACCGACTGCTCAATTAGCAATTCATGTGTTGGCGATGCATCAAAACCGCGCTCGCAAATGGTCAAGAATTCGTCTTTATTATAAGCAATACCACCACCAGAGCCGCCCATGGTAAACGACGGACGAATCAAGGTTGGATAGCCAACTTGCGCTTGCCCGGCCAAAGCTTCTTCTAAAGTGCGGCACACAAATGATTTTGGACATTTCAAGCCAATTTTGGCCATGGCTTCTTTAAAACGACCACGATCTTCAGCTTTATCAATCGCGTCTTCTTTGGCACCAATTAATTCAACATTGTATTTTTCTAATACGCCATTGTGCGCCAAGTCTAAAGCACAGTTAAGCGCAGTTTGGCCGCCCATGGTTGGCAAAATAGCATCTGGTCGCTCTTTAGCAATAATTTTCTCAACCGTTTGCCACATGATTGGCTCAATGTAGGTTACATCGGCCATTTCTGGATCGGTCATGATGGTGGCAGGGTTTGAGTTGACTAAAATGACTCTATAGCCCTCTTCACGCAATGCTTTACATGCCTGCGCACCTGAGTAGTCAAACTCGCAAGCCTGGCCAATAACAATCGGGCCAGCGCCAATAATCAGAATGGATTTTAAATCAGTACGTTTTGGCATATTTTCTCTCGGTTCGTTATTTCAATACAATTAGGGTTCTCGCAACCTGTACTATTGGGGCTGCGGTATATTCTTTTCTGGCCTCATAAGACCAAGCAACCACGCCCATTTGGGTTACGCGTTTGCCTACATAATTTTTTATCTACGCATATTTCTAAATATTAAACGCTTGAGTCTGCACTTGTGGTCGCACTGGATAATAGGGGCCGCAAATATGCTCATCCACACAAAATCCAATCGTCAAACTTCAATCTATTCTTTCAGGTAGCCTACAAGGTGGCGGTTAAAAGCTTAGTGGCAAAACCAATAAATAAACTGCCCACCAACGCCATCGCGGTTGATGACACCTTTTGATGCTGCCTAAATACGTGTGCTAATCGATTGCCAGCAAACACCAATATACTCAAATACGTAAAGCTAAGGCTTTGCAAAATAACTGATAATGCCAAAAATGTCAGCATCGGCTGTGGGTATTTGGGGTCAACAAACTGCACAAAAAATGACAAGCAAAATAAAATGGCTTTCGGATTGGTTAGACTTAACAGCAGCGCGCGCTTAAAAATACCGTGCGCATAATATTCTCGTTCTGTTTCTATTGGTGCTGATACTGCAACTACTTCTCTACGAGCATGCCATTTCTTGGCCGCGCCACGCAGCAAATTCCAGCCGATATAAGTCAGATACAAGCCACCCACCAGCTTAATGCCATGAAACAGAGATGGCATGGTTTTCAATACCGTACCTGCGCCCAAAGCCGCAGCCAACAGCAAAATACTGTCTCCTACAAAAATACCAGTCACTGAGCGGTAAGCAGTTTTCACACCATGCTTCCCTGCCATTGCCAAACAATACATCGAGTTTGGCCCTGGCAACAAAATCACTGCCACGGTGCCGATAATGTAGGTGCTTAAATCTGTTATACCAAACATGCTGTTCCTATTTTCAGGTAGCCTAAACTATCTAAAGGCTACCTGAACACCATAATGAGTGCATACTACTTTGGCATTCAATATCGCCAACAAAACGAGCAACACAGCATGATTTGCTGCCTTAAACACGCGTCCATTCAGTATTCAACTTCACATTAGCATCACGCAAAAGATTATATACAGGGCAACGCGTGGACACGGCATCTTGCAAGGCCTGTAGCCGCTCAGCTGATTCATCAGTCTTGATGCGCACCGAAAATGTGAGACTTTGAAAATGAGTAGAAATATCAGGTTGACCCATAAGTCCACGTAAATCAATCACACCTTTGGTATCAAAAGACAACTCACTAAATTCAAAATTCAACTCTTTCGCAACCAACGGAATCATCACCCCTTTACAACCATTGAGCGAAGCCAGCAAATATTCTAATGGATTTGGGCCTTGATTTTGACCACCTAAAAAATCAGGCTCGTCCATCACCACTGGCGCAAAATCACGAATCTGACTATGAGTTTGCAAACCTGATTGCCATTGGCTGCTGGCGGCAACTTCTAATATATGTGTGCTCATGATGTTTCCTGTGGGTATTCTTGTTAAACGTTTTTAGCAGCTTTTAAACTGTCAATAAACTTATCAAATAAATAAGTCATGTCATGCGGTCCAGGGCTTGCTTCTGGATGGCCTTGAAAACCAAACGCAGCTTGCTCTTTCAGCTCAATACCTTGCAGTGAACCATCAAATAGCGAACGGTGAGTAATACTTACATGCTCAGGCAAGCTATCTGCATCTACTTCAAAACCATGATTTTGGCTGGTAATCATTACTTTTTTGCTTGCTAGTTCTTGCACAGGATGATTATCGCCATGATGACCAAAACTCATTTTGCGAGACTTAGCACCTACCGCTAAAGCCAATAGCTGGTAGCCCAAACAAATACCAAATACTGGTTTTTTAGTGGCTAATATTTCTTGCACTGCTGCGATAGCATAATCGCAAGGTTCGGGATCGCCTGGGCCATTCGATAGAAACACACCATCTGGATTGAGCGCCAACACATCTTCTGCCGGCGTTTTCGCAGGCACCACCGTTAGACGACAACCGCGCTCAGCCAACATACGCAAAATACTGGTTTTTACGCCAAAATCATATGCCACCACATGAAATTGCTTAGCAGGATTGCTAAACCCTTGTCCTAATTTCCACTCACCTTCGTGCCACTCATAAGCTTGATCGCACGTTACCTCTTGTGCCAAGTCTTTACCCACCATGCTGCCAAATGCTTGTATTAATTCCTGCGCTTTGGTTTCGCTTGCCTGCTCACCAGTCAAAATCGCACCAGCTTGAGCACCTTTGTCACGCAAAATACGAGTTAAGCGACGGGTATCAATATCGGCAATTGCTACAGTTTGGTTGCGTACCAAATATTCCTGCAAACTTTCAGTGGCTCGAAAGTTGCTGTGAAGCAGTGGCAAGTCTCGGATAACCAAACCAGCCGCATACACAGCTCGGCTTTCTGTATCTTCGCTATTGATTCCAGTGTTACCGATATGCGGATAAGTAAGTGTAATAATTTGTTTTGCATAGGATGGGTCAGTAAGGCTCTCTTGATAGCCAGTCATCGATGTATTAAATACCACTTCACCAGAAGTAGAACCATTGTAACCAACCGAGATGCCGTGAAAGACGCTACCATCTGCTAAGACTAAAATTGCGGGCGTTGTCATGATGTTATTCCTATTGCCTGATAATTGAATATGATGCAGTAGCTACCTGAAAAGCGTTTAAATCATTAAATTTGATGCTGTATTCAAGTAGCCTAGAGTATGGCTAAAAAAAAACACGCCACACCACTTATCATAAAATGGTGTTACGTGCTTTTCGAGGCATAGCGTGTGCATGCTGTAGAAGCACTGCATTTTAAACTACAACACAACCGAAATCAAGCAATAAAAAGCCGCCTATATTCTAGGCGGCTTTAACGTCAAAATTAATAACTTAGAAAATTTCACGCCAAGAAATACGACGCAGAGTTGTCCCTTGGCAATAAGCTCCAATATAGAAAGGCCCATCATCTGTTCCCAAGCCAATGCGCAAGACATTATTGCGACATCCATCAGGAGCTGGCGCTAGATTACCTAACTCTCTATTTTTACCGCTCCTAGAGGTACCAAAAGCATTTTGAACAAACTGATTTCCAGTTACCAAGTTAAGCGACGATAACTTACCGCTAAATGACATGCCCACCCAATCTAAATTATCTCTAACAAACCTCACCGAAGTTGGGCGACTACCACTTTCTGCATCAAAAGCCATCATGAAACCTGAAGAGGCGGTTGCCGCTGGTGGTGTACAACTGTTGGTAACAGTGGTATCGGCGGCTTTGAAAATAGCCGTATTGAACAATACCGTGCCGCCATACCTCAATGAGCCTGCTACTTCAGGGCGAACAAGTACACGTTCGCCTTCTAGAGTTCCATTATTCGTTAAGTTCACAAACCAACCAGTATGCAGTGCTTTAGAAAAGTTCACCACAGGGCTACTCTGTTGATAATTGCGGGTCGGCTTGCCATCAGTGCCCATTTCTTGTACGTAAGAGCGCTGCACCAAGGTATTGCTAGCCGGTGTCATTGGGTAATTGGTATGGGTAGTCGGTAAATCGCCACTAACCGCAGGATTATCATCTAAAGGATCATGAATACCATAGAAGCGCTGTTGTACGTTATCTGATAAATCGCTTGAATACAACGCACTACCCGTTCCAAACAATACAGTGACTCGACCATCACTACCTTTATATGCCGTGGGTGCAGCAGTAATCGGCTGCTGTTCATTACCTTTAAAAATACGTTCTACGCTCCAATTGGCAACTGCTGCTCTGAAGTCGAAACGGTATACGTTACCATTTTGGTCGCCTGCATAAGCCACGTCAAAAACATCATCATTATCCAAATCCAATCCAACCGCAGCAGTCATACCTCTTGGCGCATCTGAGCGCGCATTATCTGCAACCGCTGTGGTTACTTGAATTCGTTTTAATAGAGTACCTGCTGCAACGCCTGATATAGGCGCATTGTTAACCGAGCCATTAGTATCAGCACCGCCGCTTACACCTAAACTATCTAGCACAAACAAAGAAGGCAAGGCATAAGTATTATCACTGCGCACTTGTGGGTTTAAACCACTGCTTAATACTGAGGCATAGCGAATATCACTCTTATACTCACTTGCCCGAGCCGTCGTGCTGCCAGCTAGTGCTAAGCGACCATTAAAAATCTCACCAAAGGTATAACCCATATGCTCATCTACACCGGCACTAGCATTACCAATTTGCTGGCTAGAGGTATCCCATAGTGGTACATTCGCAACCCAATTGGATTTAGAATCATGCAAACCGATTGCATTGCCTGAAGGGTTAACTCCACCAATATTCAATGCATAAGCAGCTCGACCACCCTCACCTAATGTGCCTGTTAACGCTACTCGGGTACGGTTATTTGAATCAAAGGTTTCAAACCAACTTATTGGACCATTTACAAAAAACTTATGGGCGTTAGCCGCTTGATCTCCATAATTGGTTGCTGCTGTAAATTGTAAATTGGTATTGATGGTGTCTGTGCTCGTGGTGCGTTTTGCCATGCCAGGAATATATTGGAATACATCTTGATAATCAGATTGTTGGGCTCCAAATTTTTTATAAACATGCACCATGCCATCATTAGAACCTACCGCCATAAATTCGCGCGCATCTGTTGCATTCACGCCCATCGCCTGCAAGTTACTGCCGATAACATCACCTAAATAACGATCTTCACTGTACTGATCTCGCTCACGATAGCCTGTAGTTGTATCTGTTACCGCTTTTCGATTTAACCATTGTGTCAATTTCTGCCACTGAGCTGGCGCACTGCTAGCAGGCAATGCAAAAGTGGCATTATTAAGTGTGGTATTGGTATTAACAAGCTCTTGCGCACCGTTTGACGTGCTGATCACGGTAACTGCTTGAGCTGGGTTATAAGTAGGCAAGCTAAAATTACCTTCATCTATTCGCCCGTTTGCCAACATGCGGTAAAAGCGTAAATGACTAAACCATTTTTCAGTATTAAGAGAAAGAGTCTCTGTCGTGGTGATGTCTTGACCCGCACCTGCAGAAGATATTGGCGCAACGCTGACAAAGCGAGGATTAGCTGCGTTTACTTGGCTATTGATCACTTTTAATGCTTCAATTAATTGAGCCTCATTGGTCGCAAAAGTATACTTACCACCACCGCGTTTTGCTGCATTCTGCAAGGTTGCGGGGTTTTCACCTAAGCCAATTGTATGTGTTTGAATCGTTTGGTTACGAAATTTAGGGTCATTAAATGAAACTCCTTCAGCATCATTGCCTGTAGTCACCATATCTTGAGTATTGGCAATCTCGGTAAAATGTGACATCCCCAACTCGGTGTACATTGAGCAAGTATCTGTTTTTGAGCAGTCAAATTCACCTTCAAAGAATGTCTTCGGCTGTCCATCGACTTCTAAATGATAAGGATTTGAAGGTGAGTCAACAAAAGGTTTTCCCGTGGCACCATGCCCAAATGGCCCACTCTCATCAAACGCAGGCCTAAGCGGCTGAAAATTATGATATGGCTCATTTGGATACCTATAAGTTGCCCGGAATGTTTGGCGATATAGAGTAGATTTTGTGCCATTATTATAGGTATAAAGCAGCGTTGTATTAGGTACGCCGTCAGAGATAAAGATAATATAATTTTTTTGACAACGATACTGAATAGGTGATGAATATTGTTGGGGTGTATGAGCCAGCTTCATGCCCCGATAGTATCGGGTTAGATCATAATAGGCCGATGTAGAAGGTGTACCTGTATTAAAACTAATAGCATCAATCGCTGTAATAATACTGTTAAATTTAGTATTATTACCACTGCCAACATCTTCAATATTTTTGATTATTGTTGCGCCTGCAAAAGCACCTTGGACTTTATTTGAATTGAATGAAGCTAGGCCCCATCGATACTGTTCTCTATATTCTGTAATCACATTCTTAGCAGCTTTTTTTGCAACAACATCTCGCCTCTGCCCGTCTGTCATTACTTCTGTCATACTGCCTGAGTTATCCATAAACAACAGCATATTAGGCCTAACTGAGGACTGGCCACCAGTTAGATAAACAGGTATGGATGGAAAAGTCGGCTCTACTGCGGCATAAGCCTGTGGAGCCAAGATTGCTAGTAAAATCGTAGCAACGCAGGGACGCAGTCTAAAACTTTTGTTATGTATTGGATTGTTCATAAGTCGTTAACCTATTATGTGTTGTAAACCCTAGAGACAAATACTTATTTTACGCTTCAGGTTTACATATTTTTATATTGTAAATTTTGTTTATATTTATATCATTAATTTGCTGAACGATAGGCATAAATTGATGTTTTTAAGGTTTTAATGCATCAATTTATTTATACCGTCTCTATTATACCAATCATTCTTCTAAAGCTAAGTATGAGCTTTGCTTAAGCACTCTGGTTATTTTTGAAAAATAGTAACTTGTCTCATGACTATCTAGCTTTGCCCAACGAAACTTTTCTTCGAATTTATCGAGTACTTCTTCTGGTGATAAATGCACATAACGCAGCATATCTTCAACAGTATCATGCTCTTCCATACCTCCATGAACAACTTCGCCATCATCGCGCACATACACATTAACTGAATCTGTATCGCCAAATAAGTTATGCATATCTCCTAAAATTTCTTGATAAGCCCCCACCATAAAAACACCCAACAAATAATGCTCTTTTGAGTTTAGAGCATGTATGGGCATACTTGTTTCAATGCTTTGCTGATCTACATATTGGCTAACTTTGCCATCAGAATCACAAGTAAGATCTTGCAAAACAGCACGTCGAGTTGGTTTTTCATTTAGCCGATGTATTGGCATAATCGGCAATACTTGTCCGATTGCCCAAGTGTCTGGCAAGCTCTGAAAAACAGAAAAGTTACAAAAATATTTATCTGCCAATTTGTCGGTTAAATCATCATAAACTTGTCTTTGTGAGCGCTGGCTCGCTTGTAATTGCTTTTTCAAACGAATACACAATACAGAATGTAGCTGCTCTGCTAGTGCTTTCTCTTTTAAAGATACTTTCCCATCCAAATATAGTTCGATTACTTCGGTAAGGTAATGCCCAATTCGATAATAGGTTTCCGTTGCCATTTCACGATCATTTACATCCAGATAGGCAATGAGCTTCTTAGTTGCGAACGATAAATCTTCTTGATTTTGAAGAGCAGGAATGCTTTCAGGTAGCCTTTCTACATCGGTGACATTCATTACCAATACTGCATGATGAGCAGTCATGGCTCGGCCAGATTCTGAAAAGATATGGGGTTGTGGGAGATTATATTCCTCACAATACTCTGCCAACATTGAAACAATAACATGAGAATACTCGCCCATATCGTAGTTTACTGAGCTGTCATTGCGGGAGTGTGTGCCATCATAATCAACCCCTAATCCACCACCCACATCAACATATTCAATCGGCAATCCCAATCCTCTCAACTCTGCAAAATATCGTACAGCTTCTTTAAAGCCGATTCGATAATCTGCAATATTAGAAATTTGTGAGCCCATATGAAAATGCATTAATTTCACGTGCTCAGCCAACCCAGCAGCTGTTAGCTTCTCGCTAGCTGAAATCAATTGTGCTGCCGACAAACCAAATTTACCTTTATCACCACCTGTATCCGCCCATTTACTCGATGCCAATGAAGATAATCTCACTCTTAAGCCTAAATTGGCTTTAATGCCCAAGTTTTTAGACTCTTCTATTACAAGGTCAACTTCAGATTCTTTTTCAATCACGATAAAGACCTGATGTCCTAAACGCTGCCCCATTAAAGCCAAGCGGATAAAATCTCGATCTTTATAACCATTACATACAATCGTGCCACCCTTAGGAGCAAAAGCCAATACAATCATCAGCTCTGGTTTAGAGCCAGCCTCCAAGCCGATGGACACTTCGTCATTTTTTGGCACAATAATATTCTTGACTACTGATTCCTGCTGATTGACTTTAATCGGGTAAATCGCCATGTATTCACCCTGATAATTATTTTTGCGGATTGAGCGATTAAATGCGGTACAAAGACGTGCTACTCTATCTTGAAGAATATCTGGAAAGCGAAATAGTATGGGTAAATCTTGATCACGTTCATTAAGTTTACCGACCAAATCATATAGACTTACCTCAACTTCACTGCTGCCATTGGGTTTTACTACTACATGCCCTTCTTTATTAACAGAGAAATAACGGTCACCCCAATGACGAATCCCATATAAACTCGCACTATCTGCTACAGACCAAGTCATAGTAATCCCTTATAAATTTCAACTAAACTGATACACATCATAACATATTGAAGCTGCTTTTTTCCTCTAGCCAAATAGTTACTTACATTAATAAAACCAATGGCTTATAAACTTAACCTATCTTCGCCATGCCATCTCCAATAATCGGCATTCCTAGCTACCACTATATCTGTACATTACATAACGTTTTACATCTTTAAATTATTCTATACATTGATTTTAATGCTCATTAATCATTAGAGAATGGCTATGATTAAGCTATCAACGTATGACGGCCTGAAAATAAAGAAACTAAATTTTAATTATCGGCGTATCCATCGGTGAGCTATCCCAGCCTCACCCTTAATCCATTAGCCCACATAGACTCTGTCGGCACTCTTCTCGTCCCTTTGTTAACTTTTATGTTCACCCCATTTATGTTTGGTTGGGCTAAGCCAGTACCGGTACAAACACGCAACTTGCGTAATGTTCGCATTGGCATGCGTGTTGTCGCCATCGCAGGCCCTCTTTCTAACTTGGCTATGGCTTTTTTATGGGGTCTCGCCATGGTAGCGGCAGCCTTCGTGCCCGCATCATTCCAATACCCGCTACAGCAAATGGGCTATTACGGAGTGATGATCAACGCTGTTCTTTTCGTACTCAACATGATGCCTATCCTGCCCCTAGATGGCGGCCGCTTTATCGACACCTTTCTACCCCCTCGCTTATCACAACAGTTCCAAAAGACCGAAGCCTACGGCACCTGGGTGATCCTACTGCTACTCATGACTGGCATCTTAGGCGCCATCATGAGCCCGTTCGTGCGCAGCATCATGTCTGCAGTAGCCAGCGTTGTCAGCGCCCTCTCCTAAACTGCTGCTTTTAACCTAAATTAAACATTCCTCAACACTTTTTCAGCCCTTTCCCCCAAAAGCAAAGGCTGCCCGAGCACACGCCCGAACAGCCTCAATCACTACAAACTAACCCTTACTGCCTAGCTTACTTAAGCTTTGGCTTCAAAGCCGGAACCGCTGCACCCTTAACCGCTACACCACCCACCACCGCTTCTTCTTTCAGCTTCTGGTAAATACCCTCACCAATTCCCTTAACCTGCTTCAATTCATCAACACTCTTAAACTTACCATGCTGATCTCGATACGCTACTATCGCCGCCGCCTTACTCGGGCCAATACCAGGCAATGCCTTCAACTCTTCAACCCCAGCCGTATTAATGTTCACCGCAGCAAAAGCTAAACCCATACTCAGCGCCGCAAATACCCCTAATATCCATTGCTTCATATCAATCCCTTTCATGTGTCCTTAGGTTTTATGGTCCGCTACTCCTAAACTAAACCCTTTTTAGAAGCACGAATAAATTGATATTACCCAATATATAATCACTTAGCAATCTATTATTACCATTACTAGTCAACACAAAACAATCAGAACATTAATGAATTTCCATTTGCAGCAAACAAATAAAAGCCCCTGTTTTTCAACAGGGGCTTTCTGAATGGGTGCCTGGCAGTGACCTACTTTCACATGGGTATCCACACTATCATCGGCGCTGAGTCGTTTCACTGTCCTGTTCGGGATGGGAAGGAGTGGGACCAACTCGCTATGGCCGCCAGACTTAAACTGTACAAATCGGTAAGCCGTTTTTACACAACTGATCTTCATCAATTGTGCCTTAATCAACATTCAAACTACACAGGGTAATGTGTATCGCATGCGTGTATTAAATACAACACATGACTTCAGTAAGCTTTTCTTCAAATGAAATTCTTCAAATGATAGAGTCAAGCCTCACGAGCAATTAGTATCGGTTAGCTCCATGCATTGCTGCACTTCCACACCCGACCTATCAACGTCCTGGTCTAGAACGACTCTTTAGGAGGATTAAATCCTCAGGGAAGTCTCATCTTCAGGCGAGTTTCACGCTTAGATGCTTTCAGCGTTTATCTCTTCCGAACTTAGCTACCCGGCGATGCCACTGGCGTGACAACCGGTACA
>CAZLYX010000024.1:0-29389 GCA_964563885.1 uncultured Neisseria sp. | reverse complement strand
AAAGGCTACCTGAAAATATTAATGCTGCGTTTATTGGTTTGAGAGTGCTGCCACATAAAGGATTAATACTGATTGAATTGCTTTAAAATCCCATAAATAACCATTTAAAGTACATCGTCTTATTCATTTAAATTTGTTATTTAGCTGGCAATGGTTAAGTGTTCGTAGAATAAGAGCTTTGTATTTAAATAATTTATAAAGAAGAGAAAATATAAGCTTTTAGAGATTATGATAATTTTTTATACCCAAATTAATCAATAATCTAACAGAATAAATAAGGCTACCTGAACATCAGTTTACAAGCCTTTAAAAAGCTCAAACATATTCAGGTAGCCTTATAGCTCATACTGATAGCTTAGTTTATTGCGCAGTCAGCTTGCTAATGCCGCCCATATACGGTTGCAATGCTGCTGGTATATTAATACTGCCATCAGCATTTTGATGGTTTTCTAATACGCCCACCAATGTACGACCCACGGCTAAACCTGAACCATTTAAAGTGTGAACCAAACGATTTTTGCCGTTTTCATCTTTAAAACGCGATTTCATACGGCGCGATTGAAAGTCTTCGCAGTTGGAACAGCTCGAGATTTCACGGTAGGTATTTTGCGCAGGTACCCAAACCTCTAAATCATAGGTTTTAGTTGCGCCAAAGCCCATGTCGCCAGTACATAAGGTGATAACGCGATAAGGAAGCTCTAATAACTGTAGAATTTTTTCGGCGTGGCCAACCATTTCTTCTAAAGCTTCATAAGACTGCTCAGGGTGTACAATTTGCACCATTTCAACTTTATCGAATTGGTGTTGGCGAATTAAGCCACGCACATCTTTACCATATGCGCCAGCTTCAGAGCGAAAGCAGGGCGAATGTGCAGTGAGCTTAATGGGTAGGGCATCTGCTGGCAAAATACGTTCGCGCACGCTGTTGGTTAAAGAAATTTCAGCAGTAGGAATTAAATATTGAGTAGATTTGGTTTCGTCGCCACCACGGGTTACATGAAATAAATCTTCTGCAAATTTTGGTAATTGGCCAGTGCCATAAAGTGCAGTATCGTTGACGATATAAGGTGTGTAGCACTCTATATAACCATGTTGAGTGGTGTGAATGTCGAGCATAAACTGAGACAGCGCACGGTGTAAGCGAGCAATTTGGCCTTTCATAAAGCTAAACCGTGCGCCAGACATGGCTGCAGCAGTATCAAAATCTAAGCCCAAAGCAGCGCCTAAATCAACATGATCTTTTGCTTCAAAATCAAAGTTTGGCAGCGTGCCCACTTTGCGTACTTCAGTGTTTTGAGTTTCATCTTTGCCCACTGGCACGCTTTCGTGTGGCAGGTTTGGGATGGTCATCAGCCAATAATCTAATTCGGCTTGCACGCTGTTATATTCAGTTTCAACTTGTTCTAAGCTGGTTTTAATCTGCACCACTTCAGCCATCGCTTGTTCAGCTTCGTCGTGTTTTCCTTGGCCTTTTAAGGCGCCGATTTGTTTAGAAACACTGTTACGCCCAGCTTGTAACTCTTCAGTTTTAACTTGTAAATCTTTGCGGCGCGCTTCCAATACTTCATAAGTGCTGGTATCTAAAGTGTAGCCGCGGCTTGCCAAACGTGCGGCTACGGCGGCAGCATCATGACGCAATAATTGAATATCTAACATGGTTTTCTCGTGCTATTGAATAATGATTAATGGGGCATATTGTAAACCAAATTGCATTTCTACGCACCGCGCGTTCTACTTTAAAAAGGCCACCTGAAAGGATTTTGAGGGCAAGTTACTTAAATATCAGGTTGAGTAGGCAATTGTATAATATCAATTTGCGCCAGCGGATACAGTGGCTGTGTGCGAGCGAGCAAATCGTACCAAAGTTTGATACGAGCAAAGCGTTCGCGAGCATGAATTTTCCAGCCCGCCTTCACGCCCACAATTTTAGCGTTATAAGCGTACGCATTAAGTTGGTAATGTCTAGCCTGCACCAAGGCGCGCTGGTTGTGAAAAGGCTGTGAAATAATGCAGACGCTTCTTGAGCCAAATTTTTGTTGATAACGCACAATGCTGTCTAAAGTACGCAATCCAGCCGCATCTTGCCATATCGCTGTTGATGGCACGCCAGCAGCCACTAAATCTGCTTGCATACACGCCGTTTCGCTTGGCTGATTGTTAACGCCGCTGCCACTAACTATAAATGCGTTAACCTTACCAGCGTGCCACAATTCAAGAGCAGCGTTAATGCGATATTGATAATAGCGATTAATGCTGTTGCCATTACCTAAATATTTAGCCGTGCCCAAAATTAAACCAAATTCACAGTTCGGAATATCAGATGTATTTTGATAACTGTACAATCTTGCTCGCAACGCACTATAAACATCGGCTCCAATCAGGCTAGCAACAACACAAAATAAGATGGTCAAAAACATGTATCAGATAGCCTATTGGTGAATTTAAACATCATATGTTTAACTTAAATTACATTGTAGATCAAGATTCAAAAGGCTACCTGAAATACTTCAGGTAGCCTTTTGAAATATAGAGCCATTAAAAACGACGTTTTAATTTACATGCTTGCATGATACCGATTGCCAACTCTTCCACTGATTTATTGGTACTGTTGGTAAACGGAATGCTGTGTTGTCGATACATGGCCTGAGCTTCTGCAACCTCATTACGGCAGGTATTCATGCTCGAGTAATTAGAATCTGGGCGGCGCTCTTGACGGATTTCGCGCAAGCGTTCTGGCTGAATGGTTAAACCAAACAGCTTATGTTTATACGCTTTTATCATTGGTGGCAGATTAGTGCTGGATAAATCATCTGCTGTAAGAGGATAGTTAGCAGCACGAATACCGTATTGCATCGCCATGTATAAACACGTTGGTGTTTTGCCTGAGCGAGAAACACCCATCAAAATTACATCAGCATTTTTTAAATCTTTATCACTCACACCGTCATCGTGATTAAGTGAAAAATTCACTGCTTCCATGCGTGCTTCGTAGCGTTCAGCATCGTAAATACCGTGGTTTCTACCCACTGAATGTCGCGCTGGTACACCCAATTCAGCTTCTAATCTGCTTAAAAAGGCATCAAAAAAGCTAAGATGCATACCTGCTGACGTTTGGATCACTTCACGAATCTCTGCGCCAATGATGCTTGAAAAAACCAATGGTCGTACAGAAGTAATCTCCGCCATGCGATTGATGATATTAACCATCTCATGCGCTTTTTCTACGGTATCTACAAATGGATAAGTAGTGCGTCGAAATTCAATGCCTTCAAATTGGTCTAGTAAGGCATCGCCCATGCTTTCAGAAGTTAAACCAGTGCGGTCTGAAATGAAAAAAGCGTGGCGTCGGTTGGCTGACATATTATTCTCACTTTTCGAGGTGGGTTCTTGTCTCAAATAATGGAGCATAATAGCAAGTATAGCCTTTAATTTAAAGGTAAAAATAGCCAATTACAGCAAATTACACAGAAAAGCAACATTATGCTAATCAGCATTAATATTTTAAAGATTGCTATTTATGAACATATTAATGCCAAAACTAACAATGGTTATTTTACTACATACTTATTATCATGCCATTCAAAAGCTTTACTATACAACAGCTAATCATTTTCATTGCAATAAACTACCGCTTGTTTCAGGTAGCTACACTGGTAGCCAATCGCAATTTTGCAGTATCCCTCATTGTTTTTAATATATAAAAAAGCATGACAGAGTTTAACCGACAAGCTAAAATAACGTTTGAAATTTATTTTTTAATCTATCCAAATTTAGGAACGCAAACAAATGGCTGGTAATAACGTTATCTGGTTTGAAAATCTTCGCATGACCGATGTTGAGAGTGTTGGTGGTAAAAACGCTTCATTGGGCGAAATGATTAGTCAATTAACCGAAAAAGGTGTGCGTGTGCCTGGTGGCTTTGCTACCACTGCTGATGCTTACCGCAAGTTTTTAGCACATGAAGGTTTAAGCGATCGCATTTCTACTGCATTGGCCGCTTTAGATGTTGAAGATGTAACTGAACTTGCCCGCGTGGGTAAAGAAATCCGTCAATGGGTTTTAGATACTCCGTTTCCGCAAGAGCTGGATGACGACATTAAAACTGCATGGGATCAAATGGTTGCCAACGCCGGAACCGATCAAATTGCTGTTGCCGTGCGCTCTTCTGCTACTGCAGAAGATTTGCCTGATGCTTCTTTTGCTGGCCAACAAGAAACGTTCCTAAACATCAATGGTTTAGAAAACGTTAAAGAAGCAATGAAACATGTATTTGCTTCTTTATACAATGATCGTGCAATCTCATATCGCGTACATAAAGGTTTCGAACACGACATCGTAGCTTTATCTGCCGGTGTGCAACGCATGGTTCGTTCAGATACTGGTGCGGCAGGCGTTATCTTCACTATTGATACAGAATCAGGTTTTGAAGATGTAGTATTCGTTACTTCATCATACGGCTTAGGTGAAACTGTTGTGCAAGGCGCGGTAAACCCAGATGAGTTTTATGTGCATAAGCCAACTTTAAAAGCAGGAAAACCTGCTATCTTGCGCAAAACCATGGGTTCTAAACTGCTAAAAATGATTTTTACCGACCAAGCGCAAGCGGGTAAGTCTGTTGAAATTATTGATGTTTCTAAAGAAGAGCAAAAACTGTTCTCAATTAGCAACGAAGAAATTACAGAATTAGCAAAATATGCAATGATCATTGAAGAGCATTATGGTCGTGCGATGGATATTGAGTGGGGTCGTGATGGCCTAGATGGCAAATTGTATATTTTACAAGCGCGCCCAGAAACAGTTAAATCGCAAGAAACCAATACCCGTAGTTTACGTCGTTACCGCATTGAAGAAAAATCTGCAGTTTTGGCTGAAGGCCGTTCAATTGGTCAAAAAATTGGACAGGGTCGTGTTCGCCTGATTCAAAATGCTTCTGAAATGGATCAAGTTCAGCCAGGTGATGTTTTAGTAACTGATATGACTGACCCAGATTGGGAACCAGTAATGAAACGTGCTGCTGCCATTGTTACCAACCGTGGTGGTCGTACTTGTCACGCTGCGATTATCGCACGTGAGTTGGGTGTGCCAGCTGTGGTAGGTTGTGGTGATGCTTCTGAGCGTTTAAAAGAAGGTCAAGAAGTGACTGTTTCTTGTGCTGAAGGTGATACTGGTCTAATTTATGAAGGTTTGTTGAAAGTAGACATCATTGATGTGGCTTTGGACAATATGCCTGAAGCCCCAGTTAAAATCATGATGAACGTGGGCAACCCTGAGTTGGCATTCTCATTTGCCAGCTTGCCAAGTGAAGGTATTGGCTTGGCACGTATGGAATTCATCATTAACCGCCAAATTGGTATTCATCCTAAAGCTTTGTTGGAATTTGATAAGCAAGATAAAGTTTTGCGTGATGAAATCACTGATCGCATCGCTGGTTATGCTTCGCCAGTAGATTTCTTTGTGGATAAAATTACTGAAGGTGTTGCTACTTTGGCTGCTTCGGTTTATCCACGTAAAACCATTGTTCGCATGTCTGATTTTAAATCAAATGAGTATGCAAACTTAGTGGGTGGTAGCCTTTACGAGCCAAATGAAGAAAACCCGATGTTGGGTTTCCGTGGTGCAGCTCGTTATGTTTCAGAAGACTTCAAAGATTGCTTCGCGCTGGAATGCCAAGCTCTGAAACGCGTGCGTGATGAAATGGGTTTAACCAACGTTGAAATCATGATTCCATTTGTGCGTACTTTGAGCGAAGCAGAAGCTGTGGTTAAAGCACTGAAAGAAAATGGTTTAGAGCGTGGTAAGAATGGTTTGCGCTTAATCATGATGTGCGAATTGCCAAGCAATGCTATTTTAGCCGAACAATTCTTGAAATATTTTGATGGCTTCTCAATTGGCTCAAATGACATGACTCAATTAACTTTAGGTGTTGACCGCGATAGTGGTGGCCCAATTGCATCTACTTTTGATGAGCGTAATCCTGCCGTAAAAGTGATGCTGCATTTGGCTATTTCTGCTTGTCGCAAGTTAAACAAATATGTAGGTATTTGTGGTCAAGGTCCATCAGATCATCCTGATTTTGCTAAATGGTTAGTAGAAGAGGGTATTGAAACCATTTCTTTAAACCCAGATACTGTAATCGAAACATGGATATATCTGGCTAAAGAACTGAAAAAATAATAAGTTATGATAAATCGAAGCCGCTACTTAAATAAGTAGCGGCTTTATTTTTATGTTTTATTTTTTAAATACATAATGTATTCAATGCTAGTGAATTTTAATCACAGCAATATACAGATGTGGCATTGATAGATAAGACTTTTTTATCATATTTTAAGACACCCAAATGTTTAAAGACACCCAAATGCAAATACATTATAAAAAGGCTACCTGAATGTTTCAGATAGCCTTTTTAAAGCTTATCGTGGATTAAACGATTTCAGCTTTATTGATCACTACTGGTTCGGCCGGAACATCATCATGATGGCCATTGCGCTTGGTTTTTACGCCTTCTATTTCGTCTACTACACTTTGGCCTTCAACTACCTTGCCAAATACAGCATAGCCCCAACCCTGCGGGTTTGGTGCGGTGTGGTTTAAGAATGTGTTGTCTTTGGTATTGATAAAAAATTGTGCTGAAGCTGAGTGGGGGGCTTGCGTGCGCGCCATTGCAACAGTGTATTTATCATTTTTTAAACCGTTTTGTGCTTCGTTTTGAATTGAATCACGAGAGGTTTTTTCATTCATGTTTTCATCCATGCCGCCACCTTGAACCATGAAATCCTTAATCACACGATGAAAGATAACGCCATCATAGAAGCCATCTTTAACGTATTGTTCAAAGTTAGCTGCAGTGAGAGGGGCTTTGTCGTGGTCTAATTCAATACCGATAACGCCAAAATTAGTATGTAGTTTAATCATTGCTTTTCCTGTGTAAATAAATATTTAGGCAAAATAGTTTTAATAAACTATGGGTATGTTGTTCAGATTTCAAGCTTAAGATCATGTGAATATGTTTAAATGTTCAGGTAGCCTTTGATTTTAAGAAGTTAAATTTTAACAGCTTCTATCTGAATAGTTAGTTTTACTTGTTTACTCATGCCAATATTAACCAAATAATCCATACCCCACTGGGTGCGATCAATAATGGTTTCAAAATCGCCACCACATACCTCTGCTTTTAGCATGGGGCTTTGGTAACAATTGAATTTAGTGGCTTTTAATTTTACAGGCTTTGCTTTGCCCAACATGGTTAACATGCCTTCTACTTCGCTAACCTTGTTGTCTTTGAAATGCCATTTTGTTGATTGAAAGCGAATTTCAGGAAACTGATCAGCGTTAAAGAAATTAGCATTTTTTAAATGCTTATCAAATTCTGGTGTGCCAGTTACCAAGTTTCGTACAGGGATAGTCACGCTTATAAAGCCAGTTTTTGCTTTAAGATTAAACTGAACATTACCAGCTAAACCATAAAAACCACCTTTATTAGTGGTTGTGCCGAAATGATCGATTTCAAAACGGGCATGGGCGTGATTGCTATCAATTTTATAGTCGCTACCAAAAGCGGCAGTACTTAGGCTAAGCAATATGGCCAATAGGGTTTTTTTCATAACTGTACCTTTACAAGCTAGGATAAAAAGTGATCAATATCCTTTGTGTTAAAAATAAACTAATTAAGCTTGGAATGTGACTGAATTTACCAGAATAGTTTAGATCAGATGCACCAACGGCTTTAAAATACAATCACAAATTATTATTATTTATAAAGTTGACATGGTCGTTTTTAGTGATTTTTTTGCCAAAAAACCATCCTCAAGTATGCGTTAGAAGATGGTGTCTTTATGCAATTTTCTGACGAATAATCAACTGCGCCAATAATTATTAGCGGCAGCAACAGTTTGAAAATTAATGGCAATTACCTGCGAAGCAGCAGTTAAAGAGTCAGCCGATTCTGCATATACAGGACGTAATTTTTTCAACATTTCAGGGTCTGGCTGAGTGTATTTCACGCCACGACGGCTTAAAGTAATGGCTAATTCATAGCCTTCTTGAGGGGTTTTAGTAATCAGCGAAATTAACCAGAGGTCAGTCATTTCTTATACCTTTCTTTAATTTTATCTTTTAAGAATAACAAAAATAACTAGAAAACGTATTTTTACTTGATGAGTGGTCGATTTTGAAATGACAATGGGTGTAGTAATTATCGCACTCATAAGCACTGGTAAGTATGGCTATTACAACTGGATTGAACCCATACGCAACAATAGCTTATCATGATTAAATCATCATTAAAGTAATTATTATTTTAAGATTAATGTGTTTTTACCCACTTTAAATCAAGACGCTTTCAGACTCATTTTAGGGCCGAATGGCTCATAATGAAGCGTATTAATATCATGCTTTAAAGTTGTTAAATCATTGATAATGTTTTCCATAAATACCATTGATCCACACACATAAGTATCAGCGGGTTTTGGTAGATTTACAAGCCACGCTTCATCTAGCATTTGCCCGTCATCAAAATAAAATATATGTTTTTGGATATTTGTCACTGAATCTAAAAGTTTATTAGTTTTTTCATAAAATGCATGATGCTCTTTATGTTGACACGCATACGCCCAGATTATCGGTCTCTCTGGGTTGGTGATTATTTGTGCTTCTAGCATGGATAGTATGGGCGTAACCCCGACACCTGCGCTGATAAGGATTAGCGGAATTTCATTTTGTGTCATTAACTCTTTATTTAAAGCAAAGTCGCCAGCTGGTGCAGATAATAATATAGTCTCACCCGTCTGTAGATGGTCATGTAAATAGTTAGATACTAAGCCTCGATGTTCATTGCAATTGTCTCTTTTTACCGCAAACTGTATGCCTTTATTCGTACTGGCAGAGTACAAAGAGTAGTGGCGTAGTGCTAAATGCTCACTATTTTTAGGGTCGGTTTTTACAGTAATATATTGACCAGCTGTTAAATTGAGTTTATCTAGTTCGATATTTTGGTTGTCATCTGCTGGAATAACAGTAAAAGCAGCAATATCTGTTGCTACTGCCGTTTTCTCTACTACCGTAAAGAGCGCAAAGTCTTGCCACATAGCTTGCTCATACATACCATGTTCGATTTGAATGAAAACTGAAGCAATTTCATCATAAGCTTCGATCCAAGCGTTGATAATTTCATCGGTCGCCAGCTCTCCAAGAACTTGTTTGATTGCACCAATTAAGTATTTGCCAACAATCGGATAATGCTCTGGCTGGATTTGTAAGGCGCGATGTTTATGGCTTATTTGAATGACTTGTGGCAACAAAGTCTCTAAATTTTCAAGATTCTTGGCTGCTGCTAAAACAGTCATGGCCAATGCAGTTTGTTGATGCCCTAATTTTTGGTTAGTTTCATTAAAAATATCTAGTAATTCAGGATGATCATTAAACATATTTTCATAAAATACTTTTGAAATAGTAGCCCCTTTTTTTTCAAGTGCAGGGATAGTAGCTTTTACTATTGCTATAGTTTGCGGAGAAGCCATTATGAAAGCCTTTCAGTTATGACGATGTGTAAAATACCGACAATTCAATTCATTGTCAGACTAAAACGATACTAAAGACTACCTTCAGCATTGAAATGGCTAAAAAATTGTCAAAAACTTTGTTCTGTTAAGTTTAGTAGTAAGAATTTGGTTTTGTTTATATTATTTTGACTAATCTCGCCATTTTTTAAATTAAAATGGCATTTTTGTAATATTTGGATATTCTTAAAAATAACTATCTTAAGAAGCTAAATCGCAAGTTAACGATCAGTTAATGATGCTCACTTTATTAATAACCACTGCTTTAACTGGAATATTTTGGTGATAAGCTTGATTAGAAGTTTTGACTTTGCCAATTTTATTAACAACATCCATGCCTTTGGTCACTTTACCAAAAACAGTATAGCCATAGCCTGCTGCAGTAGTGTTTTTGTGGTTTAAAAAATCATTATCGGCGATATTAATGAAAAACTGGCTGGTTGCAGAGTTAGGGCTTGAAGTCCGTGCCATAGCAATGGAACCAACAGTGTTTTTTAAGCCATTATTAGCCTCATTAACCACTGCTTTGTTGGGTGATTTTTGCGCCATATCTACTGTAAAACCACCACCTTGAATCATAAAACCATCAATTACTCGATGAAAAATAGTGTCGTTATAAAAGCCTTTATTGGCATATCGAACAAAATTTTCTACTGTCTTCGGTGCTTTTTGTTCATCAAGTGTGAGTTCTATTTCACCCATGTTGGTATTAATTACAGCGCGGGTTTCAGCTTGAGCACTTAAAGCGGCAAGGCCAATAACGGCACTTAGAATGAATTTATTTAGGGTTGTGGACATAGTGTTTTTCTTATTTAACATAAAATAGATTGAAGTTTATTATCGCTGATTTGCGAGTTGAAGTTTGTAAATCAAATGTAAAAAGGCTACCTGAAAAAACTTCAGGTAGCCTTGGTATTGTTGGTTAATAGGGTTACCTTAACCATGCAATTTGTGTGCATATTCAACTTCTTCTTTACTACCCATAATAACGGCGACACGTTGGTGCAAACCATCAGGCTGAATATCTAGCATATTTTGTTGGGCATCGCTGGCGGCACCGCCCGCTTGTTCCATGATTAAGCTTAGTGGGTTGGCTTCATACATCAAACGCAGCTTGCCTGCCTTGCCTGGTTCACGTGCATCTTGAGGATACATGAATACTCCGCCACGAACCAAAATACGGTGAACTTCAGCCACCATAGAAGCAACCCAGCGCATATTGTAGTTTTTAGCGCGTGGACCTGTCTCACCAGCTAACAGCTCGTTGATATATTGCTGCATAGGCGCAGACCAATGGCGCATGTTTGACATATTAATGGCAAATTCTTTAGTTTGTGTCGGAACATTCATTCCATCTTGCGTGAGGATAAATTCTCCATCAGCATTGAGCGTAAACACATAAGCGCCGTGTTTTAGTGTGAAAATAAGTAGAGTTTGCGGACCATATAGTACATAACCGCTACCTACTTGTTGGCGTCCTGCTTGTAGGAAGGATTCAGTATTCAGTGTGCCTTCTGGTTTGGCCAGAATAGAGAAGATGGTGCCTACAGAGATATTCACATCAATATTAGAAGAACCATCTAAAGGATCAAATAATACTAAATAATCGCCATTTTCATTACAGCTAACATAGCTATCTTCTTCTTCACTGGCCAAGCCAGCGATATTTTGATTGTTTTGGAGCTCATTGATCAAAGTGTCATTGGCGATAACATCAAGTTTTTTCTGATCTTCGCCTTGTATATTGCCTGTGCCGGCTTCACCAAGAATGCCAGATAGGGCGCCTAAACGCACTTGGTTATTAATCGTGACGCATGCAGCAGTAATAGAAGCTAATACGCTACCTAGTTCGGTAGGAAGTTGGTGCTGTTGAAGATGTGCGGGTAAAAATTGTGCTAGGGTTTGCATGGTTTTCTCACTTGGGATTAATGATCAGGCTACCTGAAAGGCTATGCCAAGATTGACACGTTAACGAATTATAACGGAAAAAGCAGGGTGCATTCTCGAAGAAGCTCCCTGCGGCATAAAATAGGTTATGGTCGGAATATAGTTTATGCAAAGTTAACCAAGAGTAGGGCGCCAATAAATACACTATGAAAAAACGACCCGTTAAGAGTCGAATAGTTATTTATTCAGCAGCAGGCATTGGTTGCTCTGATGATTCAAGCAAAACCTGTGCTTCTGTTGACAACATAGTTTCTTGTGTAGGTTCAACAGCTGCTTGAATAGGTTCTACAACAGTTTCTTCTACGTGTTCTACAGCTAATTGTGTATTTCCCACAGTTTCTTGTGTAGATGCGATTACTGTTGTCGACTCTTCTTTAGCAGTTTTTTTCTCTAAAGTTTGCACAACCGAAGGATGCTGTTGGGCAATTGCTTGTTCTTCAGCAGTGATTTCGCCTTTGAAGCGGTTGTTTAAATCAAAGCGCTTACCACCACGAGCTAAGGCTTTCAGGTAGCGTGGGCGACGGCAATGATTAGCCAGCACACGAGCAATTAACGTAGCATCAAATTGGGGCAATGCAGCAATTAAATCTTGGTCAATACCCAATGCCAATGGCTTAAAACGTTTAAGCACATCATATTTATTATAGACATGCTCAGCAATCATATCGGTTTGCTTTTTCTTGCTCATAGTTTGCACCGCTGATTTTAGTGCAGCGCCAAGTGCGGTTTCTTGCGTCATCATTTCGTTCCTGTTTGTAAATGGCTCTTACACGGCTGAGCCGCTTAGACTTAGGCGATATTGTAGCTGAAAAATGTAGGGTTTGGATAAATATTTTTATTAAAACTATTCATTAAAATAACCTTCGAAACCATTTCTTTTGTTCTGGTTTGACTGTTAAGTTGCCAGCATGTTCCATTACATGAAAAATAATATTTTGTTCTAATGTGCCTACTATCAACGCCGCACCAGGGCCGCTTGCATAAATACCGACATCTTCGCCACCATGGGTTTCTGAGCCTCGTGGTATGGCGGTTTCTTGGTGATAACCTGGTGTTTTGGTATCAATCTTAGTTAAATCTTGACGATTAACATTAGGTGCTTGTTGATATGAAGCATCGGCATTCAATTCTTGACCAAAATCACGAAAACCCAGCCCGTTAGTATAGCCTAAAGTGGTGTATGGTTTTTTATCATAAACGGTATCAAAGCTGGTTTTAGGTTGGCCGCTAAGATTGTTGCCGATTACTTTGCCGAGAATGGGGTTGCCCCGAGTAGGGTAGCCGGCAATCGTAAAAACATGGCTGTGGTCTGCGGTTACAATCAGCAACGTATCTTCGGCTGAGGTTAGACTTTGTGCAGCAGCAACAGCGCGATCTAAAGCAATGGTTTCGTGCAGTGCGTTGTATGCGTTTCCAGCGTGATGGGCATGATCAATACGGCCACCTTCAACCAACATAAAAAAGCCATTCGGATTGTTTTGTAATAATTTGATGGTTTTAGTGGTCATTTCGGCCAGAGAAGGTTCACCAGCAGTATCGTTTAGGCGATCTTGTTCATAGCGCATGTGGTTTGGATTAAATAGCGCTAAAACTTTGTTGCTGTTTTCAGGTAGCCTATCGAAGCTTTTTTGGTCGGATACATACACACCGCCAGTTTTCTGTTGCCAAGTTTGAATAAGATTTTGGTTATCTTCGCGTTTGCCTGCAGCACCCTCATCATCAATAAAAGATTTAGGCAAAAAATGGCTGCGTCCACCGCCCATGGCTACATCAACATAAGCTGAATCGACCAATTGGCTAGCAATGTCTTTGCAGCCATTTGCTTCGGCTTCGGCGCTGAGTTTGCTGTCTACTTCCCAATCACGATTGCTACTTTTGGCGTAAGCTGTTGCAGGTGTTGCATGTGTGATGGCTGTGGTGGTAACTACGCCAGTGGATTTGCCAGCCAAGTGGGCTAGTTCAAGTGCGCTGACAAGCTCATATTTTTTTTGCATTTGGCAATTAGCACGTTCGCTGTCGTCACCTATGTTAATCATGCCAGCTTTGGTTTTTACACCTGTTAGCAGTGCCGTTGCCGTGCCCGCAGAATCAGGGGTTTGTTGATTGGTGTTATAGGTTTTAGAAAAGCCTGTATAGGGAAATTGTTCAAAGGTTAAGCGATTTTCTTCGCCCCTGCCGCCTTTAAGCTGACCATCAAGGATGCGGGCAGCGGTGACTGTGGATAAGCCCATGCCATCGCCAATAAATAAAATGATGTTTTTAGCCGCGCCGCGTTTGTTGTCATGAGTATCAAATCGTTTAGTCGCGCTTTCAATGTGTTGGCTGCCTAAGTCAAACCACACTTTGCTGCGTCCATTTTGATTTTGCTGCAATGAAAGCGGTTCAGCCGCCTGGGAAAATGCAGATGTGGCAGACGAAATAATCATGAGAAGTGGGCAAAATGCCTTCATTTGGTTGTCCTGAGGCAAATAAATATATTATCAATAATAAATGAAGCTGCCTGAAGGTTTTTCAGGTAGCTTCATTTTAAAAAGTGCTTAATGTAAACAAAACAGTATATTAACGTTTTGCAATATCTGGAGTATTCACGAGTACATCTGCATTTTGAGCGCGATGACGTAAAGCGTGATCAATCAATACCAAAGCCAACATGGCTTCGGCAATTGGTGCGGCACGTAAACCTACACAAGGATCATGACGGCCATGAGTTGCGATTGAAATTGGATTACCATCAATGTTAATAGAGTTTCGGGCAGTCGCAATGCTGCTGGTCGGCTTAATGGCAATATTAACGCTAATATCTTGGCCAGTGCTGATGCCGCCTAAAACACCGCCGGAATAGTTGGTTTGGAAGCCTTGTGGTGTAAGTTCGTCGCCGTGTTCGCTACCCCGCTGCGCCACACAGCTAAAACCTGCACCAATTTCTACGCCTTTAACGGCATTAATACTCATCATGGCATGGGCGATGTCGGCATCAAGTCGATCAAAGATTGGCTCACCTAAGCCAACAGGCACATGGCGCGCTTCAATAGCAAGCTTAGCGCCCACGCTGTCTAATGATTTACGAATACTGTCCATATAGCCTTCAAGCGCATTGATTTGTGAAACATTTGCAGCGAAAAAAGGGTTGTTGTCAATGTGCTCATAACCTTCAAAAGCAATTTCTTGTTCACCAACTTGGGTAACGTAAGCGATTATTTCTATGCCAAAATGTTCATGTAGCCATTTTTTAGCCACTGCCCCAGCTGCCACCCGCACGGCTGTTTCTCGAGCAGAAGAACGGCCGCCGCCACGATAATCACGGATACCGTATTTGTGCCAGTATGTATAGTCGGCATGGCCCGGGCGAAATTGCTCGGCAATATTGCCATAATCTTTGCTGCGTTGATCAGTGTTACGAATGAGCAGCCCAATAGGTGTACCTGTGGTTTTGCCTTCAAATACACCTGAAAGAATTTCAACTTCGTCGGCTTCACGGCGTTGGGTGACATGGCGGCTGGTGCCAGGCTTACGGCGATCTAGATCAGTTTGCAAATCGGCAGCACTTAACGTCATGCCTGGCGGACAGCCGTCAATAATGCAGCCAATTGCAGGGCCGTGGCTTTCGCCAAAGGTGGTTACAGTGAAAATTTGCCCGAAAGTATTGCCTGCCATAATGGTATCCAAAGTCTGTCTAAATCGGCTGTAAGTTTAGCATAAAATATCTGCTTTAAATCTATATAACGTTTGGTTCTATGCTAAGTATTTCATGTTCTTTTGATTTGTTAATAAACTGCAATATAATAGATACACTTTAAATACAGTAAGCACAAGGATAAATATCATGGCTCGAGTAACCGTACACACTGTTGAAACTGCACCTGAAGCGGCAAAAATTCGGGTAGCAACTGCGTTAAAAAACAATGGTTTTTTGCCTAATTTGATTGGTGTATTGGCTAACTCTCCCTCTGCTTTAGCGATGTATCAAGATGTTGGCGCATTAAATACTAAAACAAATTTAAGCGGTGGTGAGCGTGAAGTGGTACAAATCACCGCAGCGGTGCTGAATGAATGTGGTTTTTGTAAAGCAGGGCACACAGCGTTGAGCACTAAAATGAAACTGCTTGAGCCAGAAGCAATTGAAGCTTTGCGCAATACTGCGGCTTTGGAAGATAGTAAGCTCAACCGTTTGGCTTTGTTTACTCAAGCGATAATGGCTAATAAAGGCAATGTATCGGATGAAGAGTTACAAGCATTTTTTGATGTTGGTTATGATGAACAACAAGCTTTAGAAGTAGTGTTGGGAATCGCTTTAGCAACGCTATGTAATTATTCTAATAACTTGGCACGTTGTAGCATTAATCCTGAGTTGCAAACTTACGCTTAAGCCATACGTTCAGGTAGCCTAAATATTTAAAAGGCTACCTGAACGTTATTTTAATAATAGTGATGTAAATGCAGTTGATGCAAACACATCATTATTTAATAATAAGGAAGTGTTTTATGGTAGACCAAACTGAGCTGGTTCAAAATGTGCGCGATTTGGTGAAACAACAGTTGCGCCCTTTGGTGGACAAAATAGACCAGGAAGGTTTATATCCCGAAACATTTATGCGCGAATTAGGTGCTATCGGCGGCTATGCTTCTGTGGGTACTGAAGCTGAAGGTGGTAACGGCTTGGGCATGTTTACCCAAATTGAAGTGTTGCGTGCGGTTGGCGCGGAATGTGGCGCCACGGCATTTAGCGCGTGGTGTCAAACTGCGTGTGCATGGTATTTACATCAAAGTGGCCGCGAAGCTGTGCGTCAGCGCTACCTGAAAGATGTGTTACAAGGTAATGTATTGGCTGGGACAGGTTTGTCGAACATGGTTAAGCATTTGGCTAAAATTGAAAAACACTTATTGCAAGCGCAAAAAGTGGAGGGCGGTTATGTCGTTAATGGCTCGCTGCCTTGGGTATCGAATATTGGAGAAAACCATGTTTGGGCTTCTTCTGCGCAGCTTGAAGATGGTGGTTACATCATGTTTGTTTCCAACGGCCAAATGGAAAACCTTTCCTTGCATGATTGTCCTGAATTTTGCGCACTAGAAGGCACACGCACATTTAGCGCGCGCTATGTAAACGTATTGATTAAAAGTGACGACTTATTGGCTGATGAACATGAATTTACTGGCTACGTTCAAAAAATAAAAACAGGGTTTGTTTTGTCACAAATGGGCATAGGCGCGGGCGTAATCGATGGCTGCTTAGGCGTAATCCGCATGGCCAATGTGAGCAGTGCTGAAGTGAATCAGTATTTAGACCACAGCTTTGGCGATATTCGAGCTCAGTTAGATTCTGTAATGGCGCAAACCGAGCACTTAAGCCGTTTAGTGTGGGAAAACAAGCCTGATGCGCTGGGTACATTAAAACTGCGGGCGCTAGGCTCCGAGCTTACTTTGGCTGCTTCACAATCAGCGGCTTTACACGCAGGTGCTAAAGGTTACTTAATGCGCAGCCCAGCCCAGCGCCGTATGCGCGAAGCCATGTTTGTGGCGATTGTCACGCCTGCTTTGAAGCATTTACGCAAAGAAATTGCGGCATTAGAAGCGATTTAAATTAATCCTAATTGATTAGAGAACCAGAAGGAATAAGTGATGGCACAATATATGTGTGGCCCTTGCGGTTGGATTTACGATGAAGATGTAGGCGATCCAGAACATGGTTTAGCGCCCGGCACTAGATTTGAAGACATTCCAGAAGATTGGCGTTGCCCTGAATGTGATGTTGGAAAAGATGAGTTTTATTTGCTGGATTTTGTTATATAACGTTGTTTATTCATAGATTTAATTATAAATAGGCTACCTGAAACATTCAGGTAGCCTATTTATATGTAGCTGCTTGTTGCTTAATAATTGGCGCTAATAAGCTTACCATTTCGATAAACCTGTTGTTGCATTAAGTTACCGTTATACGCGTAGACAGCAAGTGTGCCATCAGCTGGATGGGTTTTAAAAGTCATTAATTTATCACGAGTTAGAGTGTAGGGGTCAGTACGTTTCACAGCGTTGTCATGATAAAAATCTTGAACCACATATTCATTATTACGCTTGCTAATGAGTTGGCGATAAAAGCCACCGCTTACTGCTGAGCTACTGGTTTGACCTTGAGCATCAAAGTAGGTAACGATTTGCTCTTCAATCACTTTCAGCCCACTGGTTGATTGCGTGCTCGGTTGTTTTTTATCAAAACTGATGGGAATATTTAAAGAAGTGCCTAAACCAACATGGCTACCAATGCTGCTACCAATGCCAACACCAACTGACATGCCAGGAGTGCCAGCAGAGCAAGCGCTAAGGAATAGGGCGGCGAAAGCGATTACAGATATAGTTTTGTTCATGATAAAACCTCGTTGCTAGATATAGAGAGTATACCGATTTATAGCGATGATGTTTTAGATCTGAAAGTATTTTTACAATGATGGACACTTATTATATTGTTATATTGCCGCGCAATATTTTGTGGATGGTTTAAAGGCTACCTGAATATTTTCAGGTAGCCTTTAAACATTTAACCCAAACCAATGGTTTATTGCAAAGGTTTCATGTCCATCACTTCCATCAGAAAGTTAGTAAACGCTGGATTGTCGGGTTTATTTTTCATATTAGGCCAACGCTGTTGCCAACCACGCAGCGCATTTTGAATATAGAGTTTAGATTGAGCTGTTGTAATTTCACCACGCTGGCTATCTACTGCAGAGCGCAGATACACTTCATACATGCTGTCGTCTACTGTATTGCGGCCAACTTGTCTGGTGCGGAAACGGTTTAAATATTGTGCTGCTTGTACTTTAGTTAGCTTGTTTTGGCTTACTTCATAGCTCAGACGTGTTGCTTCATCACGAATTTTTGATACGTCTACCCAATGTGTAGACTCCAAGTTGCTGCTTTGGTTATCAGGCGTAGTCTTAACATTGGTCGGTCGCAGTGGTACTTCCACTAACTTGGGAATATAAATAGAACTACAGCCGGTTAATAGAACCAGACTGAATAAAAGGGGAATGTGTTTTTTCATGGTCTTCATTATAATCATCTTTGTGGAAGTACACCATATTTTGTACAGTAAACGGTTGTATTTTGAAGCTAATCGCAACATTATCACACAACCCATGAGCTGCCAATATAGAAAGGCTACCTGAAAACGCCGTTTCAAAACGGATTTCAGGTAGCCTGCTGATTATTTGGCTGCCGATGAGATTACACTAAGTCTGCAAACAGCGGGGTAGATAAGTAGCGCTCGCCATAAGATGGAATCAACACCACAATCAACTTGCCAGCATTTTCTGGTTTTTTCGCCAATTCTAACGCCGCCCATACAGCAGCACCTGAAGAGATGCCCACTAAAATGCCTTCTTGTGCAGCTAATGCCCTGGCGGTAGAGAAGGCGACATCATTGGGTGCTTGAATAATACTATCGTAAACCTCTGTGTTTAATATGCTTGGTACGAAGCCAGCACCAAGGCCTTGAATCGGATGCGGGCCTTTTGGGCCGCCACTCAAAACAGCTGACGCCTCTGGCTCTACAGCAATAATTTGTACAGAAGGTTTTTTCTCTTTTAATACTTCGCCCACGCCAGTTATCGTGCCACCAGTGCCCACGCCAGCAACAAAAATATCAACTGTACCATCGGTATCACGCCAGATTTCTTCAGCTGTAGTTTCACGGTGTACTTGTGGGTTGGCGATGTTGTCAAACTGAGCTGGCATAAAATAAGTATTAGGGTTTGCGGCTACCAATTCTTCTGCTTTAGCAATTGCACCAGTCATACCTTCTGCGGCTGGAGTAAGAATCAACTCTGCACCAAAAGCACGCAACAGCATTTTTCGCTCTTTACTCATGCTCTCGGGCATGGTGATAATTAACTTATATCCACGCGCCGCACACACCATGGCCAATCCAATGCCTGTATTGCCGCTAGTGGCTTCTACAATCACACTGTTTGCGTTAATTTTGCTGCTTTTTTCTGCTTCTGCAATCATGGCTTCTGCAATACGATCTTTGACGCTGCTGCCAGGATTAAAAAATTCTAGTTTTGCAACCACACGTGCTGGCAATCCAGCAGATAAGCGATTTAATTCTACTAACGGTGTATTACCAATAAGATCAGTGATGCTGTGGGCGATTTTCATGAGTTTGTTTTCCTCTTATTTAAAATTAAGACGAACTAATACTACATTCAGACTACTAGAAAGCCAAAGATTATATTCTTTAGTCTTCATAACTTAAAGTTATATGCCAAAGCGTACAAGACTTGCAATCACAAAAGCTACCTGAAAGCATAAAGCAAGCAGCACACCGCCTTGTAGTTGAGTAAAGCTGAATTGGTTGGCTGGCTGATGGCAGACTCTGGTGCGGTGCAAATAAAATAAAATGATGATTAAAAACTGCGCCATCATCCAATAAATTGGATTAAATATGTATAGCTCTAATACGGCTGGGAAAACATAAGGCGTGACCCCACCCGGAAACATCATCCAAATCAAAATTAATAAGCTTACATAAGCCAAATGCATTAATACACCACTCACTGCAAATAAGCTTAATAAAACATTGCCACTGCGGGTTTTATACCATCCTTTTTGTGGCAACTTTCTCCATTCGTACATAAAGAAAAATACGCTTGCCAACACAATATAAAGCTGCGGCATGTATAAGGTGCTGATGTGAGTAATGCCCCAAATACCAGGCAATAGGCGCGAGCCGATTAACCCAAATCCAAGCCAAAGAAGAATGCTGCCCCATAGCCATTGAAATTGGCGAGCACGAAAGCTAAGTACGAAAAAAATCGTAATATAAGTAGCTAGAAACCACAAGTTTAAATCAGTCGTCATGCCGCCAACCTGTCAGACGCGCCAATACTGCTGATAATGCTTCAGCCAAACGCTGCACATATTCAGTGGGTAAGTCTGGTGCAAAGTGATGAGGATCAGGATGTCCAAGCAATAGTACACCGCCTACGTACTTGCCAAACCAAAGCGGCAGCTGCAAAAAGCTTTCCAAAATCACATCATTGGGCAATAGTGCTCTTGCTTCAGCGCTCAATTGTTGAGAACAGATTGGTTGTTTAAGTTTTTTCCATTCTGCTGCTATCTTGAGATGTTCAGGTAAATTTAAGCTTTCAGGTAGCTTAGTTTTAATTTTTGGCGTGACGATGAGCTTGAAACTAAAATACGGCAAGCCAAAATCATCGTTCAAACTGGCCGATACGGCCTTAACAACTTGATTTAATGTCTTGGCTTGCAGCAAACGCAAATCAAATTTGAGCAGCCGTTGCATGGTGATATGGTTGCGTTGTGCAGCATCAAGCATATCTTCCATGCGTTGAGTCATTTTTTCTGTTTTTATGCGCGACGCCACAACTTGACCTTGTGCAAAAGAGCGCACTTTGTCATCTTTTAATCTAATACCCAATGTTTCAGCATGTTCAGCTAAAAAATCAGGATGCGTGTTTAAAAAGTCTAATATTTTTTGTGGCTTCATTAATACTGCAACTCCCCTTCAAAAACTGTTTGTACGGATTATCTACTTTGCAGGCAGCTTCATTATAAGCAGCTGTATGACAAATTTTAAATACTTGCATTCCGTTCAAGCATCCAACAGCGTGGATTATTAGTAAAACCTAAATGTTCATAATATTCATTGGCAGCTGGTGCTGCTATGAGAATAATTTTACATTTTGGACCCAGTTGTTCTTGAGTCATTATTTGCAATTGCTTTCCAATGCCTTTTTTTTGGTAAGACTTACTTACAGCCAAATCAGAAAGATAACAAGCATAATGAAAATCTGTTACAGATCGTGCAATGCCAATCAAGTTATCATTTTCCCATGCGCTGATGATAAGGTTGCTATTTGAAATCATACCTTCGATGCATTTCTTATCTTCTAGAGGCCGGCGCTCACCCAGTGTAGAACGTGTCAATAAATCAATAAAATGCTCGGTGCTTATTGGCGCATTAATTTTATATTTAATATCCATAACATTTACTTTCATACTAACACTGTATTTTTAAGAATTTTTTGATAAAAAACTAGTGCTTACATTTAGAAAATATGGTTTCATTAATACTGCAATTCCCCTTCAAAAACTGTTTGTGCAGGGCCAGTCATCATTATATCGTCGCCCGGTTGCCATTCTATAAACAACTCTCCACCTGGTAGACTCACCTTTATTGGCACACCAGCGTCTAGAAAGCCCAAGCGAATACCGGCAACCACTGCTGCACACGAGCCTGTACCACAGGCTAAGGTTTCGCCTGTGCCTCGCTCGAATACACGCAATTTAATATGTTGTTCGTCGATGACCTGCATAAAGTCTACATTAACCCGATCGGGAAACTGTGGATGAGTTTCAATGGCTTCACCCCATCTGCTCACTGGTGCGGTGGCTACATCATCTACTAAAATCACTGCATGCGGATTGCCCACGTTTATACAGCTAACCGGCACAGATTCCAAGCCTAGCATCACCAAATGGGTTAGTGCATCTGCCGCCTCACCTGATGAGGTGATAAATGGTATTTCAGCAGGTGCAAAGCGAGGCTTACCCATGTTGACGCTAATCAAGCCATTATCGTTTAGGCTGGGAATAATAACGCCACCTGAAGTTTCTACTACAATTTGACGTTTATCAGTTAGGCCTTTATCGGTTACGAAGCGCACAAAACAACGTGCACCGTTACCACATTGTTCCACTTCGCTGCCATCAGCATTAAAAATACGATAACGAAAGTCTACTGCTTCAGAATTAGACGGCTCAACCAGCAATAGTTGATCAAATCCAACGCCGGTGTTGCGGTTTGACCACAAAACTAACGGTGCCTGGCTAGCATCAAAGGTCTGATTTATGCCATCTATGACCATAAAATCGTTGCCTAAGCCATGCATCTTTGTAAATTTCAATATTGTCATAATGTACATATCCGTTTGATTTTATTACGCATTTATAAAAATACTCAAATTGACTATTTTCCAAGAAGTGGCGGTATGTGACAAATATTGTCATATTTTGCCAGCTCCTATCATCTTTTTGCAAAATTTTCATACCTTCCATCATCTATTTTGCACCAATTATCTTTATTTTTTTACAAAATTAGGGATTGAAGAATGGTTAAGTAAAGGGTAAATTACATTCATCGCAGCAAAAAAAGTGTCTGAAAAAACATCAGAACACTATATAAAAACAACGGCTTAATGTGACTATTTTTCACACATAACGCCAGATACTAAATATTACTCAATCAAACACAATACGGTTTAAAGGGAATCATCATGAATATTCGTCGTCTAATATCTTCTGTATTATTGGCTGCTACATTATTGGCTGGTTCACAAGCTGCTTTGGCTCAGAGTCTGCAATTTTACCAAAAACCTTCACAAGCCAGCGCCCCTATTGCTGGTAGCACAGTTATGCGTTTAACGATTAATCCAGATGGTTCGACCAGTGATGTGCGCATTACTCGCACCAGTGGTTCAGCCAACATTGATAATGCGGCGGTATCGTGGATGCAAAGCCAAATTATGCGCCCCGTTATGCTTAATGGTAAAGCTGAAACATTCAGTATTGTTAAAGAAATTAAGTACTCTAACACTTAAATCAAATCATTATTAATCAAATAGGCTACCTGAATAACGTTCAGGTAGCCTATTTGATTTATTTATACTCCATATAGCCTTATACAATATTTATCTTATTGGCTTAAAACATCAACCCCTTTGGGCGGTGTAAATTTAAAGTGACTGCGCGTCAAACTAGGTTTGAGATTCAAAGCTGAAAAACGAATATTGGTTTGGTTGCCAAAACTGTCTTTTAGCTGCATGGCATTCAAATCATTACCTTTAAAGCCAATGCGAATAAATTGATAACCAGCATTATTTTTCTTAGGTGTGGCCAATACATAATCTACACCAGCCTCGCTACCATCTTCTTTTAATGTGTAGCTGCTATCAAGCGTTGTTTTATTCGACAAAATTGCTGCTGGGCTGTCACCCATGGTTTGTTCTTGACTGGTTTTAGTTACTTGAGCCAAATCTTTGTCATATAGCCAAATGTACTGGCCATCACCAACAATGGTTTGTTGATAAGGCTTGGTATATTCCCATTTAAACAAACCAGGCCGCAAAATTTGGAATGTACCGTTTGTGGTTTGTGTTTTCTTTTTATTTTTTACTGTTTGAGTAAACGTACCACTCAAGCCATCCGTGTCGGTATTGAATTTTTTCAGTGCATCAATGGCGCCAGCTTGAGCTGCTCCTGTGCTGATTACGAGCAGGGTAGCCAAAGTGAACATACTGTTTTTTTGCTTCATTAAAAATCCTTTCAGCGCTGAGCGCATGTCAAAGTGCAATGGAATGCATCATAACGCTGGTAAGCTTATTTTTAAATGCTTAAATCAGGCTTGAATTGAATGTAAAGATGGCTTATTTAAGCAAATGCTTATTCAATCAGCAAAAAAAAGATTCACATTAACCTGATTTTAAGTGTAGTTTACCTAAGAATTGATGATAAAAACCCACACTTGGCGCTAACAGCATACATAAAGGCTATAATTTGGCTTATGAATAATCTTTAATATTGTTCTTGTAAGCGCTTTAAATTGTGTAGAACCTGTTGAAAAATGTCGTTTAAGCGAGCATATTTACAACGCTTGGTAACAAGGGCATTTAGCAAGATCGGCCACATCTGCGCCTATTGATTGGCGCGAAGCAGGGCGTCTATTACAACCTGTATTGGTGACACCACATGAACTAATAGTTCTCAAAATGAGCTCATCAGAAGGCCATGCAGCGATGTTGCATACTATTTTCCACATTGAGTTTAATGCCATTAATTTGCCTTTAGATGCTGCTTACCGCTTTCGTGGTTTGCCTGATGACTTTAATATGCGATTGGCTGAAAGTAGCACAAGAAGAAGTTCACTAATTTTTATTGATGCAGGCGCGGCTGCAGGCGCTTGGTGATGATTATGGGGATTTTGAGGTTCATAATCATTTACAGGATATGGATTATAAAACAGCGTTTGATCCGCTTTTACGCATGGCGTTAGTGCTAAGAATGCTGAAAGCACGTGGATTGGATATAACACCTGATATTTTGGCCAAAGTACGGCAACAAGAAGATGAATAAACTTGTGAAGTTTTAGAGCTTATTTATCGTAATGAAGTAGGGGATGTCTTGATAGGCAATAAACGCTATCAATATTTATGTGCGCAACGTGGTGTAAATGCAATAGAGCTATTTTGCACTTTCTCATCTCGCTGTGACTTATTTGCTTTTCGTGGCTATGTTAACCTTACAGGCGTATGAGCGTGCAGGTTTTAGTGCTTTTGAAATGACAATGTTAGAAGATTTCGAAAGTTCGCTTAAAAACCAAGCAGCTCATCGAGGTGAATGGCGATATGCGCTTAATCGTCAGTAAAATTAAAGACTACGTTGTTAGGGCCGCTGCTTTTCAGCTAGCTTACATCATTATTTAAGGTAACTTTATATGTCGCATGATCATTCTCATCATTCTGCACACGCCAATAATAAAAAAATCTTGTGGGTTTCTTTTATTATTATTAGTGCTTATATGTTTGTGGAAGCCATTGGCGGCTGGCTAACCAATAGTTTAGCGCTGCTATCAGATGCAGGGCATATGTTTTCTGATGCAGTTTCACTTGGACTAGCATTACTGGCTTTTAAATTTGGTGAGAGAGCAGCTTCTGAACACCGAACTTATGGTTATAAACGCTTTGAGATTTTAGCGGCGATGGCAAATGGCTTGTCATTACTTGCCATCGCCTTGTTAATTTTTTATGAAGCGATTTGGCGATTTATCGATCCGCCTGTGATTGCAACAACAGGCATGCTGGTGGTGAGCATCATTGGTTTATTGGTTAACTTATTTGTTGCGTATTATATGCTTAAGGGTAGCGATACGCAGAGTAACCTTAATATGCGTGGTGCCTATCTACATGTACTGGGTGATTTATTTGGTTCGGTTGGTGCTATTGCTGCCGCTGTTTTAATTATCTATTTTGGCTGGAATTGGGCCGATCCTTTGGCAAGTGTTTTGGTGGCAATACTGGTTTTTCGCAGTGGTTGGCACATTAGCCGCGACAGTATTCACGTGTTGATGGAAGGTGTGCCAAAAGAAATGGAATTAAAGCATATTGCAAAAAGTATTTGTGAGGTAGAGGGTGTGCTGGGCGTGCACGATATTCATCTGTGGACAATCACCAGCGGCTTGCATGCTTTATCATGCCATATTGTGGTTTCAGGTAGCCTCAGTGTTATTGAGGCAGAAGTTATCCAAAATCGTGTTGCACATATGCTGGAGCACCAAGATATTGCACACAGCACCATTCAAGCCGAAAGTGAAGGGCACCAGCATGGGGATGAGTTGCTGTGTGCCATCCATACCCATCAAAGCGATATCGGCCACGGGCACCACCATCATTAGCATGGTATATTACGAGCTTGTTTTCACACATAAAAAATAAAGGAATAGCATGAGTATTCAGGCCGTATTATTCGATTTAGACGGTACTTTAGCAGATACTGCACTTGATTTAGGCGGCGCGCTCAACACCTTATTGCGCCGTCATGGCTTGCCAGAAAAAAGCATGGAAGAAGTGCGTCCGGTTGCTAGCCACGGTGCTAATGGCTTAGTGTTTTTAGGCGCTGGCATCAGCTGCGGCCATCCTGACCATGCTCAATGGCGCGCTGACTATCTAGCCGAATACGAACGCTGCTTTAATTGTGACACTGTATTATTCAATGGTATTGATGAGTTGATTATTGAGCTAGATAAACTTGGGATTCAATGGGGCATCATCACCAATAAGCCGCACACATTTACACATAGATTGGTGCCTAAATTAGGCTTTAGTATTATGCCTGCGGTGGTGGTGAGTGGTGATACTTGTGATGAAGCTAAGCCAAGCACCAAACCGATGTTTTATGCTTGTGACCAAATCAACATTGCGCCGCAGCATTGTTTGTATGTTGGTGATGCCGAACGCGATATGCAAGCGGGTAAAAATGCAGGCATGAAAACAGTGTTGGTCAATTGGGGTTATATTGCTGATACCGATCCAGTTGATCAATGGCCAGCAGATGTTAGTGTTGATACACCCATACAAATTTTAGATTTACTCAATACTTTATAAGTGTTGTTTCAAATTGGAAAAGGCTACCTGAAGATTCAGGTAGCCTTTTATATATCAGTTTAAAAACTGTATTTATTTAGCAAAATATTTACTAGAAATTTGCTCATATTCACCACTTTCGCGAACTTTAGCCAAAGCCTCATTAAGCATGGTTTGTGTGGCTACGTTGTCTTTTTGAACCACAAAACCATAATTTTCGACTTCAAAATCAGGCACAGCAACCATAGTAAAGCCTTTATCACCATTATTTTTAATATAATTACTAATAACCGAGCTGTCACTAATGGCCGCATCCACACCACCCGTTTCAACTTCTTTTAGCATTAGCGGTAAGTTATCATAGCGGGCAATTTTATCGCTAGTCGTACCTAAAATTTTAGCAGCAGCTAAATCGCCAGTATTTCCCGTTACCACGCCTACTTTTTGCATGGTTTTTAAGTCAGCAATCGATTTAATGGCTTTATTTTTTGGCACCAAAATAACTTGAGTCACTTCAAAGTAGGGCGCTGAAAACAACATAGTTTGTTTGCGCTCATCAGTGATGGTTACTGCTGAAGCCAGAATATCCACATCACCATTATTTAACGCCGAAAATAAACTATCCCAAGGTTGATGCTTATATTTAACGTTAAAATTGCCTGCTTTAGCCATAGCATTCATTAAATCAACATCAAAGCCTTCAATATTATTATTTGCATCCATAAATTCAAACGGTGCAAATTCGGCATTCATCGCAACAGTATAAAGCCTCTCTGAGGCAGCATTCTGAGTGCTTTCTTGTTGCTGTCCACCGCAGGCGCTCAGTGCAAAAACTGAACAAGCTAGGGCGGTTGCTATCCATTTTTTCATCATCACATGCTCCTACCATTTTTAATGTTAATTTGACGCATATAATAGCATAAAAGCGCCAAAATAAAGCTTTCAAGTAGCTTCTAACGTCGCTTTTCGCGAAAAAATTCATAGGTTACATCATGAAATAAATCCACAAGTGGACTATCTTCGTAGCTCAACTCAGCTAGCTCATCTTCAAAAGCCAATTGTATTGATTCCACTACATCAGCAGCCGTATCAGAGGACAGGGTGTTGATTAACGTTTTTAATGCAGTCGCCAAGACACGGTTTTGCATTCGAACCATCTCATTTGCTTCTTCCAAATATTCTAAACGCTGCTCAATACTGCTCATCATTTATCCTTTAATCTGTTAAAATACTAAATTATAGTTACAATTATAGTCTTAATTCCTATTGCATCGGTACAACATACAAAAAGGTTTTACCCAAACATGACCCAAGACCCTAAAAAACAAAATGATATCGCAGACTGGGAGCGCGGTCTCGAAAATTTGCGTCAACGACGTCACCAGCCTCAACAACATTCAGAGCGCCCAACAGTAGCTGTGTCGAAGCCACAAGCACGCTCAGCTCCAGTTACTCCTAAACCACAACCTAAACTTGATGCCAAAGCACGTGAAAAAGTGTTGTTAGATTATTTAAAGCAATGGCAGGACGAGCATAATGGGCAATTACAGGAGTCTGAAATAGAAACCGATGCCAATGTTTTGCTGCAAGATGATTGGTTACGTGCACAATCTGCCTTACAATTTTCTGTAGATGCCAGTAAAGTTGATACTACTAAAACCGTTTGGCTTAAACGAAAAGCAACGCCCGAAGAAACCATTCATGCCGCACAAGAGCAGGGCGTTGGAGTAGATAATGAAGTTGAAATAGAAATTGAGGCCCAACAAGTGCCCATCAATGTGCAAGTATTAGCACCAGAAGTCGTCCGCACCAATGCTCCCGTTATGTGTATCACCGAAAGTGATTTATATGAGCGCATCAGCAAACGCTTACGCCCGCATTTGACTGATGCCGTTAATGGGATGGTTAAAGTAGCAGTACAAAGACAAGTTGCTTCGTTAACTCACCAGTTACAACAATCGCTACATGCTGAAACTCCCGTATTAGTCGATGAGATTTTACAATACAATCTAAAAATGGTGATGTCAGAAATAAAATACGAATTAAAATATAAAAAACGTTAAATGTATCTAATAAAAAGGCTGAAATCAGCCTTTTTTCTATTGGCTGAGTAAACATATTGAAAAATAAAAATATAGTCTTTTTAGTAATCGCTGTTGCCATTGCTCTATATGGGTTTTGGCAAAAGAAACTACCAGATGTGCAATCTCAAGCGCCTAGCAGCGAAAATGCTCACCAAATTAATAGCGCGAAGTCTGATCAAGTTTTAAAACAAGCTTATCAACAACAACAAAATAAACTGCAAATACAAGGTTCTGGCATTGTCAGCAAAACCTTACCAGATGACAACAAAGGCTCAAGACACCAACGGTTTATTATAAAGCTAGCCAGTGGCCAAAGTTTATTGGTTGCGCACAATATAGATTTAGCACCTAGGCTGCCAGGATTAAAAAAAGGTGATAGCGTTAATTTTTATGGTCAATATGAATGGAGCGAGCAAGGTGGCGTGATTCACTGGACACACAATGATCCGAAACAACGTCATAACAACGGCTGGTTAAAGTACAAAGGCAAGTTATATCAATAAGGCATAAAGGCTACCTGAGAGATGTTCAGGTAGCCTTTGAGTATTATATATGTGTTGCAAGGATAGTTGGTGTAACAACACTTTAATTAAACTGCGCATAATCAATATTATGTTAAATTATACCGTCTGTACTTTTATCGCTTTCATAG
>CAZLYX010000023.1:12862-29928 GCA_964563885.1 uncultured Neisseria sp. | reverse complement strand
AATGGTGCCAACGTTTACATGCGGCTTACTACGCTCGAATTTTTCTTTAGCCATGAGCTAATTCCTTTTATATAAAGATCAATTAAAGAACAGGGAATGGCTACCTGAAGGTTTCAGGTAGCCTATTTACATCAATTAGCCTTTACGGGCTTCTGTTACTTGTGCGGCAATATGCGTAGGAGCTTCGGCGTACTTTTTGAATTCCATTGAGTAAGTTGCACGACCTTGAGTGGCCGAACGCAGATCTGTAGAGTAACCAAACATTTCTGCCAATGGCACTTCAGCACGGATTTTTTTACCACCAATACCATCATCATCCATACCCAGCACAATACCACGGCGACGATTTAAGTCGCCCATTACATCACCCATGTAATCTTCAGGGGTTTCTACTTCTACAGCCATAACAGGCTCCAGCAAAGCGGGTGAGGCTTTTCGCATACCATCTTTAAAAGCCATGGATGCAGCTAGCTCAAAAGCGATTTGCGATGAGTCAACGTCATGATAAGAGCCATAAATTAAACGTACTCGCACATCCACCACTGGATAACCAGCAACAATACCTGTACCTAAAGTATCACGAATACCTTTATCACAAGAAGGGATGAATTCACGCGGAATCACACCACCTTTAATTTCGTCGACAAATTCATAGCCCGCACCACCTGGCTCCATCGGTTCCATTTTAATCACAACGTGAGCATATTGCCCTTTACCACCAGATTGCTTAACGTGCTTCGCTTCAACTTCAACTTCTTTACGAATGGTTTCACGGTAAGCCACTTGTGGCGCACCTACGTTGGCTTCAACACCAAACTCACGGCGCATACGATCAACAAGAATTTCCAAATGCAACTCACCCATACCGGAAATAATGGTTTGACCTGACTCTTCGTCAGTGCGCACACGGAAAGACGGGTCTTCTTTTGCTAATCGGTTTAAAGCAACACCCATTTTTTCTTGGTCAGCTTTGGTTTTAGGCTCAACAGCAACGTGAATTACTGGCTCTGGAAACACCATACGTTCCAAAATGATTGGCATATCTTCGGCAGATAGGGTGTCACCAGTGGTTACATCTTTCATGCCAATAACAGCGGCAATGTCACCAGCGCGCACTTCTTCAAGCTCTTCACGCTCGTCTGCCTTCATCTGCACTAAACGGCCAATACGCTCACGCGTACCTTTGATCGAATTGATGATGCTATCGCCTGACTTAACCACACCCGAATAAACACGGATAAAAGTCAACTGACCAACATACTTATCATTCATCAATTTAAATGCTAGTGCAGAGAATTTAGCATCATCGCTGGCTTCACGTGTGGTTGGCTCACCTTTTAAGGTTTCACCTTTAACCGCTTCGATATCAATCGGGCTTGGCAAATACTCAACCACGGCATCCAACATACGTTGCACACCTTTGTTTTTAAAGGCAGAACCACATAGCACTGGCTGGATTTCACAAGCTAATGTACGTTTGCGTAAAGCCCAAACAATTTCTTCAATGGTCAGCTCTTCGCCGCCCAAGTATTTATCCATCAACTCTTCGCTGGCTTCAGCTGCTGCTTCCACCATTTTGCCACGCCACTCTTCAGCAACACTCAACAATTCAGCAGGAATATCAATATATTCAAATTTTAGACCTTGACTGGCTTCATCCCAGACAATGCCTTGCATATTTAATAAATCAATAACACCTAAGAACTTTTCTTCTGCACCAATTGGAACCACAACCGGAACTGGGTTCGCACGCAAACGAGTTTTCATTTGCTCAACTGCACGGAAGAAGTTTGCACCTTGGCGGTCCATCTTGTTTACAAAAGCCAAGCGTGGAACTTTATATTTATTTGCTTGACGCCAAACAGTTTCAGATTGGGGCTGTACACCACCAACTGCACAGTAAACCATTACAGCACCATCCAACACACGCATAGAGCGCTCTACTTCAATAGTAAAGTCAACGTGTCCTGGGGTATCAATAATATTAAAGCGATGCTCTTTGAATTGGCCAGCCATGCCTTTCCAGAATGCTGAGACAGCAGCAGAAGTAATGGTAATACCACGCTCCTGCTCTTGCTCCATCCAGTCTGTTGTTGCTGCACCATCATGAGTCTCACCTAATTTATGAGTCATGCCAGTGTAAAACAAAATACGTTCTGAGGTGGTGGTTTTGCCCGCGTCAATATGGGCACTAATACCGATGTTACGATATTGGCTAATGGGTGTTTTACGAGCCACAATAGTTGCCTTTCAAAATTAGAAGCGGAAGTGAGAGAATGCTTTGTTGGCTTCAGCCATACGGTGCACTTCTTCACGTTTTTTCAATGCACCGCCACGGCCTTCGGCAGCATCAATCAATTCACCTGCTAAACGCAGATCCATTGATTTTTCGCCACGTTTACGGGCTGCGTCACGCACCCAACGCATTGCCAAAGCTAAACGACGCGAAGGACGAACTTCAACAGGAACTTGGTAGTTTGCACCACCCACACGACGGCTTTTTACTTCCACAACAGGTTTTGTATTGGCAATAGCATTATTGAACACATCAATAGGAGCTTGACCAGTTTTTTTCTCAACCTGAGCTAACGCACCGTAAACGATACGCTCTGCAACCGCTTTTTTACCATCAATCATCAATACGTTCATGAATTTAGTTAGCTCAACGCTACCGAATTTCGGATCTGGCAGTACGTCGCGCTTAGGGACTTCTCTACGTCTTGGCATTTTAATTCCTTAAATTATTCTATTCAGTTGGGTGATTCCCAGGAATATCCATTAAGATATTCACTTACTCGGCTATATGTTCAAACAGCCTACGTGCCTTACTATATTCAGAAATTCTGAATTATTTAGGACGCTTCGTACCATATTTAGAACGTGATTGCTTACGGTCTTTAACACCAGCGGTATCCAAAGAACCACGCACTGTATGGTAACGCACACCTGGTAAGTCTTTTACACGACCGCCGCGAATCAGCACTACGCTGTGTTCTTGCAGGTTATGGCCTTCACCACCGATGTATGAAATCACCTCAAAACCGTTGGTCAAACGAACTTTACATACTTTACGCAATGCAGAGTTAGGTTTTTTAGGTGTTGTTGTGTACACACGGGTACACACGCCGCGTTTTTGCGGGCAAGCTTCCAAAGCAGGTACTTTATTAACGTAAACTGGTGCTTTACGTCCTTTTCGTACTAATTGGTTGATTGTAGGCATATTTTCTCGTTCCTGTTGAGTGATATACTTTGCCGGCACCATGCCGACAAGAGCGGAATTATATGTTTTCTACAAGCAATTAGTCAAGTATATAACCAATAAAATCGTTTACCTATCGGCATTTAGCCACTTTATGTTGTTAATTCTAGTTTTAGCGCTTATTGATTCTAAATCTCTACAGCAACGATATTTCATCATTTAGATCAACTCGCATACTTTTTCAATCTAGCCTTTATAGGTATTACTTTGCCGGCAACAATTGCTTATCAGCTAGCTTTTTCAGTATTACTTCTAAGTAATCCAACCTGAAACTCATACTTATCGCAGGAGGCAATATAGATTAATCTTATGCTTGCCTATTAAAAAAGCCGAATAAAGAGCCGAATCAAACTATGTTGATTCGGCTGGCAAAATCATCAAGCCACTGATAGCTACTCTTTATAAAGCATATTAAGAAATGAATTTAAAAAGGGATATCCATATCTTCATTATTCAATTCAGCATCTCTTGACGGTATTGTTCCCGTCACTCCTGAGTTAGTGTTGCTTTCTGAGCTAGTGTTACCCTCTGACTTACCACCAAGAGTGATATTGGCTACACGCAGCGTCAAATATGTTTTGCCATTGTGTTCGCGTGTTCCCAATTCACCAGCCAAAACAACAAATTGGCCTTTCTTAAGATATCCTGGTAATTTTGATTCAGCCTGCTTACCCCATAATGCACAGTCTAACCAAATGGTTTGCTCGTTTTGTCCATACCCTGCTTTCATTGCTACAGAAAAATTACACACAGTTGAGCCGCCTATTGACTTAACTTCAGCATCGCGCCCAAGATTTCCTGCTACTGTTAACAAATTCATTCTGTTTCCTCCTTCTCAGTTATTTACACTTAGTTCAACTTACTCATATGATCACTTGCTGGTTCACTTGCTCTTCACAACAAATTATAGGTTTTTATCTATCATCTCTTCTAACCATCTTAATCTTAAACTAATCACCCACAAAGTAAATTCCATAACACTGCTTGTGACGCTATTAAATAAAAGACTCCTGATTAAATCTACATCACCAATACCGCTAAAACTCAAAACTATAACTCATTTCATCTTATCTTTAACCAAATTTTCTAAGTGTTTTTCTTCACCATAAAGTAAAACGCTACAGAGACAACACATGCCATGCAAACTAAATAGCAGAGCTAAAATGATGAGCTCTTTTGCTCTAAAAACGCGTCTTCTTCAGCGCTTGAAGCTCGACCCAGAGCTGCATTTCGATGTGGATAACGGCCAAAGCGTTTAACAATTGCTTGGTGTTGCACCCCAAAATCAACAGTCACTGCATCGGTATAACGCTTAAACAAAGGCGCTGCTGCTTCGTGTATTACTGCACTTTCCGAATGCATCATCGGCATAATGGCAAATTTACGCTCATCTACTGTGAGCTGCTCAAAGCCAGTTTGCTTTACTATTTCTTGCGCCAACACCAGTGCCATGTCATCTTGCGCAAATGCACGCGCATCATCGCGCCACAAGTTACGTGAAAATTGGTCGAGCACAATAATTTCAGCCAATCGCCCGTGCACCGTATCGCGCCACAACCAACACTCACCCGCCACTGCTCGCTGCCAAACCACCCCAAACCGCTCTCGAATACGCGCATCAAATTGATGGTTTTTCGCAAACCATACTGGCTGCGTTTGCTCATCAAACCAAAAATCCAGTATCGCTTGATAATCGTTCATGATTAATCACTCCCTTTGTTTGATGCATATAGTCGCATTTATTTAATGCTTCTTTGAAATACATTCTACAGCCTGCTACATGACGAGTTTTCAGATAGCCTAAGCAAGCTACCTGAAAACCACATCATAAAATAATCCTCAACACTCTTGACTCACCACACCACAATAGACTTATTGTCTACTTTAATGATATTTATGATTATATTGTTTGCTTATTGTCTATTTCTAATTATTATTCTTAGCTTATTGAGTATTATTTTGTCCAAAACTAGGAATTTGTCATGACTTCACAACACCCAAGCCAACACTGGAACGCCCAAACTTACGCCGATAATGCTCGTTTTGTTGCCGATTACGGCACTTCTTTAATCGACTGGCTCGCACCACAACCACAACACCGAATTTTAGACTTAGGCTGTGGCGATGGTGTGCTCACGCGTCAAATTGTCGCCAGTGGTGCGACTGTTATGGGTGTGGATGGTAGTGCTGATTTTGTCGCCGCAGCTCGTGCAAAAGGTATTGATGCGGTGCAAGCTGATGCGCACACGCTGATGTTTAACGCTGAGTTTGATGCGGTGTTTTCCAATGCTGCGCTACATTGGATGACCGATGCAGACGCTGTGGCCAACAATGTGTTTCACGGCTTGAAAAGTGGTGGTCGCTTTGTAGCAGAAATGGGCGGCCACGGCAATATTGCGTGCATCCGCCAAGCTTTGCAACAAGCAGCGACACAACATGGCTGGAACACGATTCCATGTTGGTATTTTCCATCGCCAGCAGAATACGCAACTGTGCTGGAACACGCAGGCTTTACCGTGCGCCGCTTATGGCTTTATGAACGGCCCACGCCGTTGTCCACTGGCATTGAAGGCTGGCTGAAAACCTTTGCCACACCTATGCTTGCCTGCTTAGATACTGCACAACAAATAACGGTTATCGCCGCAGCTTGTGCGACACTCAAACAAAAGTTGCCGCAAGATCAGGGTATTTATATCGCCGACTATGTGCGCTTGCGTTTTGAGGCTGTAAAAACTTAAATTCACACACTGGTAAACATCATCATTAAAAAGGCTACCTGAAAGGTTTAAACTTCATTAAAGTTTGCTTTCAGGTAGCCTTTGGTCTCTCAGCTGATATCTTGATGTGTATCTTAGTAATCACGGCTATTACTCTTTAAATCGGTTTACCCATTCTTGCAACGCAAACACAAATTTAGCTAATAATTTTTGTACTGGTTCGCTGCTTAATTCATCCTGTTCATTAAAAGCGAGATGAACGCCATGTAAATAACACTCCATCGGCATACACGGTGCATTCAGCACCACCAAACTTTGGCGAAGTTGCATATTGGCGCCCATACCGCCGATGGTGGAAGGCGAGGCGCTGATAACGGCACACGGTTTATTGTTCCAAACATTTTGTACGGGTGGGCGCGAGCCCACATCAATGGCATTTTTCATGGCGGCCGACATGCCCCGATTGTATTCAGGTGTCACAAACAATACCCCATCTGCTGCTTGGACTTGACTGCGAAAACGGCTATAGCTTGGTGGCGACGCTGCATCATAATCTTCGTTATAAAGTGGCAAATCAGCAATTCCGCCCAGTTCAAATGTTATGCCAGCGGGCGCATGGGCTTGAACATACTCTGCAATTTTACGATTGTACGAACCAGCGCGTAAGCTGCCGACTAAAATCAAAATATGTTGAGGCATGTTATTCCTTTCGATTAACAACTCAATTGCTTTCAGGTAGCCTATTAAATTTTGGCTTAGATAACATCTCAGGTGCAGTTAACCTGGTTAACGTGGTGCCGCTTAAATCAATGTCACCAAAACGTGCATCACCAGCATTCCAATCAGCTACAGCTTGAGCTAAATCTTCATGATTGCCCGCAACAAAATTCCACCACAGCATTGGCTGATACGATAATGGCTCACCACCCAATAACATTATGTGCGTGTCTGCTGCAATGGTAATCTCCGCGGCATCAGCACTGTCAATATTGCTTAAATGTACCAAGTCATTTTCAACATAACGCTCACCTTTAAAGTCAATACTGCCAGCCACAATCAACACGCCGTATTCAAAACCTGTTTCTAATGTCAACGTCACTTCACCGCCTTGACGGCAACGAATATCCACACCCAACAGTGGGCTATATTGTAATGTTGGTGCGGTATGGCCGTGGTAGCTGCCAGTGGTGAGCACATAATCCACACCATGCTCAGACCAATGCGGTAATTCTGGATAATGCACAAAACTGGCATCAATTTCTTGTTCTAAAGGCAATGCAATCCAGAGCTGTAACGCATGTAATGCTTGCACGCCAGCAGGTGTTTGTTCGGTATGGCTGATGCCGCGCTTGTTGCCCGTGCCCGCAGTCATCAAGCCTACTTGCTGAGCCTGCACAAGTTGACGATGACCAAGGCTATCTTGGTGCCACATTTCGCCTTTTAGTATCCAAGTGAAGGTTTGCAAATTAGTGTGTGGATGTGAACCTATTTGCATGCCTTTTGAATTGGCATCAAATTCAACTGGGCCGGCATGATCAAGGAAACACCAAGCGCCAATGGTGCGCAAGGCCTTTTGAGGTAATACACGAGCAACAGCAACACCACCCACATCTTTGAGTGTTGCGGCAAGCTTTTGTGTGTCCATATTATGTCTCCTTGTCTGTTTGCAGTATTTGATTATTGCTCAAAACCATAAGGTGGCTACCTATAACTTCATTCACCTTATGGATAAGAATGAAATAAAGTATAAATATGCAAGCTACCTGAAACACAACGGGTTACTCCGTTTGATGAAATACCGAGTTGGCCTGATATTCTGGATGTTTATCAATATAGGCTTTTACAAATGGGCACACAGCTTTAACCTTTAAACCTTCGTTTTGTGCATAATCTAAAATATGTCGAACTAATATCGAACCAAGCCCACGCCCTGCCAACTCGGGTGGCACTTCGGTATGAATATAAGCAATGCCGCCATCAAAATATTCATAATCTTCAAAAGCGGTATGTCCATCAACATGCAGTTTAAAGCGTTGGGCTGATCTACTTTGAATAATTGGATAGTCCATATTGTTGTACTCCTTCTGAGATGATGACTGCAAATCTACAGCCTATTGATTGGGTTTAAATGAGGGCACTCCGTTTGCCATCGCTAAAAACCACTGGTTTAACGGGTGTTATTAAGCATTTATCATACACTGCTATAAGCAATCATCAATTCATTAATCACCTACTGCACAAACAATCTCCATGCTTTTACATTATGGCTAGACGATTGTTTCTATAATCATTCATCTTGATATTATCTTATCAATACTGGGCATGCTGACAGCAGATTTTACATATAAGGCTACCTGAAGCCATATGTTTAAATGAGTTTCAGCAAACCTTGTGTCTGTAATCGTAGCGCATGCTTGTTAACAAGTAACATTGGTTTATATGACCATTTAAGCTAAAATACGGTTTGATATTTTTATTACATTTGCTTTTTTGGTAAAATTTATCAATGAGATTTTCTTATATTAACCCATCATTCTATCCTCTCGGAGTTTGGCCATGACTGCCAACTCAAAGGGCGTAATTGCCGCTTTGTTATCCAATATTTTATTCAGCATGCTGTTTTTATACGGCAAGTTCATGCAACCTTTAACAGGCACCGATCTTTTTGCTTGGCGCATGGTGACCATGCTGTTTGGTTTCTTAGCGTTATTAAGCATCACTCGCTCTTGGGGGGTCGCATTTACTTTTATACAGAGCGTAGGTAAAAATTGGCGCCGCTGGGGGTTGATTATGTTGCCCACGCCCATTTTGGGATTTCAGTTGTGGCTGTTTATGTGGGGGCCTGTTAACGGCAAAGGCATTGATTTGGCGATGGGCTATTTTTTGTTTCCATTAGCTATGGCGTTTGCTGGGGTGGTGATTTTTCGTGAACGGATATCTGCCTTACAAAAATTGTCTCTGGCATTAGCCGCCAGCGGTGTGGCAGTAGAATTAATACGCACAGGTGCATTTTCATGGGTGACAGCAGCGGTATTCACCACTTACCCTATCTATTATTTGCTGCGCCGTTGGCAAAAAGTACCGCCACTCACAGGCTTAGTATTGGATTCAATTGTGTTGGCGCCACTGGCTCTGGCTTATTTGCTCACCGCTTCAGGTAGCCTCGATATGATTGACCAGCAGCCGCTGTTGATAGTTTGGATTATAGCGTTGGGCATCCACAGCGCACTGGCGATGAAGCTTAATCTGACTGCCAACAGTTTGTTGCCTGTGGTTGTATTTGGTATGTTGAGCTATTTAGAACCAGCGTTGTTGTTTGTACTCGCCATCACGGTATTGGGCGAACCCATGGTGTGGGATTCTTTGATTAGCTATGGGTTGGTGTGGGCTGGTATTGCGGTGATGCTGTATCACAGCTATAGACAGATGAGAATTGAGCTGTTGTCTGATAAATCTGAAATGAATACAAAGCTCTGAAATGCTATTTAAACAAAAAGGCTACCTGAATTATTTTCAGGTAGCCTTTTTGTAAACCAGAGCTTTAAGCAGAAACCAAGTCTGCATTGAAATGAGCGCCAGCATTGCGCGATTGTCGTTGAGCATGTTCAGCCAACAAAACAGCACACTGCAATAAATTTTGGTCTTCCTGCTCAGCTGCTAACGCCCCAAACACAGAATGCCGTTGCCATAAATTCAACAGTTCTCGCGCATGTTTTAAGCCGCTGTCAGTGCGTACAATGCCTAATTCCTTGCTCATCAACGTTTTCAAAGCAGCACGGCTGAATGCTGCCGCACAATTTGTTTTGGTCTCAGCCAAAGTGGTTTGAACATCACCCATTACCACCCAAGATAATAATGGCACAGGCGTTGTCCATACTGCATCTTCAATGATTGATTTGGCGGCACGATGCCCAGACACCACACACTCCAATAGCGAATTACTGGCTAAGCGATTGGCTCCGTGTAAACCAGTGCACGCCGCTTCACCTATACAATATAATCCGTCAACATCAGTGTGGCCAGCAACATCGGCCAACACACCGCCACATGTGTAATGCTGCACTGGGCACACTGGCATGGCTTCGCGGGTGATGTCTATACCGAGGTTTAAACAATGTGCCCAAATCGTTGGGAAATGTGCCTGAATAAACTCGGCTGGTTGATGACTGATGTCGAGCCAAACATAAGGTTGTTGCTGCTTGCGTATTTCTGAAGCAATGGCGCGAGCAACAATATCACGGGGTGCTAGCTCAGCGCGTTCATCATAATGGGGCATAAAACGTTCGCCCGCCTCATTAAACAATACACCACCTTCACCGCGCACAGCCTCTGAAACAAGGAAGGTTTGGCTGCCCTCGCCTATTGCTAAACCAGTGGGATGAAATTGAATAAACGCCAAATTGGCCACGCGACAGCCCGCACGATAAGCCAGAGCAATACCATCGCCAGTACACTCTACAGGTGTAGTGGTATGGGTATACATTTGTCCCATGCCACCGCTGGCAATCACCACCTTGGGCGCAAACCAATCGCTTGCTGCTTCCTCTGCCAATACGCGCACGCCGTTACAACAATTGCCATCGCTTAGCAGCTCAAGCGCCATGTGGTTTTCGTACACAGCAATATTTTCACGTGCTGCCAATTCGGCACGCATGCGTTGCATAATCGACGCGCCAGTGTGATCTGCAACATGGGCAATACGGTGCAATCCATGACCGCCTTCACGGGTTAAATGTAAGCTGCCATCGGCACTGCGGCTAAATGGTACTGCGCAGTTTTCCAACCACATTAAGGCTTCAGTGCTGTGTCCAATAATATCCTTCACCACCAACTCATTGCACTCACCCGCGCCAGCCACTAAAGTGTCCGCCACGTGTTGCTCAACTGAATCGAGCGCGTCCCATACTGCAGCAATGCCACCTTGCGCATAGCTGCTGGCGCAATCGGGCTGCGTATGTTTACACAACATTGCCACGCGATAGGTTTCAGGTAGCGTTAACGCCAAACTGGTGGCAGCTAAGCCGTTGCCAATGATGATTACATCGTAATTCATATTAAGCTGGTCCTATGCCGTTGCCCACCACTGAACGTGCTTTCAAGTCGGCAGCAAATGCCAACATCCGATCCAACGGCACCCGCGCTTGGCGACCCAGCTCAGGGTCGAGCACAATCTCACCTTGCTGATGCAACAATGCATCGCGCACGCCAACCAAGCTATTCATGGCCATCCACGGACAAAAAGCACAGCTCTTACAGGTAGCACTCTCGCCAGCAGTGGGCGCCGCAATAAATATTTTGTGTGGCGCTTGTTTGCGCATCTCATGCAAAATACCCAAATCAGTGGCGACGATTAATTCTGTTGCTGCTGACTCTACCGCCATTTTTAACAACTTGCTGGTTGAGCCCACCACATCGGCAAGATCAACCACCGCCGCTGGCGACTCTGGATGCACCAACACCAGCGCTTGTGGATGTTTGATTTTTAAAGCCGCTAATTCATCAGCTTTAAACTCGTTATGAACCATGCACGATCCTTGCCATAACAACATATCAGCACCCGTTTGGCGTTGAATATAGTTGCCCAAATGGCGATCTGGTCCCCAAATCAGCTTCTGCCCTTGTGCTGCTAAATGTGTGGCAATTTCCAAAGCCACAGATGAAGTGACCACCCAATCAGCACGTGCTTTTACAGCCGCGCTGGTGTTGGCATACACCATCACAGTGCGATCAGGATGCTGATTGCAAAAACGATCAAATTCATCGGCAGGACAACCCAAGTCGAGCGAACAGTTGGCCTCTAAATCTGGCATCAATACCGTTTTTTCTGGGCTCAAAATTTTGGCACTTTCGCCCATAAATCGTACGCCTGCCACCACCAGCTCATTGGCTGTATGTGCTTGGCCAAACCGCGCCATTTCGAGCGAATCACCCACACAACCGCCGGTTTCTAAGGCTAAGTCTTGTAACTCAGGCTCAACATAATAATGCGCCACCATCACTGCATTGCGTTCTTGCAGCAAGGTTTTAATTTCAGCTTTCAGCGCCTGCTTCTCAATAGCATTCAACTCAACCGGCACTTTAGCCCAAGCTTGTTTTAGCTGGCAGGAATTGGTTGGCTGATGTAACAACGGCGCTTCATAGTCATATGTTTCATAGCTTTTTGTTTGAATATTCATCAAGCTGTTCCTCATCTGTTATTCTTATCTTCATCCCGATTATTGCGGGCTAAAACTGTAAGGCTATTCAGCCGTTTAAACCATGTCACTTATTTTTAACTACACAGGATGGCAATTATGCTCATATTGAGTATAATGAGCAAGCTTTTTTTTAACTTGAGCTTATTACCTAAAAAGCTACCTGAAGACAGAAATAATCACTCACTATTTATATCCGCTTTAATCACTAGAAAACCAGCCCATGAATCAGCCCAACCATAGCCATACCAAAACCAGCACCATCGAACTGGCCGCCGTGTTGGTGGCAGTAACCGATTTTCACGCTCGAGTTTTAACTGTACTCAATGGCAACGCTCTGCCCTTTGGCCCACTGTCAGTGTTACAACGCTCGTTACAAGCGGGTGTGCGCGAATGGGTGGCTACTCAAACTGCCCAGCCCATGGGCTATGTTGAGCAGCTTTATACTTTTGTAGACACCTCTCGTCGCAACAGCTACGGCGATCCCGTTGTGTACGTCACTTATTTAGGCTTGGTGAGCGAAGCACACGAAGGCACGCTCACCAGCGATGCTAAGTGGCGCGACTGGTATGAAATATTGCCTTGGGAAGACGTGCGCAACGGCACGCCAGCATGGGTTCAACAACAATTACTGCCGCAGCTAATGGCGTGGACACAGCAAACGGCCAATAAAGAAGCACAGCAAGCACGACAAAATCGTGTGCACTTATGCTGGGGCTTGCCGCCATTTAGCTGGTCGGAAGAACATGCGCTGCTGCGCTACGAATTATTATACGAATGCGGCTTGATTGCCGAATCGCCACAACCGCAAGCTAATTTTGCGCAATCACTTACTGGCGAGCCAATGTTCAGCGATCACCGTCATGTTTTGGCGACTGCGTTGTCACGCCTGCGTGGGAAAATTAAATATCGGCCAGTTATTTTTGAATTAATGCCCCCAGAATTCACCCTGCTACAGCTACAAAAAAGTGTAGAAGCTTTAGCGGGTCGCGAGCTACACAAACCAAACTTTCGCCGCTTAATTCAATACCAAGATCTCATCGAACCCATGGGCACAAGCTTGGTACAAGATCGTGGTCGCCCAGCACAGCTTTATCGTTTTCGCGACGATGTAATGATGGAAAACCTGATTTCCGGCATTAAACTTCCCATACATAAAGACAACTAAAACATTTCACCCCAAAAGCCACCTGAAAGGATAACCATGCTCTATCCGCTACCCGATATTCTGCTACAACCTTATGTAGACCAAGCACTCGCCGAAGATTTAGGCCGCCGTGGTGACATTACATCTGAACTGGTATTTGAAGGCAATGCTCAAGCTCAATTGGCCATAGTTAGCCGAGAAACAGGCGTATTGGCTGGCATGTCATTGGCAAGATTGGCGTTCCACCGTCTTGATGCCAGCATTTATTTTGAAGCCATCGCGGCCGATGGCGACACTATTCACGCTGGGCAGACTTTAGCCAAAGTACGCGGCGATATTCGTGCGTTGCTCAGCGCCGAGCGCACTGCATTAAATTTTCTCACTCACCTTAGCGGCATCGCCAGCATGACTGCCGCCGCTGTGGTTGCTGTGGCGGGCACCAGCGCACAAATCATGTGTAGCCGTAAAACCCTGCCGCTACTGCGCACCTTGCAAAAATATGCTGTTCGTGCTGGTGGTGGCCTCAACCATCGCATGGGCTTGGACGATGCGGTATTAATTAAAGATAACCACATCGCCCTTGCTGGCAGCTTGAGCGCCGCAATTGAGCGCGCTCAACAAGCTGCTGGTGCATGGATTGCTGTTGAAGTTGAAGTTGATACCTTAGAGCAATTGCACGTTGCGCTTGCTGCTGGCGCCAAACTGATTTTGTTAGACAACATGGATACTCAGCAATTACGCCAAGCGGTAACACTGTGCCAAGGCAAAGCACACACCCAAGCTTCTGGCGGTATTGATTTTTCGCGCTTACGCGAAGTTGCCGAAACAGGTGTTGATTCCATTGCATTGGGCTATCTCACACACAGCAGCAAAGCTTTAGATATCGGTTTAGATTATCTAGACGCATAAAACTGAGGCTAGCTGAATAACCCATCGACTAGACTTATTTTCGTTAAGCCGATGGGTTGTTTAACGGCGTCTGACTTTATGCTATACGAGCAAGTTTTCTAGCCAGATTACTTGCCTGCATTCATTGCGCTGTTGTAATGGCAAGTTTTGCGCATGTTGCAATAAGCATCGTTTAATCTAAGCACAACAGATTATTTTCAGGTAGCCTATGCTGATTATTCAACGAATCTGCCGCTATGAATACCTTCATTCCCCCGCCTCCACAACTTAGTGCCATCTTACACACCGCTATGTACACGGCGGTGCCGCATGGTTTTTACCACATACCGGCCAGCCTTTATCCAACTTTATTGGTGACATTAAGCGGGAAAATCGTGTTACACCACGGCGGTGAAACCCTTACATTTCCTAATCTGGTTATTTGCGGCGGCACTCGTCAACCACGTTTGGCTTGGGCAGACCAACACACCCATATTTTCAACATTGCCATCCGCCATGGTCAAATGCCGCGCCTGTTTGGTGAAGCAGCTGGATTATTGATGGACACCTTTGCCCCATGGCAATCTTTGTTAACACCTAATTTACAAGCGCCCGTTTGCCGATTGGCCGAACGCCTGCCTGTACTCACACCCTCTCAAGCCATTGCCGATATATGGCAAACCTTAGCCATTCTGACCAGTGCGCACGCCGCCTATACCGACACCTTGTTTATCCCGCCCCAATGGCTGCACTTGCATAGCGCTGAACTCAGCACTGCTTTTGCATGCAGCGCCCGTCAACTCGAACGCCGTTTTCAAGCGGCTTACGGACAAAGCCTGCGTGCTTACCGTCGCCAAATTCGGTGTAGCCGTGCCATTCCCTTGCTGCTCAACTGCGCCCATATCCCACTCGTCACCCTCGCTACCGAATGCGGCTATTACGACCAAGCCCATTTTCAGCGCGATATTCTGCATTTTACTGGCCACACTCCCACACACATTCGCCAAGCTGTGTTGTCTCAAAGTGATGACGTATGGGCATTCAACGCCACAGCAAAAGCATCGACAACATTATTTGGTTCTGAAGGCTTTTAACATTCAAAAAGCTACCTGAATGTTTCAAGTAGCCTTTTATTACATTATTTATATCATCTACCCATAAAACATGCATAAACATTATCCACTCGTCACTAAATTGCTATTCACTATTAAACATAACCAATACATGTTCACAATTAGCCCACATTATTATTTTTCGCTCAACACCAACACGTCGTTTGCATACAATACTCATAGTCCTCTTGCTGCTAGACTGATGTTTTCAACATTGGAGTGTTGCCATGTCTCTGCCTTTGATTTCTCCTTTGCGCCAGCAACTGGCCGATGGTGCTACTGTTACAGATCTTGTTTCTGGCTGCTTAAAGCGGATTGAGCAACACAATCCCGCGCTCAACGCCGTGGTTACACTCAACCCAAATGCATTGCAGCACGCCGCAGAAGCTGATCACATGCGCCAAAACGGAGTTGATTTGCCACCTTTATTTGGTCTACCACTCACCGTAAAAGATGTGTTCGCCACCGCAGGCTTGCGCACCACAGCTGGTTTTCCGCCTTTGCAGAATCACATACCAACCCAAGATGCTAGCGTAGTAGCGCGCGCGTTAGCAGCGGGGGCGATATTGCTAGGTAAAACCAACCTGCCCGAATTGGCCGGCGATATCCAATGCAACAACCGATTATTCGGGCGCACCAACAATCCTTTTGACCTAACTCGCACTTCGGGCGGCAGCTCTGGCGGCAGTGCAGTAGCAGTAGCCGCTGGTTTCTCTGTCATAGATATCGGCAGCGATTTAGCCGGTTCAATCCGAATTCCAGCCGCCTTTTGCGGTGTAGTCGGCCTCAAAGCCACAGAAAACCGCTTACCCATCACTGGACACATTCCGCCACTTCCTGGGCAAGATAGAAGCATCTGGCACATGCTATCGCTCGGTGTACTTGGGCGCCATGTAGACGATGTTCGCCTCGGCTTCACCGCCCTTGTTGGCACAGACTGCATCGACAGCACCGTGCCACCCCTTCCCGTTCGCCCAAATCACACTCAAAACAGCAAAATAAAAATTGCCTATTGGGATGATTTCAACGGGCTACCTTTGTGTGAACGTACCCGCGCAGGGCTAGATCAAACAGTAAAAAAATTACAAGCAGCAGGCTTTATTGTTGAACGTGCCAAGCCCGAAGATTTTGACTTTCAGAAGGTTTGGGCTACTTTCGGAGCATTAATCGGCACCGAATTGGGCTTAGGTTTGCCTCCGTTATTGCGCTTTGGTATGCGCCAAATCAGCCGTTTTTCATCGCCACGCAATGCATTACTACACGGCGTTGGACGTGGGCTGGCATTTGATATGCGCCATTACAACAGCGCACTCAATCAGCGCGAACAGCTAATCGCCGCACTCGAACATTTTTTAGACCACTATGATGTTTGGCTCTGCCCCGTTTGCCCCACCACCGCCTTCCCGCATGCACCCAATCGTGCATTAATCCTGCCGCCCAAAATCAGCATCGGCACACAAAACCTACCGTATCTGGAAGCCACCATGTCGCTTACCGTACCATTTTCACTCACTGGCAGCCCAGTGATCAGCCTACCCGTTGGCCTGCAAAACGGCCTGCCAGTAGGCATGCAACTGGTCGGAAAACGTTGGCAGGAAGAGCGCTTACTCACAGCAGCCATGCAAGTAGAAGCGGTTATACAAGGCTATGTTGAACCACCGTTATCCAGCTGATTTAAATGAAAAGGCTACCTGAATGAAAAGGCTACCTGAATGAAAAGGCTACCTGAATGAAAAGGCTACCTGAATG
>CAZLYX010000023.1:0-12762 GCA_964563885.1 uncultured Neisseria sp. | reverse complement strand
AAAAAAACCGCCGATTTTACAATCGGCGGTTTTGGTTTAGGTAACTTAAACCAGTTTATTCAGCTTCATCAACCTTTTCTTTTACTTCGGCTTCATGATGCGCTTGCCATTGTTCACGGCGGCGGCGATGGTAAGATAAGCCAGTACCGGCTGGAATTAAACGGCCCACGATTACGTTTTCTTTCAGACCACGTAAATCGTCCTTTTTGCCCATAATCGCAGCTTCGGTCAACACGCGAGTGGTTTCCTGGAACGAAGCAGCTGAAATAAAGCTGTCGGTCGATAGTGAAGCTTTGGTAATACCTAGCAACACGTTTTCGTAACGAGCTGGCTCTTTGCCTTCATGCAACGCACGTTCGTTGGCCAAGGTAACATCTCCACGCTCCACTTGTTCACCCGTAATAAAGCCGGTTTCACCTGAGTCAGCAATATTCACGCGACGCAACATTTGGCGAATAATCACTTCAATGTGCTTATCAGAAATTCTCACGCCTTGTAGGCGATAAACCTCTTGTACTTCTTGCACAATATAGCGAGCCAATTCTTCGATGCCTTTTAATCGCAAAATATCATGCGGATCTACCGAGCCGTCCACGATGATTTCACCACGGTTTACTACTTGACCATCATGCACCAAAATCTGTTTTTCTTTAGAAATCAGTGTTTCATAAGCCACGCCGTCTACATCGGTAATAACCAAACGCTGTTTGCCTTTGGTTTCTTTACCAAACGAAACAACACCAGTTACTTCAGCCAACATACCAGCATCTTTTGGAATACGTGCTTCAAATAGCTCAGCTACACGCGGCAGACCACCGGTAATATCACGGGTTTTAGAAGAGGCTTGTGGAATACGCGCCAATACATCGCCTTTGCCGATTAATTGATCTTCACGCACTGAAATCACTGCACCAATCGGGAAGGCCATCGAAATAGCGGTATCTGTACCCGGTATTTTCACTTCTTCACCATCTTCATCCAACAGTTTTACTGTAGGACGCAACAACTTAGAAATGGTGGTTGCTGAGCGACGTTTACCATCAATTACTACCAAGGTAGACAAGCCAGTTACTTCATCAGTTTGTCTGGCTACGGTTACGCCATCTTCAATATTCTCAAAGCGGACACGACCACCATGTTCAGTAATCATCGGACGAGTATGCGGATCCCATGTTGCTAAGGTTTGGCCAGCTTTAATGGCTTGACCGTCTTGAGCCAACAGAATCGAACCGTAAGGCACTTTATGGCGTTCACGCTCACGACCAAGATCGTCATGAATGACCACTTCAGAAGAACGGCCAATCACAACCAAATCACCCTTGTTGTTGGCTACATAACGCATTTGAGTGCTGAAACGAGCCGTACCGTTAGACTTAGATTCTACTTGGCTAGCGGCAGCAGCTCGAGAAGCAGCACCACCAATGTGGAACGTACGCATCGTCAACTGAGTACCTGGCTCACCAATAGATTGAGCAGCAATCACACCAACTGCTTCGCCAGAGTCAACCAATTTACCGCGAGCTAGGTCACGACCATAACAGTGTGCACACAAACCATAACGAGTTTTACAGGTAATAGGCGTGCGAACTTTAACTTCATCTGCACCAGAATTGTCGATCATGTCCACCATTTCTTCAGTCAGTAAAGTACCTGCTTCTACCAGTGTTTCATTAGTAGAAGGGTCAACCACATCAGAAGCAACAACACGACCTAAAATACGGTCACGCAGCGGTTCAATAACATCACCACCCTGCACCACAGCTTTCATTACGAAGCCGTCAGTGGTTTTACAATCATATTCAACTACGACTAAGTCTTGGGTAACGTCTACCAAACGACGAGTCAGGTAACCTGAGTTAGCCGTTTTCAACGCCGTATCGGCCAAACCTTTACGCGCACCGTGTGTGGCAATAAAGTATTGTAATACGGTTAAGCCTTCACGGAAGTTGGCTGTAATTGGTGTCTCAATAATCGAGCCATCTGGCTTAGCCATCAAACCACGCATACCAGATAGCTGTTTAATCTGAGCTGCCGAACCACGAGCACCTGAATCGGCCATCATGTAAATAGAGTTGAATGACTCTTGCTCTACTTCTTTACCATCACGATCAAACACTTTTTCAGTAGACAGGTTTTTCATCATTGCCTTGGCAATATCATCACCAGCACGGCCCCAAATATCGACTACTTTGTTATAACGCTCACCGTTGGTTACCAAACCTTGGCGATATTGCTGTTCAATTTCCTTCACTTCGCCATTGGCTTTAGCCAGCAACACAGTTTTCTCTTTTGGGATTTCCATGTCATCAACACAAATTGAGATGCCGCCCTTCGCTGCAAAAGCAAAGCCTGTATACATCAGATGGTCAGCAAAAATTACCGTATCACGCAGGCCACACAGACGGAACGAAGCATTGATTAAGCGAGAAATTTCTTTCTTTTTTAAGGCCTTATTAACATACTCAAATGGCAAGCCTTTGGGTAAAATCTCAGATAACAGCGCACGACCCACTGTGGTTTCATAACGATTAACCACGGCTTCAAATTCATCTTGATCATTTTTCACCCATTCGCGCACACGAACGGTGATTTTAGCGCCCAATTCTACTTGTTGAGTGTTATAGGCACGGTGAACTTCTTTTACATCAGCAAATAAACTGCCTTCGCCTTTACCGTTGATCTTGTCACGGGTCATGTAATACAAACCCAATACGATATCCTGTGAAGGCACGATAATTGGTTCACCATTGGCGGGTGACAATACGTTATTAGAGGCTAGCATTAAGGTGCGAGCTTCCATTTGCGCTTCAAGCGATAAGGGTACGTGAACAGCCATTTGGTCACCGTCAAAGTCGGCGTTAAATGCCGCACAAACCAGCGGATGTAGCTGAATGGCTTTGCCTTCAATCAAAATTGGTTCAAATGCTTGAATACCTAAACGGTGAAGTGTTGGCGCACGGTTCAGCATTACTGGATGTTCGCGAATAACTTCTTCCAAGATGTCCCATACTTCTGGCACTTCATTTTCTACTAATTTCTTGGCTGCTTTCACAGTAGAAGCCAACTCTAACACTTCTAACTTGTGGAAAATAAACGGCTTAAACAGTTCTAAAGCCATTTTCTTTGGCAGGCCACATTGATGCAGACGCAAATAAGGACCAACGGTAATTACTGAACGACCAGAGTAATCCACACGTTTACCCAGCAAGTTTTGACGGAAACGACCGCCCTTACCTTTAATCATGTCTGCCAGTGATTTCAGCGGACGCTTACTTGGGCCAGTCATGGCTTTACCACGACGACCATTATCCAGCAGCGAATCGACAGCTTCCTGCAACATGCGTTTTTCGTTGCGCACGATGATATCGGGTGCGCGCAATTCCAGTAGGCGTTTCAAACGGTTGTTACGGTTGATAACGCGGCGGTACAGGTCATTCAAGTCAGAAGTGGCAAAACGACCACCATCCAAAGGTACCAACGGACGTAAATCTGGCGGCAATACTGGCAGCACGTCCATAATCATCCATTCCAGCTTCATGCCAGAACGCTGGAAAGCCTCTAACACTTTTAGACGCTTGGCAATTTTTTTGATTTTAGTATCAGAACCAGTGGCTTCTAACTCTTGGCGAAGTACTTCTACTTCTTTAGGAATATCCAGTGCGCGCAATAAGTCGCGAATGCCTTCGGCGCCCATTTTGGCATCAAAATCGTCACCAAATTCATCTAGGTTGGTGTAATAGTCTTCTTCGGTCAGCAACTGGCGACGTAGCAGTGACGTCATGCCCGGATCGGTTACCACAAAGGCTTCAAAATACAGCACACGCTCAATGTCACGTAAGGTCATGTCCAATACCATGCCTAAGCGAGATGGTAGTGATTTCAAAAACCAAATGTGTGCAACTGGTGCTGCTAAATCGATGTGGCCCATGCGCTCACGACGCACTTTAGACAGCGTAACTTCAACACCACATTTTTCACAGGTAACACCTTTAAATTTTAGGCGCTTGTACTTACCACACAAGCACTCATAGTCTTTAACTGGGCCAAAAATCTTGGCACAAAACAAACCATCGCGCTCGGGCTTGAAGGTACGGTAGTTAATGGTTTCTGGCTTTTTCACTTCGCCATAAGACCATGAACGGATAGTATCGGGCGAGGCAATACCAATTTTAATGGCGTCGAACTCTTGTTCCATGCCATTGGATTGCAGCGGATTAAATAAGTCTAATAAAGCTTTCATTTATGCTCCTTAACGGAAAGTATTCTTGCAGTTCGGGCAGGCTTTTCAGGCGGCCTCTATATGCTGCTGGATGTTTCGGTGTTTAAGCAGGGTGATGGCAAAACACAATCATACTGGTCTAACTATTTGGGCAAGATTATCTGAAATCACTATTGCGGTTTCAGGTAGCCTATTGGATTAATGGTTTTGTGTAACGCCTTACTGCTGTTGCGCCCAAAGTATTGCTGTGTTGATGGCAGCGCGTGCTTGTGGGCTGTTTTGCCAACAAGTACTGCCTGTTAAGGCTCTGCCTTGCTCCAATATGTCATCTACTGAGGCAGCTGCCAACTTCTCCACATCATCCAAACCCATTTGTACCAGTCGTTGCAAAATAGTGTTACCTATACCTTTTTGTGCCAGCAAAGACTGGTGCTGTTCAACGGTAAACGTCATGTTTCACCTCCTGCATACTTGGCTTGTTATTACCCAATCAAGCTTTCAGGTAGCCTTTTTTACAAGCTACCTGAAAGCTTATATTGGATTTAGTAACATTCCAGATCGATATCCAATCCCAACGAACGAATTTCTTTAACCAATACGTTGAACGACTCAGGCATGCCTGCATCGATTTTGTGTTCACCTTTAACAATGTTTTCGTACATTTTGGTACGGCCAGTCACGTCATCAGATTTCACAGTCAACATTTCTTGCAGTGTGTAAGCAGCGCCATAAGCTTCAAGTGCCCAAACTTCCATCTCACCAAAACGCTGACCACCGAATTGGGCTTTACCACCCAACGGTTGCTGCGTTACCAAGCTGTACGGACCAGTTGATCGAGCATGCATTTTCTCATCTACTAAGTGATGTAGTTTGAGGTAATGCATTACGCCAACGGTTACACGGCGATCAAATGCTTCACCAGAACGACCATCGTACAAAGTAACCTGTGTTTTGGTTGGGTTAAAGCCTAGTTTTTGCACTTCTGGATCATCGTCAGGATAAGCCAGCTCTAACATGGCTTTAATTTCACTCTCGTGTGCTCCGTCGAATACTGGTGAGGCAAAAGTAGCACCACGCTTCAGATTGGCCGCTAATTCTAGGATTTCGTCATCAGTCAAATCTTCAAGGTTTTCTTGCTTACCACTGTCGTTATACAGTTTGTCCAAGAATTCTCGGATATCCTGTACCTTGCGTTGTTCCGCCAACATGCGCTCAATTCGTTGGCCAATACCTTTTGCCGCCCAACCTAAATGCACTTCCAAAATCTGACCAATGTTCATACGCGAAGGCACACCCAATGGGTTTAATACAATATCTACTGGACGGCCATCAGCCATGTAAGGCATATCCTCTACCGGTAGAATGCGTGACACCACACCCTTATTACCGTGACGACCCGCCATTTTATCCCCAGCTTGTAAGCGACGCTTAATGGCAATAAATACTTTCACCATTTTTTGTACGCCTGGCTGCAATTCATCACCCTGAGTGAGCTTTTTCTTCTTCACTTCATACATTTGATCAGCTTCATCGCGCTTCTGCTGTAGGCTGACTTTAATCAATTCTAGCTGCTTGGCCAAACCTTCAGTTGCCATCCGAATATCAAACCAATCGTGCTTGGTTGGCAGACTAGCCAGATAATCAGCAGTCACTTCTGAACCTTTAGCCAGCTTCAATGGGCCACCGTTTACTTTTTGACCCACAATCATGCGCTCGATACGGCTAAACGCATCATTATCAAAAATACGCAATTGATCGCCCAAGTCTTTGCGGTAGCGTTTCAACTCAGAATCAATAATGGCTTGGGCGCGGTTATCGCGCGTAAGTCCCTCACGAGTAAAGATTTGCACATCGATAACAGTACCGCTCATGCCAGTTGGCATACGCAAAGAAGTGTCTTTTACATCTGAGGCTTTTTCACCAAAAATAGCACGCAGTAATTTTTCTTCTGGTGTCAGCTGAGTTTCGCCTTTAGGTGTCACTTTACCCACCAACACGTCGCCTGCTTCCACTTCAGCACCAATATAAACAATGCCTGCTTCATCCAAACGGTTTTGCATGCGCTCAGATAAGTTTGGAATATCACGGGTAATCTCTTCTGCACCCAATTTAGTATCACGCGCCACCGCATTCAATTCTTCAATGTGAATTGAAGTATAGCGATCATCTGAAGCCACTTTTTCTGATAATAGAATCGAGTCTTCGTAGTTGTAACCATTCCAAGGCATAAACGCGATAGTCATATTCTGACCTAAAGCTAATTCACCTAAGTCAGTTGATGCACCATCGGCTATCACGTCACCGCGTTGCAAAATATCTCCTGCTGTAACAAGTGGACGTTGATTGATGTTGGTGCTTTGGTTAGAACGAGTAAATTTAACTAAATTGTAAATATCCACACCAACTTCACCAGCAGTTGCCTCATCATCATGCACGCGAACAACAATACGGTTGGCATCAACATACTCAACCACACCGCCGCGCAAGGCCACAATCGCTGTAGCAGAGTCAACCGCTACAGAACGTTCGATGCCAGTACCTACCATTGGTTTTTCAGGACGTAAACACGGCACAGCTTGACGTTGCATGTTGGCGCCCATCAAAGCACGGTTGGCATCATCATGTTCCAAGAATGGAATCAGTGAAGCTGCCACAGACACCACTTGACCAGTAGCCACATCCATATATTGAACGCGATCTGCCGTGGTCATGATGGTTTCGCCTTTTTCACGACAAGTAATCAAATCACCAATCAGTACACCGTTTTCATCCAAATCAGCATTGGCTTGCGCAATTACATAACGACCTTCTTCAATAGCAGACAGATAATCGATTTCATTGGTTACCTTGTTATCTGCAACACGACGATACGGTGTCTCCAAGAAGCCATAGTCGTTGGTGCGAGCAAAAACAGACAATGAGTTGATCAGGCCGATATTCGGACCCTCAGGTGTTTCAATCGGACATACGCGACCATAATGAGTCGGGTGCACATCGCGGACTTCAAAGCCAGCACGTTCACGCGTTAAACCGCCTGGGCCTAACGCAGATACACGACGTTTATGGGTAATTTCAGAAAGTGGATTGGTTTGATCCATAAACTGACTAAGTTGGCTCGAACCAAAAAACTCTTTGATTGCAGCAGACACTGGTTTAGCATTGATTAAATCAGTTGGCATCAGATTTTCAGAATCAGCTTGATTCAGTCGTTCTTTCACTGCACGCTCAACACGTGACAAACCACTGCGGAATTGATTTTCAGTCAGCTCACCTACCGAACGAACACGACGGTTACCCAAGTGATCGATATCGTCCACTTCACCATGACCGTTACGTAACTCAACTAATGTAGCAACAGAAACAACGATATCTGGCACGCTTAGAACAAAAACACCTTCTTTGCCAGCATCTTTGAACGTTTCATTCACCAAACGACCATACCAAGACTGAGTTTGTGCTTCAGTTAGTTTTTGCTCATAAGTTCGGGTATTAAACTTCATTCGACCAACACGAGACAAGTCATAGCTGTCTTCGCTGAAGAATAAACGCTTAAATAACAATTCGACAGCATCTTCAGTAGGTGGCTCACCCGGACGCATCATACGATAAATCGCTACGCGAGCAGCTTGGCGGTCGGCAGTTTCATCAGCGCGTAAAGTAGCAGAAATATAGCCGCCTTGATCCAATTCATTAATATACAAAGTCGTAATTTCTTTGACACCATGAATATCCAGCTTGGCTAGCAATTCTTCAGTAAGCTCTTCATTAGCAGTGGCTAAAACTTCGCCTGTATCCGGCACAATCACATCTTCGGCAAATACTTTGCCCAATAAAGTATCCGGATCAACATCTAGACGCGTCATACCGGCTTTTTCAATGTCTTTAATATTTTTAACGGTGATGCGTTTACCAGCAGCAACTAATACATTTCCATCTTTATCTGCAATATCTAACTTGGCCGTTTCACCTTTTAGTCGAGCTACTATTAAATCAGTTTGAACACCATCTTTAGACAAATAGAACTTTTCTTTGTCGTAGAACGTATCAAGGATCTGTTCGTCGTTGTAACCCAATGATTTCAGGAGAATAGTTACAGGCATTTTGCGGCGACGGTCAATACGGAAATACAGTAAGTCTTTAGGATCAAATTCAAAATCAAGCCAAGAGCCACGATAAGGAATGATGCGCGCAGAAAATAACAACTTACCAGAAGAGTGCGTCTTGCCACGATCATGCTCAAAGAACACGCCCGGAGAACGGTGTAATTGAGACACAATTACGCGCTCAGTGCCGTTAATAACAAACGAGCCGCTCGGGGTCATTAATGGTATTTCACCCATATAGACTTCATTTTCTCGCACTTCTTTGATAGTCGGTTTTGAAGACTCTTTATCCAAAATCACCAATCGAATACGAGCACGCAAAGGCGCAGCGTAAGTAATACCCCGCAATTGGCACTCTTGAATATCAAATAGTGGATCACCTAATACATAATGCACAAACTCTAAGCGGGCATACCCGTTATGACTCACAATTGGGAAAATGGAATTAAAGGCTGCCTGAAGGCCATCCTCATTACGTCCATCATATGGCTTGTCTAACTGTAAGAACTTTGCATACGATTCCAATTGCATTGCCAGCAAATAAGGCACCTCAAGTACATTGGTGCGTTTAGCAAAGCTTTTTCGGATCCGTTTTTTCTCGGTAAATGAATAATTCATGTGGACTAACTCCGGAATTGAGTGGGTTTGTCTAGAAAACACTTTCAGACAATATTGATGTATAAACAACAACTTATCAAAAGAAAGAAAATGGAATAAAAAATGAATATTTACATATATTTATTTTTAATTAGTAAACATATGTAAAAAAACAGATTTATTAATCATTAAAGCGAAATAAGGCCGGCGGTAAAAACCGCCAGCCTTGATGCTTTAGAATCAGATTATTTGATTTCGACTGTGGCGCCGGCCTCTTCTAATTGTTTCTTGATGTCATCAGCTTCAGCTTGGGAAATAGCTTCTTTAACCGCTTTAGGTGCGCCATCAACCAAATCTTTAGCTTCTTTTAAGCCTAAACCAGTAATTGCGCGTACTACTTTAATCACTCCAACTTTGGCAGCACCAGCAGTAAGCAGAACCACATCAAACTCAGTTTGTGCTTCAGCAGCAGCGGCACCACCACCAGCACCACCACCAGCCACTGCCAGAGCAGCAGCAGAAACGCCAAATTTTTCTTCAAATGCCTTTACCAGGTCATTCAATTCCATTACGGTTAAACCTGCAACTGCTTCTAAAATGTCTTCTTTAGTAATAGCCATGCTATTAAACTCCTAATTGGGTATATATGAATATATTAAATCAATACAAATGTCTGAATATTAAGCTGTTTCTGAAGTGTTTTTCGCTGCCAAAGCTGCCAACCCACGTACAAAACCGGATACTGGTGCTTGCATAACGCCCAACAGTTTTGACAACAGTTCTTCTTGGCTTGGAATAGATGCCAGCTCAGTTACTTGAGCTAAATCTAATAAATCACCATTATAAGAACCCGCCTTCAGAGCAATTTTTGCATCTTTTTTTGCGAATTGATTCAGTACTTTTGCAGCAGCAACTGGATCTTCAGACGCAGCATAGAGAAGCGGACCAACCATCTGGTCTGCCAATGCGGCGAATGAAGTACCTTCTACTGCACGACGTGCTAATGTGTTTTTCAGGACGCGCAAATACACGCCTTCTTTACGAGCATTAGCGCGAAGCTCAGTCATGCTGGCAACACTGACACCGCGATACTCGGCAATTACCATAGTCTGAGCATTAGCAATAGCTGCACTAATCTCTTCTACAACTGCCTTCTTGGTTTCAACATTGAGACTCAAGGTCTACCTCCCACTGTTTAAAAAAGGAATATTCGGAAAGAATATCCCGCCAGCGCGGCAACCTAAAAGACATTTAAATCGTTTTTCAGGACTACCGTCTGCGTAGGGTGTTATCCAATTAAATCTTACGATCCCTACGGTCTTGGACATCTACTTAATATTTTTAAGTAGCCCAATTCAGGCAGCCTCAACAAAGCCACCTGAAATATTTTATTAATTACTTACACTTGTAGTGTCAACACGAACACCCACACCCATAGTGCTGGATACTGCAACTTTTTTCAGGTATTGACCTTTAGCTGCAGCTGGTTTTGCCTTAACAATAGCATCCAATAAAGCATCAAAGTTTTCACGCAATGCTGCTTCTTCAAAAGAAGCACGGCCAATCGTACCATGCACGATACCAGCTTTATCAGTACGATATTGTATTTGACCAGCTTTAGCATTTTTAACAGCTTCAGCTACATTAGGGGTTACTGTGCCCACTTTCGGGTTTGGCATCAAACCACGAGGACCAAGAATAGTACCTAATTGACCTACGATACGCATCGCATCTGGAGAAGCAATAACCACGTCAAAGTTCAAATTACCTGCTTTTACTTCAGCTGCTAGATCTTCAAGACCAACGATATCAGCTCCAGCTTCTTTGGCAGCTTCTACGTTTGCACCTTGAGTAAATACAGCAACACGAGTTACTTTACCAGTACCTTTAGGCAATACAACAGCGCCACGAATCACTTGGTCAGATTTACGCGGATCAACACCTAAGTTGAATGACACATCTACAGATTCATTAAATTTAGCCGTAGCAGAACTTTTTACCAATGCAATGGCTTCATCAATCGCATACAGCTTGTCCGCCTCTACAGATGCACGAAGTGCTTTTAAGCGTTTAGATAATTTAGCCATTATACACCTTCCACATTCAAGCCCATTGAACGGGCAGAACCAGCAATGATACGCACGCACGCATCCAAGTCAGTACCAGTCAAATCAGGCTGCTTGGTTTTAGCAATCTCTTCTAATTGGTCACGAGTAACCGTACCAACTTTATCAGTCAGCGGATTAGAGCTACCCTTTTGAAGACCAGCTGCTTTTTTAAGCAGAATAGATGCAGGCGGGGTTTTCATCACAAAAGTGAATGACTTATCTGCAAATGCAGTAATAACTACCGGCGTCGGCAAACCTGGTTCCATACCTTGAGTTGCCGCATTAAATGCCTTGCAAAACTCCATAATATTCAAACCACGTTGACCCAGCGCAGGGCCTACTGGTGGAGATGGATTGGCCTTACCTGCAGGAATTTGCAGTTTAATATAACCGATGATTTTCTTTGCCACAATTAGCTCCTAGAATATGGGTATAACGCAGAATATCTGCTTCCCAAAAAAACACAAGTCCAATATTATAATCTTGACTACAAGAAAAATCAATCTGAACCTCTTGCTACCTACCAAATTTAAATCAGTTTCTTTCTACCTGATCAAATTCCAACTCAACAGGTGCTTCGCGACCAAAGATTTGTACAGACACGCGAAGCTTGTTGCGCTCATAATTAACTTCCTCAACTACACCATTAAAATCAGCGAACGGGCCATCATTTACACGAACCTGTTGTCCAACCTCAAATTGAACCTTAGGTCTCGGTTTTTCAGCACCTGTTTCTACCTGCTTTAACATTACATCAACTTCTCGTTGCGTAATCGGTAACGGACGATTAGCCTTACCACCAATAAAGCCTGTTACACGCGGCGTACTTTTCACCAAATGCCACGACTCATCACTCATTTCCATTTCCACCAATACATAGCCTGGATAGAACTTACGCTCACTAATGGTTTTCTTACCATTTTTAATATCAATTACTTCCTCTACAGGCACTAAAATCTGGCCGAAATAATCATCCATTTCTTCGCGAACAATACGCTCTATCAGGGTTTTTTGAACACTCTTCTCATAGCCGGAATAAGCTTGTACTACATACCATTTTTTAGGCATTTTATCCTCTTCTCAAAATAAGATCGAAGAACAACCATGAAACCAAGCTGTCCACACCGTAAATAAATGATGCCAAAATGGCAACAAAAACCACCACAAAAAAAGTTAGTCGAATGGCATCATTTCGTACCGGCCACACTACTTTCTTAAACTCACTGACCGAGTCCCGAACATAGGCAATTAAACGACGACCGGAATCACACCAATAAAATACAATAAGAAGGGCTAAAATAACGGCAACCACTGGAAATAACGCACTTACAAAAACTGGCAAATTGGGCACGCTATAATATGCCCAAACCCCTGCCACAACCAAAAGAATAGCCACAGCTAATTTAAGCATATCTTTCTGTTTGGTTTTTTTTATTTGCCTCTCGGAATGTAATTTCGCCTCTGCCCGCTCAACCTTAATTAAGGCTTTTGATTTTAAGGCGCCATCTTTCGCCTGCGGTGTTTGTTCTGTCATTTTGCACCTATTACTAAATAAATAAAAAACTAACCGGCATAGACCGGTTAGTTTTTCGTTTTTGGCAGGCCAGGAGGGTCTCGAACCCCCAACCCTCGGTTTTGGAGACCGATACTCTACCAATTGAGCTACTGGCCTATTTAAACTTAAGCGATTATGCTAGACACAACGCCGGCGCCTACAGTACGACCACCTTCGCGA
>CAZLYX010000022.1:25553-30464 GCA_964563885.1 uncultured Neisseria sp. | reverse complement strand
GGCCTCTACGAATTTGTGGTAACGGGCAATCAAATCGTGTATGTCGATGCCAAAGCTGATTATATGTTAGTGGGCGATTTGATTGATATTAATACACGAAAAAGTCTGACCGAAGACAGAGCAAGCGAATTAAATAAAGTTGATTATGCAAGCTTACCGCTAGATAAGGCAATTAAAGAAGTGCGCGGTAACGGTACACTTCAAGTAGTGGTGTTTACCGACCCAGAATGCCCATTTTGCAAACGCCTAGAAACTGAGTTTGCAAAAATTAATGATATTACTATTTACAACTTTATGATGCCTATTGCCACTCTCCATCCAAGCGCACAACAACAAGCCGTACAGATATGGTGTCAGCCAAACCGTACCATGGCCTGGACGGCCTTAATGCGAACTGGCAAACCAGTTCCTAAAGTAGCTGTATGTGATAACCCCATCGCGGAAACTGTATCTCTAGGTGAACAACTTGGCTTTACTGGCACGCCCACCATTATTTTTCCTAATGGCAAAACTCAGTCTGGCTACGCACCAATGCCACAATTGCTCGAACTCATTCGTGATAATCAAAAATAACGAACTTGTTTAGTATAAAATAACAAAAGGCTACCTGAACATCATTCAGGTAGCCTTTTGGTTTCATCACTCTACAAACTGTTATTCAATTCTGTCTTTTATGAAGATGGGTTCTTTACTTCTTTTATCCGTTTAGCAGACGATTTTGGCAGTGAAAAGTATATCCGTAAACCATTAGGTTGCGTGTTTTCTGCCATAATTTTTCCATTATGCTGACCAATAATATGCTTCGCTATCGCCAAACCCAAACCTGTACCCTGCTTATTGGCGCTGCTGTCGGCGCGATAAAATGCGGTAAAAATATGCGGCAATTGTCGTTCATCTACACCTGGCCCATTATCAAATACATCAATCAACCACTGCTTATTGTCTTGACGTAAATGAAGCTGAATACTGCTGCCCTCGGGGCTATACGACATAGCGTTGCGAATTACATTGTCAAATGCACGATAAAGATAGTCCTCATTAGCATCCACTTGCGCATCAGCGGGTATTTTATCATCTATTTTTAAAAGTACCGACTGCCGATTGGCTTGAGCAATGGTTTGGCTGTCTTCTACCAGATGATTTAAAAATGGTAACAATGCCAACGGCTCTTTTTCCATCGGAACATTGGCAGTTTCCAAACGGGCCAGCGTCAACAACTCGCCCACTAAATTATCCATGCGCACTAATTCTGTTTCTAAACGCTGTACATATTGCTCTTGCTTTTGTGGCTGTGCTTGAATCAAGCCAACAATTGCCTGCATACGTGCTAACGGTGACCGCATTTCATGCGATACATGATGTAAAAGATGACGCTCCTTTTCCACCAGCTTTTGTAATTGTGCAGCCATTTTGTCAAACTGTACTGCTAAACTCGACAACTCATCACCACGGTCATCCATTTGTTGAGAAATACGTGTTTGCAAATCTCCCGATGCTAAACGGTTCATACCACGATCTAAAATACGAATAGGCGTCGTAATATTATTGGCTAAAATATAAGCAAGCAGTAAACCAACAAGAATGATGAAGCTTAAAATAATAAACTCATGCCAAATAGGCGCTAAATCTAAGCCAGAAATAAACAAAGGGCTCGGTGGCCGCTGAATTTGCTGTTCATTCCAACCGCGGATAAAAAACAAATACTCCTCACCCCATCGATCAAAAACGATGTGTGCTAATGGTGAGTTTGGATGATCGACAGCATAGCGATATGCTGCATCAATGGTCTGCGAATCTACTTTGCGACCAATAATGTCTTTAGTATCATCGCCGGTGATCACAAATACATTTTCCGACACTGGATTATCGCGCCACTCCAGCATAATTTCGCGCACACCTTGATCACCACGCACTTTAAACGCTGAAATCACACTGCTGAGCAAAGTGGTTTCAATCGTGCGCTGCTGACGAAAATGGTTTTCAGCTAACGTATTTTGCACCAACCAGAAAGAAAAACTCGCCACGAAAATTGCGCAGATAATAACGACGCAAAACGTGGCGAATATTCGTTGAAACAATGTCATTGAAAGTTTATTTCCTGCTTAGTTTTTAACAAACAAATAGCCCAAACCTCGTACAGTTTGAATCAGCGATGGATCACCCAACTTGTGACGAATGCTTGATATATGCACATCAATACTGCGATCAAATTTAGCTAATTTGCGATCAAGTGCTTCAATTGATAACGTTTCTTTGCTCACTACTTGGCCGGCGTGACGCATCAATACTTCCAATAAATTGAATTCAGTACTGGTCAATTCTAACGGCGCATCACCAATGGTGGCTTGGCGTTTGGTAGGAAATAGAGTCACATCGCTTACTGACAGGCTGTGTGGGCTGCCACTTTGTTCGGTAGCATTTTGGGCACGACGTAAAATGGCATTAATCCGCGCCAATAGTTCACGCGGCGTACACGGCTTGGGTACATAATCATCAGCACCCATTTCCAAGCCGATAATGCGATCAATATCATCACCTTTAGCGGTTAGCATAATCACGGGCACTGTGCTTTGTGCACGAACTTGTTTCAGTACCTCTAAGCCGTTCATTTTTGGCATCATTGAGTCTAAAACCACCACATCGTATTGACCTGTTAAAATTTCTTTTACGCCTGCTTCTCCGTCTGACACGCTGTGGACATCTAAACCCTCAGTGACTAAATACTCAGTCAGCAATTCGGTCAATAAAGCATCATCGTCTACTAACAATACACGGCTCATTATGGTTATCCTTGTTTTGTTTGTTGTTGTCTCTTTAAACATAAGACACAGTTGTAACTGCAGCAATCTTAACATGCAACCTTGAGCGTAGATAGCGTAAACACGATGCTATTTGCGCTTTTTTGCATTGCATGGCGGCTGTCTTTACATTTGACGGTAAAGTAGGCACTAGTTTATTTTAACCGGCTGCGAGCACGGCATGACTTACCATCAACTCTCATTCGATAAAAGGCTTGGCACGATTCATCCAAAACAGGATAAAGATCGGCAAGATGCTCTGATTCTTTGATGCGCTGCCCATAAAAAGGCATCATTTTAGGGTAATAATAATAAGCCATCCGCATCCAATGTGCTGCCTGAACTTTATCACCCGTTCGGTATTGGTATAAACCCCATTGATAGGTATTGGCAAATGGCCGGTACACCAATGCTTCTTGGGCGGCTTGTAAAGCCCATGGCTTAATCACGGCATCTGTTGCCGAAGCAAACTTAGTCAATGAGAGTAATGCGTAATAACGAAACATGGGTTCGGTATTGGCAATGTGTTGTAAGCCTTTAATTTTATCCTCAGTTCGTGTGGGTGTGTCATTTTTGAGGTGTGCTGAAAATCGGGTTAGATCTTGATAAACAAATCCTAAACGCACAATGCCCACAACTAAAAATACCGCCAATATGCTACCCACAAATGTCATCCATTTTTGTGTATTGAGGCTACCTGAATAATCTTGATTTTGAGCGGGAGACAAACTCATCATGAGGGCAAACGGCGTCAAAAAGTAGATATACCACAGCGGATATTCCAATAAACTGTGTGTGAGTGATACACCCAACATGGCCAATATTAAAAGTGACGCGGGCGTTAACGGCTTTTTCAGGCAACCCCAAACCGCAGCGGCAAATCCGCTGAAGATCAATAAAGTGCCAACCAACCCCATCTCCGTCAATAGCTGCAATACTATATTGTGGCTATGTGTAAACAGTACGTTGCCTGGAATAATGCTAAACGTATCCGCATTGCCACCTTGTAAGAAACCCTGCAAAGAATAACCGCCCCAGCCATAACCAAACAATGGTGCCGATAAGAAGACTGCCCACGCCCTTGACCACTCTATTTTACGCGGCGATATTTCTTGTGATTGATGCCCTAAGCGCTCAATTGTTGACAAATACTGCTGGCTACCAAATGTTTCGATAAGAATACTCATGCTCAGCTGAAACACCACAACGCCAACTAAAGCTAATGCAAACGCAGCAACCATTCGATTAACCTGCTTGCCACTGCGCACACGCCAAAAAATCAACAATAAAGCCACCAGCACAACATAACCAAAAATAGTGCGTGAATTGACCAAGCCCAAACCAGCAGTGAGCAACAACACCAACCCAATACCCAAAATAGTTTGAATGCGTTTTTGTCCTAATAAATACGCAGCAGACAAAATACCCCACATTAAATAATGTGCCAGATGATTACGCTGCCCTAGCTGGCCTTCAATTTTATCCAAGCCGCGAAAAGCGATGATGCCGCGAAACGTTTCAGCCCAACCGGTCATTTGCATCAGTGCCACCACCGACTGACATAAAGCGCCAAACACCAATACCCACGCCAACACAGTAACCACCTGCTCCTGCCCCTCACGCACCACCCAACCACGCAACGCCCACGCCATTAAAGCCAGCACTGCAAATGTCCACACCACCATGTCATTTTGGCCATAAAACGTCAAATCCATTACCCGCGCTTGCAGCCACCAGAATAGTGCCAACACCAAAAAATAAATACTGACAGGTGGAATGCGCACGCGCAGGCAGCCCAATGGCGCGCTAAACAATACCAACACCAAAGCAAACAGCAGCGAACCTGCTTCTAAATAAAAGCTCGGCAACGGTCCAGTGCGCCAGATCGACAAAAATGGCACCACACACACCATCAATAAGCTCAGCCACAGTGGACCCATTTGAGCTGTCCACACCGAGCGTTTATTTTCAGAAAACCAATGTTTCATGAACGACCTTTACCTGCTTGTTTAACAAAAAACAAACACGAAATGAAAAATACCAAACTACACAACAACGCCACCCAAGAGCACGCTCTACTGGCTGCAGTGGCATCAAACACACGCACCACCGC
>CAZLYX010000022.1:0-25453 GCA_964563885.1 uncultured Neisseria sp. | reverse complement strand
TTTATGAGCATGCTTGCCGCAATAATTTTATTTAATATAATCGCGTATTGTAACCCGACCAACCCACTTGCGCGCAGCTTGCTTATATTAAAAAAATTTAGAATAATATAAAAGGCTACCTGAAAGAAAATATGCTTTCAGGTAGCCTTTTATTAACAGATTAAGTAGCATTATCTGCTTTACTTGTCGATTTATAACTCAGGATACACTTAATCCAAGCAACTTAATGATGCCAACCCAACTCTACTGATGCGTATTGGCAACTTCGATAAACCACTTTGGGTGCATTTCAGTAAAATCCGTCCGAATATTGAATGACAAATAGCTTGCGGAGTCCAAAACCAAAGCCTGCCCGGCAATGCGTTTAAACACAACCCAGTGCCAAAAATCTTTACCACCTATTCGATGATGTTTTATGGCTAATAATGCCAAGTCAGGTAGGCTATTCCATGATTCAAAAAGAGTTTCGCTGGGTGAAGTTTCTACTCCAGCATTAGCCAACATTTTTCTGACATATTGAGTATCAGACCAAAGCCATTCATCTTCTGCATAAATACCCAATGTATTTGCTATGCACTTCATCTCTCTATAAGTTTTGCCCAAAATATTTGCAACAGATGCAATTCCACACCCTGTGGGCTCTTCCTGAATGACTGGCTTCAGCATTATCAACTCATAATCATCACATTAAATAACAAGAAAACTCTTTAAAAGAGGTTTGACACTTAGTTTTGAACTTTTGATGATCCCGTTACTCGACACACCAAAATGCCTACCTCATACAAAACAATCAATGGCACTGCCAACAAAGTTTGCGAGATTACATCTGGTGGCGTAACAATGGCTGCAATAACAAAAGCCACCACAATCACATAAGGTCGAGCTTTTTGCAGCTGTTCCACGCTCACCACGCCCATACGCTGCAGCAAAACCACCACCACAGGCACTTCAAACGTCATTCCAAAAGCTACGAACATACCTAAAATAAATGAAAGGTATTTATCAATATCCGTAGCCATGTTCACCCCGTCGGGCGTCATACTGGTTAAAAACTTAAACACCACTGGAAACACTAAAAAATACGCAAACGCCATGCCAGCTGCAAACAACAAAAAGCTGGATAAAACCAATGGAAACACCAATCGCTTTTCATTTTGATACAAAGCTGGTGCAACAAATGCCCACACTTGATAAAGCGTATGCGGCAAGGTCAGCAAAAAAGCAGCCATCAACGTCACTTTAAGCGGCACAAAAAATGGTGCGATAACATCGGTGGCAATCATACTGCTGCCAACAGGCAAAGTAGCCATTAACGGCTGAGCAACAAATGTATACAGCTGCTGCGCAAACGGCACCATAGCACCCAAAGCGAGCAGCAAAATCCCTACAATCCACATTAAACGACGACGCAACTCTAATAAATGCTCAACCAATGGCTGTGATACCGCTGGTGCGGGTTGATTCTCACTCATAATCTCACCTTACGGCTGCGCAAACGTGGTTGCGGAAGATGGCGTGGGCGCATATCGCGCTTGCGCCGCATAGCCTGTTGCCGCAATGAGGCTACCTGAAAACCAGATAAACCCTCTTTGTGCCTCTCCAGTGTTTTGCCGTATTCGTCCACACCAAAATCTTCAGGCTTATGTTGCTCTGGCAAACGCTCCCACGCTGGGCGCACATTATCCTCGCCTCGCCCTAAGGCAGCGCTATCTAAACCACGTATTTCATCGCGAAACTGCCCAGCCGCCTGTTCAAGACTGCTTTTTGCTTGTTTTAAATCGGTTAAATCTGCTTGTGTGGTTAGCTCGTATTTAACCGTATTCACAAAAGATTGAACTTTACCGATCAAGCGACCAACAGTGCGCGCGACTTTAGGTAGTCGTTCAGGGCCAAGTACCACCAGTGCGATGACCCCAATTAACATCATCTCGCTTAAGCCAAGCTCAAACATAATTTAAACTTGCTTATCGTCTTTGTGATCAATGGTGTCTTCATCAGACTTCGTTTTATTATGACCATCATTCAAACCTTCTTTGAAGTCACTTACTGCGCCGCCTAAATCTTTGCCTACATTGCGCAATTTTTTAGTGCCAAACACCAACACCACAATCACCAAAACCACCAACCAATGCCAAATAGAAAAGCTACCCATTGTGTATTCCTTAAACCAATCAATGTCTTTTGAGCGCTTGTTTAATTACTCGCCCACTGTCGATACATCATACGCGAAAAATATAAACAAATTAAGTCGCCAAATTTTCGCTCGTTATTATCAAAATATTTTTATTCTACTGATGCCCCAACCATCTTTAGCTTGGTTTGCCTAGAATATGGATATGGAGGTGGAACACTTCTTGTCCACCGGCTTTACCTGTATTTATTAGGGTTTTAAACCCATTTTCCAAACCTTTATCGTGAGCAATTTGTGGCAATTTCAACATTATTTTACCAATAAGTTCTTGATCGTCATTGGTTAAATGCGCCAATGTATCAACGTGTTTTTTTGGCACCAATAATAAATGTACTGGGGCAGAAGGATTAATATCCCGAAAGCACAACATATCATTGTCTTCATATACTATATCTGCAGGAATAAGTTTATCTACTATTTTACAAAAAATACAGTCGCTCATGATTAACGTCCTTAAAATCAAATAGGCTACCTGAAACACTTTTTCAGGTAGCCTGATGTATACATTTTAACAATATAAATAAATTATAAACTACCTAGTCTTGTAAGCATGCGCTGGTTTTATTCTTGCCGCTGCGCCTTCTCAACCAAGCCAGACAGGCCTTGTCGTCGCGCCAACTCATTCACTACATCTTCTACACGCAAACCATGGTGTGTCAACAGCACCATATTGTGAAACCATAAATCGGCTATTTCATAGACAATATGCTGCGCCTCACCATCTTTCGAAGCCATTAACACTTCGCCCGCCTCTTCAATAATTTTTTTGAGAATCTTATCTTCGCCTTTATGCAGCAATTGTGCCACATAAGAGCTTTCAGGCTCAACACCTTTTCGTGCATCAATCACATCTTGAATTTGACTTAAAATATCATTCACTTGGCTGCATCCTTACACTCTGTTGCCCACTGTATTTTACTGACCACGGCTGTAAATTTCATCTTCATTTTTAATCACTGCATCTACCGTTACCCACTCTTCATTTTGCCAAACGCTGTAAAAACAACTTTCACGCCCAGTGTGGCAGGCAATGCCGCCTTTTTGATCAATTAGCATCACAATCGCATCGCCATCACAATCTAATCTCAGCTCGTGTACTTTTTGAGTATGACCTGATTCTTCGCCTTTCATCCACTGCTTTTGGCGCGATCTACTATAATAATGAGCAAAACCGGTATTAGCAGTTTGCTGTAAAGCCTCGGCATTCATCCATGCCACCATCAGCACGCGCAATGTTTTGGCATCTTGGGCAATGGCACACACCAGTCCTTTTTCATCCCACTTCACCGCATCTAACAATGTATTCATGCTTATTCCTTTATGGCTTATTTCAACTTAATTAGCCAACATGTTTATATAAGGCTTTCAGGTAGCCTTCATAAGCAATATTTAATCATAAAATTTAAATACTATACTGACATAAACTAAGCTTTAATAACAACAGATGTTCTTTAGACTTGTCGTTTTATATTACTACTGCCATCGAATAGCCATACGAAACATTGCCAATTTTGATGACTTAATTAAATTAAATAATTACAAACCAGTAGGCTCGTAAAAAATCATGAGCCCTTTAGCTTATCCAGCTTATTATCTTACAAACGCACTTCAATTCCAGCTGCACGCATGGCTTCTTTCGCCTCGCGAATGCTCACTTCTCCAAAGTGGAAAATACTGGCAGCCAATACCGCATCGGCTTTACCTTTTATCACACCATCGATTAAGTGCTGCACATTACCCACTCCGCCTGATGCAATTACAGGGATATCCACGGCTTCACTAATGGCGCGGGTAAGCGGTAAATTAAAGCCTATTTTTGTACCATCGCGATCCATACTGGTGAGCAAAATCTCACCTGCACCACGCGCTTGCATATTGAGTGCCCATTCCACAGCATCTAATCCAGTTGCATTACGCCCACCATGAGTAAACACTTCCCAACGGGTATTGTCTGCATTTACCGCTTTGGCATCAATTGCCACCACTAAAGCCTGTGAACCAAAAAAGCTGCTCACTTCATTAACCAAATCTGGATTGGTTATCGCAGCCGTATTGATACTGGCCTTATCTGCACCAGCATTAAGCAAACGCCGTACATCCGCCACACTGCGCACGCCACCGCCCACCGTAAGCGGGATAAACACTTGGCTAGCCACTTCTTCAATAATGTGCAAAATGGTGTTGCGATTATCACTACTGGCGGTGATGTCTAAAAATGTAATCTCATCGGCGCCCTCATCGTTATAACGTTTGGCCACATCTACGGGGTTGCCAGCATCACGCAGCCCAACAAAATTAACGCCTTTTACCACGCGGCCATTATCTACATCTAAACAAGGAATAATGCGTTTTGCTAAAGCCATAATAAATTTATCCACTCAAAAATAGATGCCGGCCACCTTTTAGATAGCCGGTTTGTGAATCTACTGTTTCAGGTAGCCTTCAAAAAACATTATGCTACCTGAAAGCCATTGATCACTACTTACTTATTTTGTTTACTTTACTTAAGATCGCTGGAATAGAAAAACGGCCGCATCAAAGCAACCGTTTTATCTTAAGCCAACCAACTGCCCACCCATTCAACGCTGCGTTCAGCCAATAAGAAGTAGCCTATCGCACCAACAGTGGCTATTGCCAAAGTGCTTAAAAAACCTTGCGCCACTCGATCAATCAGCCAAAACAAGACTGCAACATAAGCCCATAACACCCCATAATTAGCCAACCACATTGCATCAATTAAAGGCAGTTCCCAACTCATCGCAACCCGCATCAAAGCAACCAGCACTACAAACATCAAGCTTTCGGTTATTGCATATATATCTCGGTCTGACGACCAGACCCCCCAAAAACCTAAAATAAATGCTTCAAGCATCATAAAATTATCCCTTTATCGTAAAGCTGCTTTTTTATTATTTTAAATTATGCAATACAACTATGTATTGAAAAAAGCAGTTTGAACATTAATTCGCACCCAGCTCATCTGCTAAAGTTTGCGCCTCTGCAAAATTAATGCTTCCCTCATAAATTGCACGGCCAGTAATAACGCCTTCGACACCACTTGATTCAACAGCACATAAAGCGCGTACATCATCCAAATTGGTTAAACCCCCTGAAGCAATCACTGGCACCGATACTGCTTCAGCTAATTTTTGCGTAGCTTCAATATTGACACCATTCATCATGCCATCGCGGCCAATATCGGTATAAATAATACTGTTAACGCCATAATCAGCAAAACGTCGACCCAGATCCACTACATTATGCTCAGTAACTGTAGCCCAGCCATCAATCGCCACTTGGCCATCTTTAGCATCTAAGCCAACGATAATTTGTCCTGGAAATGCCTCACAAGCATCCAGCAAAAACTGTGGTGTTTTTACTGCGGCTGTACCAATAATGACGTATTTTAAACCTAAATTTAAATATTTTTCTATGGTATCTAAATCGCGGATGCCACCGCCCAGTTGCACTGGAATATCAGCAGAAACCTCTTGCAAAATTTCTTTAATGGCTCCCGCGTTTTTCGGTTTACCCGCAAAAGCGCCATCCAAATCTACTAAATGCAAGCGGCGCGCACCTTGAGCCACCCAGTGCAAAGCCATTTCAGAAGGGTTATCAGAAAACACAGTGGCATCATCCATCAAACCTTGTTTCAAACGCACACATTGGCCTTCTTTCAAATCAATCGCAGGAATCAGCAACATATTTTTATCTTTAATTTAAATTCTTTAAAATCGGTTATTTAATCAGGCTGCCTGAAAACAAACAGCCCCACTCTCGTAACACTGGTTCAATGATACAGTACCAACAAAGAGCCTATTTTACACAATTTAGCCATTCCAATGTAAAAAATTACGCAGCAACAATAAACCCGCATCATGACTTTTCTCTGCATGAAATTGAGTGGCAAATACATTATCTTTGCCAACAACACACGCAAACTCATGCGGATAATCACTCTTACCTAAAATAATGCGTTTATCTTTAGGTACAAAATAATAGCTATGCACAAAATAAAAACGGGTATCTTGGTTAATATCTTTAAATAATGGATGTGCTTGGGTCTGATAAACGTTATTCCAGCCCATGTGTGGAATTTTCAATTTTGTTCCAGCGGCATCATGTTGATTCGCAGCAAAGCGCTTAACTTCACCACCAAACCAACCCAAACCAGCAGTATCGCCTTCTTCGCTGTGCTCAAACAGAAGCTGTGCACCCACGCAAATACCAAAAAATGGCTTATTCTTCAAACCATCAGCCACTGCTTCGCGCAAGCCACTTTTTTGCAATGCACTCATACAATCTGGCATGGCACCCTGCCCTGGAAAAATCACTTTATCAGCGGCAAAAATGATTTCAGGTTGGTCGGTTAACACAATTTCAGCATTCACATCGGCCAGCTTTTGTGCTGTCTGCGCCGACTTTAACACCGAGTGTAAATTGCCCATACCATAATCTACAATCGCTATTTTCATGTTTTTCTCTTTGACTCAATCCATGCACCAAAATCGCTACATCATGTTGATTATTAAGCAATAAATATGGATAAATGGCAAAATTCTGAACAAAAATATCCAGCACCAAACTGGTATTTGTGGCTAAATATGCTCGTGTTTGCTATCGCAGTAATAACAATAACACCGCAACCATAATGCTATGGTTCAGAGCTTTACATATCGAAATAAGCTATCTGAATTTACCAATCCCATTACCTATAGCAATACGCTTTAGCAATACGCTTTAGCAATAACACCACGTAAGATTGTACGTCCAGGCGGCCTAGCTTGCCAAGTTTTTTTATGGTTAACCATAAGGCGTAACGACTACAAATTTAACATCATTAAAAAGCAACTCACTATTGCCTAATGCCAGCCACTGTTTAGAATACCTACGGATACCGACACCAGAAATTCAATCATGAGATTGCTACTTAAGCGTACCCACAAATTAGGCTTTTTTTACTAACAATTAAATAACTAATGAGCTTATAGCTAAATCAAGATAGCAACAGTAGCTATAGAGCAAGTTTTTCGCTAAGTAATATATTTTAAGAAGCTTGTCTATACATGATTACTTGTAACAATTAACCATGTGTAGCAATAGTTACGAGTGTTATGAGCATGCAGTTATTTCCGCTCTCGCTCCAGAATAAAAGCTTTGTTTTAGTAGTTATTGTGAATGGTGCTTAAATAATTGAAGGTGGCGTTTTAAACGTCGCTTATCTTCTTGAATCATCAAAACAGCCTCCGCTCGTTTAAATGCTAGCTGAGCATGATGGTGGGCAACTTGTTTGTATAGTTTTGGAGCAGTTTCAGCCAAATCGCGTAATGATTTTTGCAAAGTGATATCCACTTCGATTAGAGCAGCACCATCTCTCGCAATAGGGGTAAAGAAATCATCAAAAAAATCTTCAACCGTTGCACGCTTACAATACACGTTATTATGCTCTTCACGCTCTGATAGGCTCTCCGCTTCTTCTAATTTTTTTGCATATTTAATCAATAAGCGTGTGCCGCGACTAATGACATCAATTGCCGTTCCGGGGTCATTCACCGCCGGAGAAAGTGCCCGTGAAGCAACTTCTGATAAAACACACAAGCCAAAACGCGGGTCTTGTTCATAAGAGCGTTGCATATCTAAGGCAAATGCATCTTCAACCCATTTATTTTCTTCTTTGCTTAACCCATCCGTTTTTGCAACTATTGTGTTCGGTACGATAAACTCACCCGGCAACACGAAACAGTAAATATATTTATTGCCATCACTACAAATTTGTCCAAGTGTTTTCATATCAATATACTGAACATAGCCTATTTTAGAGCTATGTATGATTGTTGCATTATTTGAAATTGGAGGTGCTTCAGACATAGGTAAAGCACCTAGATATGGTTGTTTAGCATGATTAATTAATGCTTTTTCACTTACTTGCTCAACACGACTGGTGGTTTCCCCCAAGCGGCCAAACTTAGTCAGGTGGTTAATCCAGCGCAATAAGTTATAAACCACAAAACATAAAACACTGAGCGTAGCGATAAACAATACAACTTTGCCACGATCTCCATAAATACCCATATTCAGGGCTATTATTCCTACCACACTAAATAAAAAAGAACCTACAAAACTAGACAGTACATTTTGTGTGGTCGTATCTTGAACTAATAACTGTGTAGCACGAGGTGTTGCGCCGCTGCTGGCAGAACTATATGCACCAATCATGGTACTTAAGGAAAAAGTGGTCACTGCCAACATGCTAGAAGCTAAGATGTTCAACATCTTATCTACAGAATCAGTACCAAACTTGCCCGCTAAAGACTCTGGAACGTACTCATTCAGCCACAAAGCTAGCAAGGCTGTTACCACCCCTAACAAAGAGTACAGCGTAGCGCGCACCCATATCTCTTTAAAAATATTTTTTAATGTCCATTTGATATGGGCTTTCATATTACACCTTTTACTGCGTAAGAATCTTCGACAAAAAGTGCTGTGCGCGTTCGCTACGCGTGGTATTAAAAAACTCATCTTTAGTGCAGTCTTCTACAATATGCCCTTCATCCATAAAGATTATACGATTGGCTACTTGGCGTGCGAAGCCCATTTCATGAGTAACACACATCATGGTCATGCCTTCGTGTGCAAGTTCCACAATCACATCCAATACTTCTTGAATCATTTCTGGGTCGAGCGCAGAAGTTGGTTCATCAAACAACATGGCAATCGGGTCCATGCTTAATGCACGTGCAATCGCCACACGCTGCTGCTGGCCACCAGAAAGCTCAGCTGGGTATTTTTTTGCCTGTGCACTTAATCCAACACGATCAAGATAGGCCAAACCTTTTTTCTGTGCTTCGGCTTTGCTGCGTCCCAGCACTTTGATTTGAGCCACAGTGAGATTATCTTGAATAGATAAATGTGGAAACAGCTCAAAATGTTGAAATACCATTCCTACACGGCTGCGCAATTTAGGTAAGTCAGTTTTAGGTGCGCCCACAGAAATACCAGCAACAATCACCTCGCCTTTTTGAAATGGCTCTAAACCATTCACACATTTAATCAGTGTTGATTTACCGCTGCCTGATGGCCCACACACCACAACCACATCGCCTTTTTGGATATTTGTAGTACAGTCGGTCAATACCTGAAAATCACCATACCATTTGCTTACATCCTTCATTTGAATCATTGCATCGTTGCTCATACCCGTAACCTTTTTTGCAGTTGTTTCACACCAAACATGGCAATGGCACTGATAACAAAATACACCAAGCCAGCTAAAATAATATAAGGCGTTAATAAATTCATTAAATCGCCACGAACATAGGAAGCACGGAAAAAGTCGGTTAAACCGATGGCCGCCACCAACGTACTGTCTTGGAATAAAATGATGCTTTGTTGCAAAATCAATGGCAGCATTTTTCGAAATGCTTGTGGCAGAATCACCAAACGCATGGTTTGTGAATAAGTCATTCCCAACGCATAAGCTGCATTGCTTTGACCTTTAGAAATAGACTGAATACCGGCACGCACTACTTCAGAAAAATAAGCAGCCTCAAACAACATAAAAGCAACCACGCACGAAGTAAAGGCGGTATCAATCGTCAAATAGCTGCCGGTTATCCAGTTGTAGATCATTGGCACGGCGTAGTAAAACCAAATCAACACCAGTAGCAAAGGCACCGATCGGAAATAGTTTACATATAATTTAGCCAGCATTGAGAGCCATTTAAACCCTGACAAACGTGCCAAAGCCAATAAAGTGCCGATAATCATGCCGCCTAAAACCGCCATCACCAATAGCTTTAACGTGGTCATCAAGCCCGCGCTTAAACCAGGCATCGCAGCGGAAAGCTCAACCCAATTGAATCCGTCCATTATTTACCCTCCGCCAATAAGCCCGGTACTCTATAGCGACGCTCGAGATAGCTCATAAACATCAGTAATGCAATATTGATGACCATATAAATCAAAGTGGCGTAGGTATAAATCTCCAAATTATTTTGAGTGTATTCGGCAATCGTTGTTACCTGCGAAATCAATTCTGATACGCCCACCAGCGACGCAATAGACGCATTTTTAAAACAGTTGGTTAATTCAGAACCAAGAGGCGGCAAGATCACGCGAAAGGCTTGTGGCAGCAATACTTGACGATATACTTGTGCTGTTGAAAAACCAAGCGCATAAGCGGCATTGCTCTGCCCTATTGGCAGTGATTGAACACCCGTGCGCACCTGCTCGCAAATCCGCGCTGCCGTAAACAAGCCTAAACCGATACTGGCAGAAATCATTGCAGAGGTATTAGGGCTTAGACTAAAAAACCACCACTGCTTCACTCCCTCTGGTAAAAAGTTAGGCACCACGTAATACCAAAGAAACAATTGCACCAGCAAAGGCACGTTCCGAAACAACGTAACATAAGCAGAAGCAACGCGATTGGCATTTTTATTCGGTAGCGTGCGCATAATGCCGAGTAAAGTACCCAGCAACATCGCGATAGTCCAAGCCAGTGTTCCAATAGCAAAGAGCCAACCAATACCAGTAAGCACCCAATTGAGATAAATTTCATTACCAATACCGGTTTGCTCGAATAAGACGCCCCAGTTCCATGTATAACCCATAATCGTTCTCTCAATCGTAAAACGCTGCGTTCAGGTAGCCTGCATCTTATAACAAGCTTTCAGGTAGCCTCAACGCAGCGTTTCTGCACTATAAATGCAGTTTTATTTTTAATGAGTATTACCTATTTAAAAATGCTGCAATATTTATTTTTATCAATCAATAGTGAATCATGACCTCATTGCGACGCATAAAGGGCAGCGTCCACGGTGGATTATAACGAGCTAACTCAGGTAAATCAGATGCTGTTAAGCTTTGACTTTGCATCCAGCGTTGTAACTCCTGCGTTTTAGCCTCAACTTTTTCACTCCCTGCCAACCCTGAAAATTTAATCACGGCATAAGTTTTTTCAGGTAATTTAATAATTGCAATGTTTGAGTTTTTCGGTTTAGGCAGTGTTTCCATAGTATAAACACTAGGCATAACAAACTGTACAAGCCACTTGTCATTACTTTGTTTCATAGTGACAGGTGCAGTCATGGCTATTTTTTTTGATTCATCACTATTTTGTTGCGGCTGCATCACCACCGGCGCGGTCATGCTAATCTTGCTGCTTTCGCCACTGGGCGCAATATTATTACCAAAGATATAATCTGCTAATATCTGAAACCCTTTGCGACCAGCTGTGTCTTGATTACCAGTAACCCAAGTTTGCGCAACAAGTTGTGGATCATAGCGACGCAATTCAAAATCTTCAATTTGCGCCAAAATCTCATAATTTGGTTGTTCAGTAGCCATGGCCATTCCTGATATAAACAATGAACTACTAAACAATAAATAAATCACTGTTTGTGATAGTTTATTTAAGAAATCAAGGCCGCCACAACACATGGCGGCCTTGGTTTCAACACACATTACTATTCAACAGCTTTGTCGTTGGGTTGATCAATAATTGCTTTCATTTCAGCTGACATTGGGAAATTCATATTGACATTTTTTGGTGGAATCGGCGTTTCAAACCATTTTTGATACAGTGGAGTGATGCCACCAGATTTATATAGCTCAGTAAAGGTGTCATCGACTAGCTTTTTAAACGTCGTATCGCCTTTACGCATCATACAGCCATAGTTTTCAAACGACATTGGTTTACCAACAATCTCCCATTTAGAAGGATCAGTGGCTTTAGCACGCGCGCCAGCCAACAACACATCGTCCATCATGAAGGCTTGAGCACGACCATTTTGTAACATCAAAAATGCTTCGCCATGGTCTTTTGCTGAGATAATATTCATACCCAGTTTTTGTTTATCGTTATATTCTTTGAGCAAGCGCTCAGATGTGGTTCCAGAAGTGGTGACTACAGTTTTACCTTTTAAGTCTGGATAATCTTTGATGCCAGATTTTTTATCAGTAAGTAAGCGAGTACCCACTACAAACATATTAGTTGAAAAGGCTACTTGCTGCTGACGTTCTAGGTTATTAGTGGTTGAGCCGCACTCTAAATCTACTGTGCCATTGCTCACGAGTGGAATACGGTTTTGTGATGTAACTAAGTTATAACGCACTTTTAAATTAGGCATATCCAATTGCTTTTTCAGCGCGTCTACGACTTTTAATTGTAAGTCGTGCGCATAGCCTATCGGCTGACCTGGTTGGTCTGCAATATAAGAGAATGGGACAGAAGAGTCTCGATGGCCCAGCACGACTGTGCCAGAAGATTTGATTTTATCAAACGTACTTTCACCAGCAGTGGTGGTGGCCGATGCGCCAGAAGCAGCATTGTTGGCTGTAGTGGATTCGCCACTACAAGCGCTTAACCCTAAAGCCAATAAACATGCCGCGCTAAACGGTTTCAGTGCAGTTAACTTCATCTCATTCTCCTTGGTTTTGGTTATTAGCCTATAGAGCAGCGAAAGCTGATAGAGGCTTCACACGATTTATCCTATAGTAGACATTTTTTTTTGACAATCAAATTCGCACAAAAACATAATAACACGTTGTTTTTAAAAATAAATTAAAATACCCAAGCCACCTAACATCTAGATATTAATGATTATTCATAGTTTTTTTAAACATTTAATTCTCTGAATCTTAATCGTTTTTATGACGCTTTAATTCTCCCAATCGCACAACCACATAGGCAATTAATGCAGCCACAAAAAACACCAGCAGCATCCAAGCAATACCCTGCAACGACTCTATAATCGTGCGGTACACTTCCAATATCCAGCGCTCCATATTAAGTGGAACGATTTTTAATTTATCATTATATTGAGGTGGTGTAATGTATTTTTCTAGCTCATGAATGCGCACACCTGCCGACACACCCACCACCAAAATAGCAAATTTCATATAGCGCACCCAAGCTATGCTGATAGGGTCGTCAATAATCCGGTTTAAAATACTCTCCAAAGGATTAGCAAATAGTTTGGCCACAAGAAATGATACTGCGAATGCCAAAAAAAACGTAACCAGCAATAGCATGATGAACATCTTTTTACCCTTCTAAAAGACTACCTGAAACTTTACGTTAGGTTTTAGCCTGCCTGTGAAAATTATTAAAAAATGGGCAGCTCAACAATACTGCTGGCTGCCCATAATGGTGTTAACAATGATTGCCGTCTCTAGGATTGGGATCGATTTGATCAAGGCGAGTGAGTGCTTGTTCGCGGATTTCGGCATCTGTTAAGGGTGCTTTTGCATAAGTTCGCGCATCATTTACTGAATCCTTAATCACCAACTCACGTTCTTCTGCTTCCATTTCGTCGGCCAAGGTTGGATCGTGACATTCTGATAATTCATCTGTATTGACTTGAACCTGAGGTTTAATCTCATCAGTTTGACCCGCTACAGATAAAGGCTCAGCTTGGCTTTTTTGAGCGGCTACTGCTTGATGTTCAAGAAAATCATCACATCGCTCTTGTTTAACCAGCGCAATCTCTTCGGCTTCCATTAACTGAGCGGGGGTAAGATCAAGGTTAGTGTTGTGTGGGCTCATGGTTATCTCCTTGTGTGATTAACGGGTTAACGCTTAATAACAACATTATTGATACAACAGCGCCAACACGCATCGTTACAATACTGAAGCAAATGTTCAGGCAGCTCTATGATAACAAGAATCAAGCCATCTGCAAGCTTTATATCAGTGCACACTAATCCCTCGTTTATTGCATATAAAACACACTAAAGGCTACCTGAATGGTTTCAGGTAGCCTTTCTAAACCGCTAACAATAATCAGCTTTATCTGATCACAAAAAAATTGTCTTACTCATTAATATTGATTTGGTTTTATGGCTCATCACACGTTTGTTTAATGCTCGTTAACTGTGCTCGCAATGCTTTAAGGGCTTGATTGAGTTGTTTATCACTGATTTCTGGTTGCGTTCTGTTGGCGCAGTTATGCCACGAATAGTTTAATAAACTCAATGGCAGCTTTGCCATTTGACTTGTGACGCATTGTTTGGGGTTGCCATTGTCATTGCATTCTTTGCTAAAAATACTATGGGCAAGTGTCGCCTGCTCTGAAGAATTGCTCAATGCCTGCACAATTGGCACACAAGCTTGTGTACGCTCTGGGCGAAATTGCACCAATGCAGCGTAGTCTTGGCTCTGTACAACACCTTGTTCCATTCTTGTCAGATCGTACCAAAACTGTGCTTGCTCTTGTTGTTTCTGACGCAGCAGTACAATTGCAGGATGTACCACGAAATGCGCATCATTTTGTACCCAGTCAACAAAAGATGTCAATTTGTTGTCGTTTTCTGCTTCACTGGCTGAAATGCTAAAAAGAGGCGCACCACTATGTATAAGACGTGCGGTTTGCTTTAACTGATCAGTGCTGACTTTTTTAGTGTCAAACTGTCCTTTGTATGCACACACTTCGTCTTCCCATGAAAAAGTTTCAGCTTGTGCAAAACTGACATTGGAAACAAAAATGCCTATAAACAATAGTGTTGCTTTTAACATTTTAGCTACTTTCGTTGTTTTCAATTGTGCAATTATTTGGGAAGACGCCGTGAAAAGGTTGCTTGCACAAGGCTTGTGAAAGCAAGTCTACTAAGCGGTTAACGTGCCTTTAGTTGACGGCATTTTACCTGCCATGCGCTCATCAAATTCTACGGCGATGCGTAAAGCACGACCAAATGCTTTGAACACAGATTCCGCCTGATGGTGAGCGTTGTAGCCGCTAAGGTTATCAATATGGATTGTCATCATAGCGTGATTGACTAAACCATGGAAAAACTCGCTAAATAAATCTACATCAAATGTACCGATTACAGCACGTGTAAATTCAATATTGTAAGTTAAACCTGGGCGACCAGATAAATCCAATACTACACGACTCAACGCTTCATCTAATGGCACATAGCTGTGGCCATAACGGCGAATGCCAGTTTTATCGCCCACAGCTTGTTTCAGCGCTTGCCCTAAGGTAATGCCAATATCTTCCACTGTATGGTGAGCATCAATGTGCAAATCACCTTTGCAGGTAATGTCTAAATCAATCAAACCATGACGGCTGATTTGGTCGAGCATGTGGTCTAAAAACGGCACACCAGTATCGAATTTGCCGATACCCGTGCCATCTAGGTTAATCGATACCGTGATTTGAGTTTCACTGGTATTACGGGTCACAGTAGCAGTACGCATAAATTGAGTTCCTCGCTTAGGGAGATTAAAGTAAATTCATATCGAATCTGGCCAATACAGTGCGCATCAAATAATGGCGATTAAGCCAGCCAGACAAAAAAGGCAATTTTGCCACTTAGCCATTTAAAAGCATCTTCAAGATAATTGGCTGTTTAACCAGCTACTGAATATTAATAACAGTATGGCGGCAATGATGAGATATTTAAACTGTTATCAATACGTGATATATATTTTCTATCACTGAATAAGCTTAATGTAATGAGCAATACAAGCTGCGCACTACAGCCAGCACAGCATCATTATGTTTTGGTGCACCAATGGTAATGCGCACACACTGATCTAATAACACATGTGCGCCGTGCAGCTTTTTAATTAAAATGTTGTTTTGTTTTAAAGCATCAAAAAGCTCAGCCGCATCGGGTGTGCGCACAGTTAAAAAATTGGCTTGGCTTGGAAACACTTTCAGGCAGTCTATTTCTGATAAGGCAGCCAACATACGTTCACGCTCGGCTTTTAGCTTGTTGGTGGTAGCGTCAATTACATCAGCGTGTTTCAACGCTAATTTAGCGGCGGCTAAGCTAAGTTGGTTCATATTATAAGGCGGAATGATTTTGGCCAGCTCTTGCATGACCACTGAGCTACCCGCTGCATAACCAATACGTAAACCAGCAAAGCCAATTTTGCTCAGCGTGCGCAATACCACTAAATTTTCAATACTGCCCGCTTGTGACAAAAAGCTATCATGGCTAAATGCACCATACGCTTCGTCAATCACCACAATGCCATCGGCGGCATCAATAATGGCTTGTACTTCTTCGCGCGCAAAACACACGCCCGTTGGATTATTGGGATAAGCCACAAAAATCAGCGCTGGTTGTTGTTGCCTAATCACCGTCAACACATTGTCTAAATTAAGGCTAAAATCATCATTTAGCGGCACACCAATGTAGTCCATCTCGTATAAGGCAGCGTTATGCTTATACATTACAAAGCTAGGCTCCAGCGCCAACATTTTTGCGCCAGCTTTGGCCACTAGCATGGTGAGAAATTGAATCAATTCATCTGAGCCATTGCCCAAAGCAATATCTGCACTGGCAGGAATATCAAACGCCTGTCGCAAAATATCTTGTAAACCACAGCTCGCAGGATTGGGATACAAGTTTATTGGTGCTTGAGTTAGCTCAGCCGCCAACTCACTCAAAAGTTCTGCATCATGCGCAAAAGGATGATACGGGCTTTCCATCGCATCCAACTTAATACAACCAGAAGGCGCGTCGGCAACATGATAGGCTTGCAGCGCTTGAATATCAGCACGGATAAAGTCAGCAACAGTAGACATGGTTTTAGTCTTTAATTTGAGAAGGTGAACGCCTGCTGTTTTGCCAAGTCAAAAGGCTACCTGAAAGGCGCAGCAAGTGTTTATAATTTAAAGAGCGCTAATGTATCACAATCGATGCATTACTGCAGCTTTGAAACCGTTTTGATGACATGATACAGCCACATATTGGTGCATAATAAAAACAAAAAACCGCTTGATTTTTGTCGCTAAACAACCATATAAAACAGCGATAAACTTATTTAGGAAGCTAAATGACCCATACCGTTCAAAAGCAATTCGAGCTCGACAACAACAGTTTGCAAAACCTGTGCGGTGCGCTTGATGGCAATCTTGAAATCTTAGCCAAAGCATTAGACATAAGCATTAGCCGCCGTTTTGATGACTTTACATTAATAGGCAATTTTGCCGACGCTGGCGTGCGTGCGCTTGAAGCATTGTCTTTAACCGCCTCAATCCGCAGCCTCACCGACAACGACATTCAGCTGGCCGCTGTTGAAGCCAAAACCGAAAATCAAGTTCAAAAACCCAAAAACATTCCCCAGCAGCATTATTATTTCCGAACCAAACGCGGCAGTGTAGGCGGTCGTACGCCCCGCCAAAACACTTACATTCGCGCCCTATTAAGCCATGATGTGGTGTTTGGTTTGGGGCCAGCGGGCACGGGTAAAACTTATCTTGCTGTAGCCGCGGCTGTTGATGCCATGGAAAAACACCAGCTTGAGCGGATTGTATTGGTGAGGCCTGCTGTAGAAGCGGGCGAAAAACTGGGTTTTTTACCTGGTGATTTGGCGCAAAAAGTCGATCCATATCTGCGCCCGCTCTATGATGCTTTATATGAACTGATGGGTTTTGAGCGCGTTACCAAATTATTAGAAAAAGGCTTGATTGAAATCGCCCCACTCGCTTATATGCGCGGGCGCACGCTCAACAGCGCTTATGTGATTTTAGATGAAGCACAAAATACCACTACAGAGCAAATGAAAATGTTTCTTACTCGCCTAGGCTTTGGAGCAAAGGCGGTGATTACGGGCGACTTGAGTCAAATTGATTTACCACGCCATATTAAATCTGGCCTGCTCGATGCCAAAGAAAAGCTACAAGATATTGAAGGTATTTATTTTCATACATTTACCAGCGAAGACGTGGTACGCCATCCATTGGTGCAAAAAATTGTTGAAGCCTATGATGCCGCCGACGAAGCACAAAAGCAGTAACAATATGCCTAATGCGTTTTAACCACCGCACTAAAACCATTGGTTTATTTAAACCGAAACTTCTGTTAATTTGATTTAATAGACTGCCATCTTTCAGGTAGCCTCAACTCTTTATTTTTAAGCGAACACACTATGCGCAACCTCAATTACCCGTTGGACTTTGTATTTAAAATTTTCACACCATCCAACGATTTTAACGTAATCGATGCCAGCGGCAACGATGTAGCCTATACGCGCCAAAAAATGTTTCGCTTAAAAGAAGCGGTGGAAGTATTTAGCAACAGCAGCCGTAGCGAAGTGTTGTATACACTCAAAGCCGATCGCATCATCGACTTCAATGCCGCCTACAGCTTGCGCGATGCATCGGGCCAAGTTTTAGGCCAGCTCAAGCGCGCGGGCATGCGCTCACTCTGGCGCACCCACTACACGCTTTCTGATGCTACTGACCATGCTATTTTCACCATACAAGAGGTTAACCCTTGGGTAGCATTGGCAGATAGCGTGTTATCGGAAATTCCGTTTATTGGTATGTTATCTGGCTACTTTCTCAACCCAAGCTACACCATTGCTAACCCACAAGGCCAAGAAATGTTTCGTTTACGTAAAACAGCTTCGTTAATGGAACGCCGTTTTAGTTTAGAAAAACATACCGAAACAAGTCCTGAACAAGAAACACTGGTGGTATTAGGGGTGATGATGATGATGTTACAAGCGCGTAAAAATGGTTAGTTAGCTACTGTTCATTTCACTTACTTAATAACAAAAAAGGCTACCTGAAAACAATGTTTCAGGTAGCCTTTTTAATGAGCTAGATAATATCTGTTTACACCAAACGCCCGCGCAGCTTCAATACGACACACATTGTTATCGCGCCGATTAAACACCACAACATATCCGATTGTGTATCCCAAGCAAAACCTTGCGTTCCCAAAAACGATTCAGCCGCCTCTTGGCTTAAAGCCGCTGCTAGCCATTCAATGAGTTCATATAACGCGCTGATGGCCAAACACACCGATATCGTAAACACTACCTGCCAAGCTCGTCCATTAACCACACGCTTTTGTGACAACACTTCCCACGCAATAATTGCTGGCGAAAAGCCCTGCATAAAGTGGCCAACTTTGTCATAATTATTGCGCGACCAACCCATAGGCTCACGCAACCAGTCAAACAGCGGTACTTCAGCATAAGTGTAATGGCCGCCCACAATCAATACAATTGCATGAACCAACATCACCCAATACGCAAAATCGCTAAAATATAAACGTTTGCGTGTGGTCAACAACACCAACACCCCAATCAGCGCGGGCAACACTTCTAACCACCATGTAAACGTATCTTTAGGGCCAATGCCCGACCAAATCAGCACCACACTAAAAATCACCAACATCACATGATAACGGTTCATGATTAACTTTCCTTGCTTTTAATAAAAGCAAATACTGGTTCTACTATTTTAAAAAAGCTACCTGAAACCAGCTTTCGAATAAATGCGCAGCTAATTGGTTTCAGGTAGCCTTTATGTTTTTAAATATGACTTGTTTACATCACATCTAGCGTTTGTATGCCCAGCAAGTCTAAGCCTTGTTGCAAGGTTTCGCCTGTTAGCTTGGCGAGTTGTAGACGACTATCACGAGCTGCTCCTTCTGCTTTTAAAATAGGGCAAGCTTCATAAAAGCGACTAAACAGCGTTGCCACTTGATACAAATACGCAGCCAAATAATGTGGATAACCCGCCTCAGCAACGCTGTGCAGCACATCTTCAAACTTTAACAGCTCAAACGCCAGTTGTTTTTCCAACGGCTCAGTAAGATTCAGCGCCGCATTTTGATTCCACTCACCTGCTTTTCTAAACACACTTTGCACGCGCGTGTAGGCATATTGCAAATAAGGTGCGGTATTGCCCTCAAATGAGAGCATAGATTCCCATTCAAACACATAATCGCTGGTGCGATTTTTGCTTAAATCAGCATATTTCACAGCGCCAATACCCACAGTTTTGCCAATTTTAGCCGCCTCATCAGCACTTAAATCAGGATTTTTACTCTGCACCAATGCGGTGGCACGTTCAACCGCTTCATCCAACAAATCCACCAGCTTTACAATATCGCCACTGCGGGTTTTAAATGGCTTACCATCTTTGCCCATCATCGTGCCAAACGGGATATGTTCCGCTCTCACTTGCTCAGGCAAATAACCTGCTTTGCGTGACACGGTAAACAATTGCTGGAAATGCAAACTTTGGCGCGCATCAACCACATACAGCAAGCGATTGCCTTTTAACATGCCAACGCGGTAGCGAATACAGGCCAAATCAGTGCTCGAATATAAAAAGCCTCCGCCTTTTTTCTGCACAATAAACGCGGCGGGTTCATCATCTTGGTTTTTAAATTCTTCCAAAAACACCACTTGAGCGCCAGCACTCTCTTGTACCAAACCTTGGCGGGTTAAATCCCCAACCACGGTATGTAAATCATGGTTATAAGCCGATTCGCCCATCACATCAGCTGGCGTTAGCGCCAAGCCCAAAGTGTCGTAAACGCTTTGCGCATGCCCCAAAGAAATGTCTACAAACTGTCGCCATAAGGCCAATACCTGTTCATCACCGCCTTGTAATTTCACCACATATTCACGCGCAGTATCGGCAAACGCTTCGTCTTCATCAAAGCGCACTTTAGCATTGCGATAAAATTGCTCTAAATCAGCGAGCTTAAATTGAGTGTTGTCTTGCTGCTGCTCCACCAAATAAGCCACTAACATGCCAAATTGAGTGCCCCAATCGCCAACGTGATTTTGTGCAAGCACGTGATGCCCTAAATAGCGCAACACACGCGCCAAGCTGTCGCCAATGATGCTAGAGCGCAAATGACCAACGTGCATTTCTTTAGCCAAATTGGGCGAAGAATAATCAATCACCACCGTTTGTGGTTGGGCAGCCGCTTTAATATTAAGGTGTTTTTCATGCAGTGCAGCCGCAACGTTATCTGCTAAAAAATTTGACGACAAACGCAAATTAATAAAACCAGGGCCGGCTACTTCTGCGCTTTCAATCAGGGTATTTCCCGCAAGCGCATCGGCCACTTTTTGCGCCAATTCGCGCGGATTTTGCTTGGCTTTTTTAGCCGCGCCCATCACGCCATTGATTTGGAAATGGCCGAAATCAGCATTTTTAGCAGGCTGTAAAACAATCGGCGCCTCACCAATGCCGGCAGTGTGAAAAGCCGCCGTTACTTCAGCGGCCACGGTATATTGTAAATTCATGCTGACTTTCTGATTTTTATAATGGTGTTATGCTCATACTCACTGAACTAAGCATGTTTTCAGGTAGCTGAAGATGATTGTATTGAAGGCTACCTGAATAGAATTTTTCTCACACAGTAATGCATGTGATTGCGTAGGCTTGTTGAAGCAGAACTATACAGAATCCGCATAGATTCAGCAATTTTAACGCAGCTACTATCATATTTACCTGCCTTTAAATTCCAGGCACAGTACGGCTGATATAATGCTTGTTTTTGATATGCTTATTAATATAAATGATAAGCACTTATAAGAAAGGTTGCCCGCACAATGCGCGAACAGTTGCTTCTCTGGCTCATTGCACACGATTATCCACACAATAATTTAGTAGTCAACATCATCATGTTAATCATGATAGTCCTCACCACTTTGCTGCTACATGCCATTATTCATCATGGTTTGTTTCGATACCTAAGTCATAAACTTAAAGCTTCTAAAGCTATTTTTCTCAATGTTTTAGCCGAACAAAAACTGTTTAGCAATATGGCATTTGCCATTCAAGGCATCTTGCTGGCGATACAATTGCGCATTTGGCTACCAGAAAGCGTGTTGCGCGATGGCTTGCTAAACCTAACCTATATTTGGTGTTTAATTTATGTGCTGCTGTCTATATTTGCCCTGCTAGACACGACACAAAGCTATCTAAATCGTAGGAATATAGGACAAAGTTTGCCAATGGGTGGCTTAGTGCAATGGGTCAAACTGATGGCAGCAACCGCCATCGGGGTGTTGTTGATATCCTTACTGCTGGGGCAATCTCCGCTGGTGTTGTTGAGCGGTTTAGGCGCGATGACAGCAGTATTGATGCTGGTTTTCAAAGACCCCATTTTAGGTTTAGTGGGCGGTATTTTACTCTCAGCCAACCGCATGCTCAAAATTGGTGATTGGCTAGAAATGCCTAAATATGGCGCTGATGGTGATGTAATTGATATTGGCCTAACCACTGTAAAAGTAAAAAACTGGGACAACACCATCACCACGCTGCCCACATACTCTTTGATTTCAGATTCTTTTATCAACTGGCGTTCTATGACTGAATCGGGCGGCCGCCGCATTAAACGAGCCGTGTATCTCGACAGCAGCAGTGTTGGTTTTATGAGTGAGCAGGAAATCGCTTATCTAAATCAAAGCCGTTTATTAACAGACTATTTAACGCATCAACAACAACAAGTTCAAGCTTTCAACCAAGCTCAAAACATCGACAGCCCAGGCTATCTGAATGGTCGACACCTCACCAATATCGGCACATTCCGCGCTTATTTGCAGCAATACTTGCACCAAAACCCCAGTATCCGCAAAGACATGACGCTGATGGTGCGCCAATTAGAGCCAAGCCAGCATGGTATTCCGCTGGAAATCTACGCCTTTGCCAACACTGTCGCTTGGGCAGAATATGAAGCCATTCAAGCTGATATTTTTGATCATATTTATGCGGTGGTTGGTGAGTTTAATTTGCGCTTATTTCAAGCACCAAGCGGCCATGATATGCAATCGCTGAGTAAAATAAATCAAGTTGAAACCAAACCAATTAATCCTATTTAATCTGTACCAAAACAGTAAGTAATCTATTTTAGAATAATTAACATTTTATGTTTACACAGAGTAATGCTGTTTATTTAGGCCATAAGAAAAAGGCTACCTGAAACACTTTCAGGTAGCCTTTTAAATGTATTGAATACTCAACAAACTAACGCGTTGAAACTTCGTTGCAAGCGCCTACTGTGTAGCCAACCACTTCTGGCACACCACAAGCATTGCATGCATTAGCATAAGTTTTAAACTCAACTTTAGCGCCAATATGATTGACTCGGATTCAAAAGATGGTGCAAATACCTTGTTTTGGCAACCAAGTAATACTATGCCCATACACAATACGCCCAACAGCGGCAGTATACGACCAGCTCTATTATTGGTTTTATACTCATGTTGTTGAATTACTTTTTGTGATGATTAAATTTTAGTCTTGTCCACTCACAACACATCTTCAAATTGAAGTATCAATTCTAAATATATTTTCAGGCAGCCTATTCAAACTGTTAATCAATGCCATACTCAATAGTTACCACCAAACGCACGAGTTTTCCCACCGTAGATTTATCATACACACCACCATAATCATCTGATTCAGCGCTGCCACTATCAGCATAAATATTGAATGAGCCTTGCGAAGCCGAACGCATCACACCAACTTTACCACCACTATTTTTAGAAAACTCTTGCGCTCGTTTATATGCATCTTCAGTAGCCTGATTAATCAGCGCATGTTTGATTTCTTCTAAATTACCAATCAAGTATTCTGGCTGCTCAAACCTGATAGTTTCATTCACCGCACGCAAAGATAAAATAGCCTGATTGGCTTTTTGAACAGTAACTAAGTTTTGAGTTTTCACCATTATTTTCTGTTCGCCATCAAAGCCATCTTGCACTTGCCGTGAACTGCCATTTTCTGAGTGAACTTGTACGTAGTGTGGATCAACAACAGGGTTAAGGATTTGAATTTCCTGAGAGCTAAAACCTTGTTTCTGCAGAAATTTAATCAACGCTGGCCGCGTTTTTTCTAAACCATCAAGCGCTTCTTTATAAGTATCCCCATGCACTGCCACGCTGGTTTGCCAAGCAGCATTATTAGCTTGATAGCCTTTTTCTGATAGACCTTTCACGGTAATAGTGCCAGGTTGACGGAAATTTTTAAACTGCATACCCAACACAAACGCCGCCGCAATTAAACCCAGCGCCAACGTAATGCCCAATATGCTCAAACCTTTAGATGGGGTGTTTTCTGCCATGTGTTGCTCCTAATGTGTACAACCAAAAAATAAAAAGGTGATGGATTTAATTTTTACTATTATCGCATGTAAAACGCCAAGGCATTTTCACTTAACACTTGTTTGGCTGCCACCTCACCTAAAGTATCAATAACCAACAACAAATCTTCATTTTTATAAGAAGATGGCGCTCTGGTTGAAGGCAAATCGGTGCCAAACATCAAGGATGCTGGGTTTTCAGCATAAAGCTCTTTTAATACTTTACCAACGTCAAAGTTTACTCTACTAAAACCCGTTGCCTTAATTTTGATTCCTTTGCTGGCCAATTGTTTCAGTAAATCTAAGCCCGAACTGCTTAAACCAAGATGATCAATACTCACCAAAGGCAGCGCCAGCAATGCATCGTATAAATGCAGTAACTCTTTGGAATCTACATACAATTCAACATGCCAGCCCAGTAAATCATAAACCCGCTTGCCCATAGCAACCAATTGGCTAACATCTTCCGAACCACCGCGCTTTAAATTAAAATGAACCGCCCTAACGCCAGCCTTATCAAGACGAATGAGTTCTTGATCGGAAACAGACGCCGGCACCTGAGTGACACCGACAAATAAATTCCCCATTTTTTCTAGCGAATCCACCAAGTATGTTTGATCAAAGCCCTGAAAAGAGCCAGAAACAATAGCGCCACCAACCAACCTGTAATGTTTGGTGCGCGCCAGATAATCATCACAAGTAAATTCATCGGGCATATAGCCGTTGTTGGCAACAACTGGGAAGTCGGTGTTAATAATATGAAAGTGGCTGTCAAAGACATCAAAATGGTTTAACACAATTGAGGCTCCATATTAATCAATACTCTAGCAGGTTTTTATATTACAACTTAAGTAGGTAAATTTATTTCATAATAGAAAAATGTGCGCGTTTGGTAAGCTAATGTGATTTTAATAAAGCTATTATTGATGATGTTTTTAGTTATCGCGTCACGAGATAATTGTCGATTTTTTCTTTACACAAACATCCGCCTGTTATTGTCATGAGGTTTTTTATTGAGTCACTTTATCTAACTTAATACTCTACTATTTAAAATAAACAATTCGGTATTAAATTATTCACTTGAGCGCAATTAAATAACTGTTTAGCCAAACAAAAGCATAGATAGCACTTCACTAAGAGATGCTGTAAACTTCATTACTGCCTTTTCTGGCAATCTATTAATATTATGCTGTAAAAGAGAAAAATCTATGGGCTTTGCCTCACTGGGCTTATCCGCCCCAATCCTTAACGCTGTTAAGGAACAAGGATACGACACACCTTCACCCATCCAAGAACAAGCCATCCCTTTAGTGCTAAAAGGCAGAGATGTGATGGCAGCTGCACAAACAGGCACAGGAAAAACCGCAGGTTTCACACTACCACTGCTTGAGATTTTATCAGGCG
>CAZLYX010000021.1:0-32441 GCA_964563885.1 uncultured Neisseria sp. | reverse complement strand
TAATACGCTTAGTTTACCAAGTTTAGTTGTACGGTTTCTTCAGCATAGCTCACTGCTGGTTTTTTAGTGATTAGAATATCTATAATGTTTTAAGCTTTTTTATCTTGTTATGGTAGAATTTTTATATAAATTGCATGGTAATATTTATTTAAATCAGTATTATCTTATTATTCATTTGTATAGGTTTCAGTCGTTACCTACTCAAGTATATTTGTATTACTTGTTACATTCAGAATATAGTGTACGGATATTCGAGAAAAGTTTAATCATGTCTTGAAGGTTGCCTCATGGAAAGATGGAAGCTTACTTCATACGGCAACAGATGCAGCAAGTCTGGCTTTGATTAGAGCTAGTGAAGATGTTTCAGGTATTTTGGTTGGATATCGTAAGCGTTTGTTATTATTGAGTTCTATGGGAGTTAGAGTTGTATGATAAAAATATTCTTTCAAATTGCATGCCCAAAGGCTGTTCAATAAAAGATAAACAATGTAAATTACGATTATGTAGTTGGTTGTAATGCTATTTCACGCCAACTTCGGTTCTATCCAGAGTATTTGAAAATTAAAATAAATTGTAAATGTGAGGAATTGTGATGCAGACGAAACAAAGACCTGTATTCCTTGAAATCCCAGCCATTAGGTTGCCGATTCCTGGGATCGTTTCTATTTTGCACCGCATTAGTGGTGTTATTTTGTTCATAATGCTGCCAGTGCTGCTTTATGTCTTGGCTGGTACTTTAAGTCGCGAAGCGGCATTTGAGTCTTATCAGTCTTTCGTATCTAACCCGTTAGTTAAAATTGGTTTGATTGGCTTGCTGTGGGCATATATACACCATAGTTTTGCTGGCATCCGATTTTTGCTATTAGATGCGCATAAAGGATTGGATTTAGAAACAGCTCGTTTAACAGCTAAGATTGTTCTTGTTGCTGCTTTGGTGTTGACACTCATTTTGGGAGTGGTGTTATGGTAGACCGTAAATTAGCTGGTGCTCATTATGGACTGAAAGATTGGGTAGTGCAGCGTGCTACTGCTGTTATTTTACTCGTTTATACAGCCATTTTTGTGATCTTCTTGTTGACTTTACCAAGTGGTTACGATGCTTGGCAGTCATTTTTTGCCCAAGCTTGGGTGAAAATATTTACTCAGCTTACTTTTGTAGCTTTATTTTTGCATGCTTGGGTAGGTGTCCGTAATATATGGATGGATTACATCAAGCCTTTTGGTTTACGTCTTTTTCTCCACATCGCCACTATTGTATGGTTGGTGTTTTGTTTAATTTATTCGGTTAAAGTCATTTGGGGGTTGGTATGAGTTTTCCTGTTCGTCGTTTTGATGCCGTAATTGTTGGTGGCGGCGGCGCAGGTTTGCGCGCAGCCTTGGAGTTGTCTAAATCTGGCTTAAATACTGCTGTTTTATCAAAAGTGTTTCCAACACGTTCACATACTGTTGCTGCTCAGGGTGGTATTTCAGCTTCTTTGGGTAATGTCCAAGAAGATCGCTGGGATTGGCATATGTATGACACAGTTAAGGGCTCAGACTGGCTGGGTGACCAAGATGCAATTGAATTTATGTGCCGTCGTGCTCCTGATGCTGTAGTGGAGTTAGAGCATATGGGCATGCCATTTGACCGCGTGGAAAGTGGTAAAATTTACCAGCGTCCTTTTGGTGGGCATACCGCAGAATATGGTAAACGCGCGGTAGAGCGTGCTTGCGCAGTAGCTGACCGTACTGGCCATGCTATGTTGCATACGTTGTACCAGCAAAATGTGCGCGCTAATACCCAGTTCTTCGTTGAGTGGTCTGCATTAGATTTGATCCGCGATGATAATGGTGATGTTGTAGGTGTTACTGCAATGGAAATGGAGACTGGAGAAGTTTATATTTTCCATTCGAAAGCAGTATTGTTTGCAACTGGTGGCGGTGGTCGTATTTATGCTTCTTCAACTAATGCCTTTATGAATACGGGCGACGGTTTAGGCATTTGTGCTCGTGCTGGTATTCCACTAGAAGATATGGAGTTTTGGCAGTTTCACCCCACAGGCGTTGCTGGGGCTGGCGTGTTGATCACTGAAGGTGTTCGTGGCGAGGGTGGTATTTTATTGAACAGTGACGGCGAACGTTTTATGGAACGTTACGCACCAACAGTTAAAGATTTAGCTTCACGTGATGTGGTATCGCGCGCTATGGCATTAGAGATTCATGAAGGCCGCGGTTGTGGTAAAAATAAGGACTATGTACTGCTCAAGCTTGATCATTTAGGTGCGGACAAAATTATGGAAAAATTGCCTGGTATTCGTGAAATTGCCATGCAGTTTGCAGGAGTTGATTGCATTAAAGATCCAATTCCAGTTGTGCCTACAACTCACTATATGATGGGTGGTATTCCAACCAACTATCTTGGTGAAGTAATGGTTCCAAAAGATGGTGAGTATGAAGTGCACGTTGAAGGTTTGTATGCTGCCGGTGAATGCGCATGTGCTTCTGTGCACGGTGCTAACCGTTTAGGTACAAACTCCTTGCTTGATTTGGTCGTGTTTGGTAAAGCAGCGGCCGAGAGTATGATTAAATATATTAACCAACAAACTGGCTGGAAAGAGCTTCCTGCTAATGCTGGTAATTTAACGGAACAACGTTTGAGTCGTTTAGAAAATCAAACTGGCGGTGAAAACGTTGATCAGCTCCGCAATGAATTACAACGTATGGTGCAAAGTCATGCCGGCGTATTCCGCACAGATGCTATTTTAAAAGATGGTGTTGAGAAAATAATGCAAATGGCAGAACGAGTTAAAAAAACTGAAATCAAAGATAAAAGTAAAGTGTGGAACACGGCACGTCTTGAAGCGCTTGAGCTTGATAATTTGATTGAAGTTGCAAAAGCAACATTAGTGTCTGCCGAGGCTCGTAAAGAGTCACGCGGTGCGCATGCATCTGATGATCATCCTGATCGTGATGATAAAAACTGGATGAAACATACTATGTATCACCCGTTGACCAACACGCTAACTTACAAGCCGGTCCACACTAAGCCGTTAAGTGTCGATTATATTGAACCAGCAAAACGCGTTTACTAAGGACAAAAGGAACACAATCAAATGGAAAAAGTAAAATTTCAAGTGTACCGCTACAATCCCGATGTGGACGCTAAGCCGTACATGAAAGAGTATGATCTAGAAATCGAGCCGTCAGATGTAAAACTTTTAGATGCGATGATTAAGCTTAAAGCAATGGATGATAGTTTTTCTTTCCGTCGCTCTTGTCGCGAAGGTATCTGCGGTTCTGATGGTGTTAACATCAATGGTAAAAACGGATTAGCTTGTTTGATGGATATTCGTAGCTTGAAGCAGCCAATTAAGCTTCGCCCTTTGCCTGGGTTACCCGTTATTCGCGATTTAATTGTGGATATGACTCAGTTTTTCAAGCAATATCATTCCATTAAACCGTATCTGGTTAATGAAAATCCAGCTCCAGATCGTGAGCGTTTACAGTCTAGCAAAGACCGTAAAGAGTTGGATGGATTGTATGAATGTATATTGTGTGCTTGTTGCTCAACTGCATGCCCGTCATTCTGGTGGAATCCAGATAAATTTGTTGGTCCGGCAGGATTGTTGAATGCATATCGCTTTATTGCAGATACACGCGATACTATGACTAATGAACGTTTAGATAACTTGAATGATCCTTACCGTCTATTTCGCTGCCATTCGATCATGAACTGCGTTGATGTTTGTCCGAAGCATTTAAATCCGACAGGCGCCATCGGTAAGATTAAAGAAGTTATGTTAAAACGTGCAGTATGATAAATTTTGATGACAATGCAAAAAGGCGTATTCGCTTTTCAATACGTCGAGGATTGCTTGAGCTTGATATCATGCTTGGACGTTTTATGAAAACTGAATTTGATCTACTCGATAATGATGAATTAAGTTTGTTTTGTGAGATTTTAGAGTGGGAAGATCAAGACTTTTTAGCTATTGTGAATGGTAAGCAAGAGCCTACTGATGTTAAATATAACGATCTAATCGAGCGGTTAAGAAAAGCATAATATATTAGAGTTCAGGCAGACTGAACAATATCAACTAAGGAGAAAGTATGACTAAGCATGTAAAATTAACTGTTGAGGGTAAAGAAGGTTTAGAACTGCCTATTTTAAAAGGAACTTTAGGTCCTGATGTGGTGGATATTCGTACTTTATATAAAGGTACTGATATGTTCACATTTGACCCTGGCTTTACTTCTACTGCTAGCTGCGAGTCGGCCATTACATTTATTGATGGTGATGTAGGGCAATTGTACTATCGTGGCTACCCAATTGAACAACTAGCTGAAAATAGTGATTATTTAGAAGTTTGTTATTTGTTGCTACATGGTGAATTGCCAACAGCGCAGCAAAAAACTGATTTTGAAGAAATGGTTTCAAAGCACACTATGGTGCACGAACAATTAACATGGTTCTTCCGTGGATTCCGTCGCGATGCTCACCCGATGGCTATGATGGTGAGTGTGGTAGGCGCATTATCTGCGTTTTACCAAGACAGCTTAGACATTAAAGATTTAGATCATCGTCGTATTGCAGAAAATCGTTTGATTTCTAAAATTCCGACAATTGCAGCAATGTGTTACCGTTACTCAAATGGCTTACCTTTCAACTACCCAAAAAATGATTTATCTTATACAGAAAATTTCATGCACATGATGTTTGCAACGCCATGTGAGGAATACAAGCCTAATCCAATTTTGGTTAAAGCACTTGATCGTATTTTCATTTTACATGCAGACCATGAGCAAAATGCTTCAACTTCAACTGTTCGTTTAGCAGGTTCATCTGGTGCCAATCCATTTGCATGTATTGCTGCTGGTATTGCTTGCTTATGGGGCCCGGCTCATGGTGGTGCAAACGAAGCTGTATTGAAAATGCTTGATGAAATCGGTGATGTGTCACATGTTGCTGACTTTATGGAAGGTGTTAAAGATAGAAAATATCGTTTAATGGGCTTTGGTCATCGTGTTTATAAAAACATGGATCCACGTGCCAGCATCATGAAAGAAACTTGTGATGAAGTTTTGAATGAGTTGGGGTTGCACGATGATCCCAAATTCAAATTGGCGATGGAGCTGGAAAGAATTGCACTGAGCGATCCATATTTTGTAGAGCGTAAACTTTATCCTAACGTAGACTTCTACTCAGGAATTGTTCTATCCGCTTTGGGTATTCCAGTTTCAATGTTTACGGTAATCTTTGCTTTGGCTCGTACAGTGGGTTGGATTTCTCATTGGCAGGAAATGATTTCTGAGTCGGATCAAAAGATTGGTCGTCCACGTCAGTTATACACTGGTTCTCCACGCCGCGATTATATCCCGGTAGATAAACGATAATCCGGTTGCCTGGAAGTTGCCTCTTAGGCTGCTTTCAGGCAGGGTTGGTAAATCCACTATTAATTAATGGAGAGTATAAATTTCACTTTTATATTGAAGTATATAAACTGAAGATATTTGTACTCTCTTTTTATTTTATTGAAGAGTAATTGTTATGATGGATAAAAAATTGAATTTCTCTTATTTATTTGGCTCTAACGCGCCTTATATTGAAGAGTTGTATGAAAACTACCTTACCGATCCAAATTCCGTAGATGAACATTGGAAGCAATATTTTGACCAATTGGCTACTCAACCAGGTAATGCTACTCGCGATGTAGCTCACCGTCCTATTCAAGAATCTTTTGCTAATTTAGCTAGAAATAAAAGTTCTGCTGGAGCATCTGGAAACGTTAATGCTTCTGTGTTACAAAAACAAATTGCTGTACTGCGCTTGATTTCTGCGTATCGGATTCAAGGCGTAGGCAATGCTAAACTAGATCCATTAGAACGTATCCCTCCGCGTAATTTTGAAGCTTTAGATCCAGCCTCTCATGGTTTAAGTGATGCTGATATGGCTATTCAATTTAGCATAGGCGAGGGAAGTCTTTCAGGTAGTGCTAAGTTGCCATTATCTGAAATTATCAGCAAGTTAAAACAAACATATTGTGGTCATATTGGCATTGAATACATGCATATGTATGACGGCACTGAGCGACATTGGATTCGAAGTCGTTTTGAATCTGAGCTTTCAACTCCAAAATTTAGCGCAGACGAAAAACGTCGAATTTTGAAGCAAATCACAGCTGCAGAAACATTAGAGCGGTATTTACATACAAGATATGTTGGCCAAAAACGTTTTTCTGTTGAGGGTGGAGAGAGCGCAATAGCAGGTTTAAATTACTTGATTGAGCATGCAGGTAAAGATGGTGTTGAAGAAGTAATCATTGGTATGGCTCACCGTGGACGCCTTAACGTATTAGTAAATATCTTAGGAAAACAACCAGGTGATTTATTTGCTGAGTTCGAAGGTAAAGCACCTGCTGACTTGCCGAGTGGTGATGTTAAATACCATATGGGTTTTAGTTCGGATTTAGCAACTGATACTGGGCCGATGCATGTTTCGTTAGCATTCAACCCATCGCATCTTGAGATTGTAAATCCTGTTGTAGAAGGAAGTGTCCGTGCTCGCCAACGTCGCCGCGGAACAGATGGTCAAGCTGAAGTATTACCATTTTTAATTCATGGTGATTCTGCTTTTATCGGCTTAGGTGTTAACCAAGCTACGTTTAACCTATCCAAAACTCGCGGTTATTCAACTGGCGGTACTATCCATATGGTTATTAATAACCAGATAGGATTTACTACTTCTGATACTAGAGATGTTCGTTCTACCTTATATTGTACCGATATTGCCAAAATGGTTGATGCACCTATTTTTCACGTAAATGGTGACGATCCAGAAGCAGTGTGCTATGTGCTTCAAGTAGCTTTAGATTACCGTCGTGAATTTAAAAAAGACGTTGTAATAGATTTAGTTTGTTTCCGGAAGCTTGGACACAACGAAGGTGATGACCCATTCCTAACACAACCGATGATGTATCAAAAGATTGCCAAGCATCCTGGTACTCGAGCACTATATGCAGAAAAATTGGTTAATGAGGGCGTAATCACTACTGAGGATGCAGAAAATTATATTCAGGATTACCGTGATGCTTTAGATAAAGGTGAGCACGTTGAGACAACGCGATTAAATGACTACAACCGTAAGTATAAAGTAGATTGGACTAAATATAATGGTACTCACTGGAATATGCCAGTGGATACCGCATTACCGATCACAGATATTCAGCGCTTAGCTGTAAAGTTCAACGAAGTGCCTCAGGGCTTCCAGTTACATAATACTGTAAAAAGACTACTAGAAAGCCGTAAGGCGATGTCTCTAGGTGAACAGCCGATAGACTGGGGTATGTCCGAAGTTATGGCTTACGCTAGTTTGGTCACTAATGGTACGGCAGTGCGTCTATCTGGTCAGGATTCTGGGCGGGGTACTTTTTCTCACCGCCATGTAGTATTACATGATCAGAAACGTGAGAAAAGTGACGCTGGTGCCTATGTTCCACTGCGCTGTATGAGTGATAACCAAGCCGATTTTATGGTGATCGATTCTATTTTGAACGAAGAAGCAGTCTTAGCCTATGAATATGGGTTTGCTTGTTCGGCACCAGATAAATTAACTATTTGGGAAGCACAGTTTGGTGACTTTGTGAATGGTGCTCAAGTAGCGATTGACCAATTTATTGCATCTGGTGAAACTAAATGGGGTCGCTTATGTGGTTTAACTGTTATTTTACCGCATGGTTATGATGGTCAAGGCCCAGAGCACTCATCTGCTCGGTTAGAGCGTTGGCTACAATTGTGTTCAGAGCATAATATGCAAATTGTTATGCCTTCTGAGGCTGCACAAATGTTTCATATGTTGCGCAGACAGGCTTTGCGTCCATATCGTAAGCCATTGATTATATTTTTATCAAAACGTTTATTGCGCTTTAAAGATTCCATGAACTCATTAAGTGACTTTACAGAAGGTTCTGAGTTCCGCCCAATTATCGGTGACAAGGAAGAGCGTGATAATAATAGTGTAAAACGCGTTATTCTATGTGCGGGCCAAGTTTATTATGATTTAGCCAAAGCACGTGCTGAGCGTGAGTTACAAAAAGATATTGCCATTGTTCGAGTTGAGCAGCTTTATCCATTCCCATATGAGATTGCTGAAGCAGAATTGGCTAAGTACCCGAATGCGAAAGAGCTCATGTGGGTACAAGAAGAACCTAAAAACCAAGGTGCATGGTATCAAATTAGACATCGTCTTGAGATTATAGCTAAGGACGGGCAAGAAGTTGTTTTTGCAGGTCGTTCGGCAAGCGCATCACCTGCAGTAGGCTACATGAGCAAACACGTTGAACAATTATTAGAATTAATTGATGACGCGTTGACGTTTAACTAACTTAATATGGCTACCTTTCTGTTTCAGGTAGCCGCACATACCCTATACCGGAGAGTAAAATGATTATTGAAGTTAAAGTACCTGTACTGTCTGAGAGTGTGTCTGAAGGCACATTAATGGCTTGGCATAAAAAAGTTGGAGATTATGTAGAGCGTGATGAGATTCTAATTGATGTTGAGACCGATAAAGTAGTATTGGAAGTGCCCTCACCACAAGCTGGTGTTATTGTTGAAATTATCGAACAAGATGGTGCAGTTGTCGTGGCGCAGCAATTACTGGCTAAAATTGATACTTCTGCAAAATCTGAAGCATCTGCTGCTCCTGCTGCCTCTGCTGCAAAAGCATCTGAGACAACAACACCCGAAGTCTCTTCTAATACCCAAACTGGTGTAGCTATGCCAGCGGCCGCTAAGCTGGCTGCTGAAAAAGGCGTGGATGTTAATGCTGTTCAGGGTTCAGGTCGTGATGGACGCGTTTTGAAAGAAGATGTACAAAACGCTGCCAAGGCACCTCTTAAGACTGCCACTGCTGCTGCACCAGTTGTACAAGGTGAGCGTGCTGAACAACGTGTGCCGATGAGCCGCTTGCGTGCACGTATTGCGGAGCGCTTGCTGGCTTCGCAACACGAAAATGCTATTCTGACTACGTTTAATGAAGTCAACATGCAACCAATTATGGATTTGCGCAACAAATACAAAGTACAGTTCGAAAAAGAGCATGGTACCAAGCTTGGCTTCATGTCATTCTTTGTTAAAGCAGCTATTGCAGCGTTGAAAAAGTACCCGTTGGTAAATGCTTCTATAGATGGCAATGATATCGTGTATCACGGTTACTTTGATATTGGTATTGCCATTGGTAGCCCGCGTGGCTTAGTTGTGCCTATTTTGCGTAATGCTGATGAAATGAGCATCGCTGATATTGAAAAAGCAATTGTGGAATACGCACAAAAAGCAAAAGATGGCAAGATCGCTTTGGAAGAGCTAACTGGTGGAACGTTCAGTATCACTAACGGCGGCACCTTTGGTTCAATGATGTCTACGCCTATCATCAATCCACCACAATCTGCGATTTTGGGCATGCATGCCACTAAAGATCGTGCAGTGGTTGAAAATGGACAAGTAGTGGTTCGTCCGATGATGTATTTAGCATTGTCTTATGACCACCGTATTGTTGACGGACGTGAAGCTGTGTTGACTTTAGTAACAATTAAAGACTTGTTAGAAGATCCAGCTCGCTTACTGTTAGACCTGTAATGGGCTTCAGGTAGCTTGTAGCATTATGTAGGCTACCTGAAACATTATTATTAAAGTAAAGATAGTATATGAATAAATACACATGGTTAATTTGTGCTTTGTTATTAAGTGCGTGCACAGCTTTAATTTCTAAAGAGTATTCAATTGAGGCCTATAGCTCTAACGGTAAGTTGTTGAGCAAACGTGCTGATTTATATAGTAATAAAGCTGGTATTGAGACCGCTCGAGATGCTCTGTGTAAAGCATACCCGCGTGCCATTATTCAAGTACGAAACAATATAACCAGCCAAGAAGTTAAGGAATACAGCCCTTATCGCTGTCGTTAAGGTTTTTAGATTGGCGGATATAGGCTCTTATTTAATCATCGTTTCACGAAAGTTGATTGCTAGTATTTAGTTGTAATTAACCGACTGTATGAATTCATCAAATTTGTACCAAATAAAAACAATATTATTCACTCATTGAGAAGAGCATTAAAACACGTTTTGTTAACTTGTTTGTGTGCGTGTGGTGAATAAACTCTGTGCACCTGCAACATAAGGAAAATATAATGTCCCAATTTGACGTGGTAGTCATCGGCGCCGGCCCAGGCGGTTACATCGCAGCCATCCGTGCAGCCCAACTTGGTTTCAAAACAGCTTGTATTGATGCAGGCGTGAATAAGGCTGGTGATACACCTGCTTTGGGTGGTACATGCTTGAATGTGGGTTGTATCCCTTCAAAAGCTTTATTGCAGTCTTCAGAAAACTATCATGAAGTTCTGCATGATTTTGCTGAGCATGGCATTACCGTAGGTGATGTAAAGTTTGATGCTGCCAAGATGGTCGCTCGTAAAGATGAGATTGTTACTAAGTTAACTGGCGGCATTGCTTATTTGTTCAAGAAAAATAAAATCGAAAGCATTTTTGGCAAGGGTTCATTCAAAGGTCAAAATGGTGAGTTGTGGCAAATTGAAGTGGACAACAAAGGCGAAAAATCACTGATTGAAGCCAAACATGTGATTGTTGCTACAGGTTCGTCACCGCGCCCGCTCCCATTAGTAGAGATTGACAATAAAAATGTGCTGGATAACGAAGGTGCATTAAACCTTACAGAAGTGCCTAAAAAATTAGGCGTAATCGGTTCAGGTGTAATTGGTTTAGAAATGGGCTCTGTTTGGAAGCGTGTAGGTTCAGATGTTACTGTTTTAGAAGCTATGCCTACCTTTATGGCTGCTGCTGATCAACAAATTGCCAAAGAAGCTTTTAAAATATTCACTAAAGAGCAAGGCTTAACCATTGAGTTGGGTGTTGCGATTAAAGAAATTAAAAATGGCGTTAAAGGTGTAAGTGTTAGCTATGAAGTAGCCGGTAAAGCTAAAACAGAAACTTTCGATAAATTAATTGTAGCCATTGGTCGTGTACCCAATACTGATGGTTTGAATGCCGAAGCGGTAGGTTTAGTCAAAGATGAGCGTGGCTTTATTACTGTGAACGATTTATGTCAGACTAATCTGCCAAACGTATGGGCGGTTGGCGATGTGGTGCGTGGTCCGATGTTGGCACACAAAGCCATGGACGAAGGTGTTGCGGTAGCCGAGCGTTTGGCTGGCCAGAAGCCACATTTAGATTTCAATACTATTCCATGGGTAATTTATACTGATCCAGAAATTGCTTGGGTTGGCAAAACTGAAGAGCAACTGAAGGCTGAGGGCATTGAATATAAAAAAGGTCAATCAGGCTTTGCTGCTAATGGCCGCGCATTAGGTTTAGGAAAAGCACAAGGAACAGTTAAGATTTTGGCTTGTGCTAAAACCGATCGCGTTCTTGGTGTGCATATGATTGGTCCTATGGTTTCTGAGTTGGTTGCAGAAGGCGTAATGAGCATGGAATTTAGCGCGTCTAGCGAAGATATTGCACGCATCGTACATGCTCACCCTGCATTGTCTGAAGCAATACATGAAGCTTCTTTGGCTGTTGACAAGCGCGCTTTGCATGGTTAATTGCGAGATATGTATTTAACACCTTAAGGTTTAAATATAGCAAGCATATCAAAAGGCTACCTGAAACATTTCAGGTAGCCTTTTGATATGGATAAAGGTAATGTATTGCAAGTTTGCTTTATCTTAAACAACTTACTTTCCTTTAATAATAAGCAAGATAAAAACATGACACTTCAAATAGCGCGGCGTATAGTTACAACACTTAAATAAGAATCAGATATTAATATGAACAAAGAATTATTAGGCATTATTTTCTTACCTGCAGGTGTGCTTTCGATGAGCGCGGCGGGTATATGGCAGCTTTATGTAATGATGACAGAGTCACATACTCTAAACCGTTTTAAAGATAAACAGTTGGTTTGGGTGGTTGCAGCATTGTTTTTTAGTTTTAGTCTAGCTGTATATTGGTTTTGTCCTAATGCCCGCAAAAAAGGTATTCTATTTTTTATATTGGGTGTTGGTGGTGTTGCGATGTATGTTTTAGCTAAAATGTGGTTGCCTTGGCAAAAATGATTGTTTAGCAATTCATATTGAACCTAAGTACTAGTTTTGAATAATAATTTAGAGAATTTGTGCTTGAACATAGCAGATTAACCTATTAAACAGTAAAGGATTACTTTATGAATTTACATGAATATCAGGCAAAAGAGCTGCTAATGAGTTATGGTATACCAGTTCAAAATGGTATTTTAGTTGATTCGGGTGAACAGGCAGCGCAAGCTTTTGATAAATTGGGCGGTTATTCTGCAGTGGTTAAAGCTCAAATTCACGCTGGAGGGCGTGGTAAAGCGGGTGGAGTTAAGTTGGTTAACAATCGGGAAGAAGCAAAAAAAGTGGCTGAAAAACTGATTGGCGAAAACTTGGTTACCTATCAAACAGATGCCAAAGGGCTGCCGGTTCAGAGTGTATTAATTTGCGAAGATGTTTATCCTATTCAAACTGAGCTTTATGTAGGGATGGTGCTTGATCGTTCTCTTCGACGCATTGCCTTCATGTCTTCAATTGAAGGTGGAGTAGAAATTGAAAAAACAATTGCAGAAAATCCTGAAAAAAACATTCAAATCATTATTGACCCGCTAGTGGGTTTACAGCCTTATCAAGCTCGAGAAGTAGGGTTTTCTTTGGGATTGCAAGGTAGTCAAATCAATGAGTTTGCTCAAATAGCAACAAAAGCGTATCAAATATTTGTTGAGAATGATCTTGATTTGATTGAGATTAATCCTTTGGCGGTGCGAGAGAATGGTACATTGCTCTGTGTGGATGCAAAAATCAGCATTGACGAGAACGCTCTTTATCGCCAACCAGAATTACAAGCTAAACGTGATTTCTCACAAGAAGATGAGCGTGAAGTTAAAGCCGCTAAGTTTGACTTGAGCTATGTGCCCTTAGAGGGCAGTATCGGCTGTATGGTAAATGGCGCTGGCTTGGCAATGGCGACAATGGATATTATTAAGCTCTACGGTGGGCAGCCAGCAAATTTCTTAGATGTAGGTGGCGATGCTACTAAAGAACGAGTGATTGAAGCGTTTAAACTTATTTTGGCCGATCCTTCCGTTCAAACAGTGTTAATTAATATTTTTGGTGGCATTGTGCGCTGCGACATGATAGCTGAAGCCATCATTGCGGCAGTTAAAGATGTTGGTGTAAGAGTGCCAGTAGTGGTTAGGTTGCAAGGAAATAACGCTCAACTAGGGGCAAAATTGCTGGCTGATTCTGGGTTGAAATTAATTTCTGCTGATGGTTTGGCGGATGCTGCCCAAAAAGCAGTTGCTGCAACTAAAACCTAAGGAGCGATATATGAGTATTTTGATCAATAAAAACACTAAAGTATTGGTTCAGGGGTTTACTGGTAAAAATGGTACCTTTCACTCAATTGAAGCCCTAGCTTATGGTACTAAGATTGTAGGCGGTGTAACACCCAATAAGGGTGGTCAAACCCATTTAAATTTGCCAGTGTTTAATTCGATGCAAGAGGCAGTTAAAGAAACAGATGCGGATGCTTCAGTGATTTATGTTCCAGCTCCATTTGTGTTGGATTCCATTGTTGAGGCTGTGGATTCAGGTGTTCGGCTAATTGTTGTCATCACAGAAGGCGTGCCTGTTTTAGATATGCTTAAAGCTAAACGCTATTTGGAAACCAATGGCAATGGCACGCGTTTGATTGGGCCTAATTGTCCTGGCGTGATTACACCGGGAGAATGCAAAATTGGCATTATGCCAGGGTATATTCATCAGCCAGGTAAAATCGGCATCATCTCTCGTTCTGGTACTTTAACTTATGAAGCCGTAGCGCAAACAACCAAATTAGGGTTAGGTCAATCTACTTGCATTGGCATTGGTGGTGATCCTATTTCGGGTATGAATCAAATTGATGTATTGAAATTATTCGAAGAGGATCCGCAAACAGAAGCCATTATGATGATTGGCGAAATTGGTGGTACCGCAGAAGAAGAAGCCTCTGAATACATCCAATCCAATGTTACTAAACCAGTTGTGGGCTATATTGCTGGGGTAACAGCGCCAAAGGGTAAGCGTATGGGACATGCAGGTGCAATTATTGCTGGGGGACTTGGTACCGCCGAGGAAAAATTTGCTGCGTTTAAGCGCGCTGGTATTGCGTACACTCGTAGCCCAGCAGAATTGGGTAGCACCATGTTGAAAGTGTTAGAAAGTGAAGGTATGTTATAAGTATGAGTGTAGATATATTAATTGTCTGAAATTAATTAATAAATTTTATCTAGACTTGCAAAGCAGTCGAGAAGTCACTATATTAAAGCTATGGCAATGGTATCTTATGCCTTTGTTATTTTGACTACTACACAAGGAGCCTACAATGAAACAAGATTTTGAAAATAAAAAAGACGCCTTAATGACAGAAGTTCGCAGTGTGTTGGGTGATGTTGAAGAACTATACAAGCATGGTGTGGAAAGTGGTTCAGAAGAAGCAAAAGCACTTAAGTCAAAGTTGCAAGATAAATTAGAGCAGGCTAAATCTAAGCTGTCTGATTTTGAATGCCACGCTTCTGAAAAAATCAAATCACAGGTTAAACATGCTGATGAATTGGTTCAGGATAAACCTTATTATGCTATGGGTCTTGCCGCATTAGCAGGCTTGGTTGTTGGAGCTTTACTCAACCGCCGATAATGGTCAGTCTAATACACAGGCTACCTGAAAGTTATTTTAGATTGCAATGTTCTTAGAAAACCGCTTTGGGGTAAGGTGTTCAACCACCTCTTAACAAAGCGGTTTTATTATTCAAAGGAAAGTTAACAAAGACAGGTAAGCATATGAGTTTAGGGCGAAATCTTAGTCATTTTAAAAACTTAGTAAATCAAGGCGTAGATTTAATGTTATTGCGCCTGCAAATTCTTAGTTTAGATTTGACGGCTCAGGCTGGCAGCCTGATTAAAGTCTTTGTGGTTGTCTTGTTTAGCGTTGCATTGTTTTTACTGGGCATCATGAGTTTGATGTTTGGTTTAAACAGTATTTTAGAACCCGAAGCAAAGATTTGGGTTTTTTTCGGCATTCCTGTGCTGTGCTTGTTGATTATTCTGGCCTTGGTAGCGTGGATAACTTCTGTTTGGAAAAATCAAGGCGGGAAAGTGTTGAAAACGCTGGTTGATATCCAACAAGACATTGCTTATTTGCGCGGACATACTGGCAGTAATCACAACGTAAACGACTCTAAAAAGGAGCGGTTATGAGCAAACTTAGTACCAAAGAAAAGCGTGAATTGCTAGAGTTGCAGGTTGAACTATTACATTTAAAAATCGCTGTAGAGCAGCTTAAAAAGCGAAAATATTATTCACAGCAAAACTTGCTTGATACAAAGTTTATGAGTGCGTTTAATTTAACTGAGGGTCTGCCTTCAGGGAAATTGCTGTGGAATACCTTGTTGCTACCTTTAAATTGGCGCAAACGCTTATTAGTGGGAAGTGGTTTGTTTTTATGGCAACTTTATCGTGATACTCAGAGTAATGAATCCAATCGTCGTTAACACAAGACCACTTAGCTTAATAGAGGATGATATGAACTTCAAAAAACAACTCGCCTGCGCCGCCATGATTTTTTTGCTCGGCGCAACCACCGCATTTGCACAACCTGCTTATGACAACATCGAGGAGCTCACGAAAAGTGCGCAAATGGGCGATGCAGATGCGCAAAATCATTTGGGTGTAAATTATGAAAGAGGGAATGGCGTCATACAAGACTTCCCCAAATCTGCCGAGCTATACCTCAAAGCCGCCAATCAAGGCAACCCGTTCGGACAAGCCAACATCGCCAGTTACTATCTGACAGGCAAGGGCATTGAGAAAAACTGGCCGCTGGCATTTGAATGGGCCGCAAAATCTGCCAAACAAGGTTTTAAGCCTGCTCAATATCTCAGTTCTTGGCAGTGTGAGTTGAGCAACCCCAAAGCCGCCGATGATTTGGGCAAAGCCATTCAATGGTATGTCAAAAACATAGATCTGGGCGACCCCGCACAGCCCATCCCTGAGTCACATCAATGCCCATAAAGCTTGTCATCGGAATGTCAGCACCCCATTATTGAGTTTAAAGAAGGGGCCCACATGAGTTGGGAAGTCATCATCGCTCGAAATCTTCACCGAGCCGTGCATTTACAGCGCAAAAGAAGCGGTTGCCTACGCGAAGACGTTGCACAGCCTCGTGCAGTGGCTCGGCATGTGTGACGGCAACAATGAGTGGGGTTGAATAAATAAAAAGCAGATGAAATTATCTGCTTTTTTTAATATTAATTTAGTGTATTGAAGCGCTTATTTAATATTCGCATCAAGTACGTAATGTGCGCTGTCATCTTGTTTTAAAAGTTCAGTGAGAATAGGGAGTGCTGCGTTTAATTGCTCTGCAAGCAGATACGGCGGATTGATGATAAACATACCGCTGCCATGCATTCCAAAGCCATCGGCGCGTGGGTGGTGAACATGTAATTCAATGTGTAGATAATTTTCTGGCGCCAGTTTCTTGAGGCTTTCAGGTAGCCTTTGGCTTTCTTCGCGGCTTAAACAGGGATACCACACTAAGTAACTGCCTTGAGCAAATCGTTTGAGCGCCTCTCTGAGCGTATTCTCAACGCGTTGGTAATCTTGCTTTTCTTCATAAGGTGGATCAATTAATACTAACGCGCGGCGAGTAGGCGGTGGTAATAAACTGATTAAACCTTGAAAACCATCTCCTTGATTGAGTAGGCCACGTTTACCCAAACGAGCTTCGCGCATGTTGTTTTGTAGGTGTGCAAAGTCTGTTGGGTGCAGCTCAAATAAACGCAATTTGTCGCTGCTGCGGGTAAGCGATTGTGCCAGCCATGGTGAGCCGCAATATAAATTGGTTTGTGGTAGTGTGTTTTTTAAGTGTTCTAAAAAGGCTTGTAAGCTTTCAGGTAGCTGGGTTGCCGTTTCAAGCTTGGCGATGCCTTGTTGGTACTCGCCAATTTTTTGTGCTTCATTGCTACGTAAATCATATAAACCAGCACCGCTGTGGGTGTCGATATACCAATAAGGTTTGTCTTTACGATTGAAATATTCCAGCGCTAAATAAAGGGTGAAGTGTTTGAGGATATCGGCATGGTTGCCGGCATGAAAAGCATGACGATAGCTGAGCATTGTATGTGGCGACCTTGGAATAAAGATAAAGCTATTGTACGACAAAGGCTACCTGAAAAGCCATTCAGGTAGCCTTAATAGTAAGCAAAGAAGGTTAACGACCCGCTTTAATATTTTGCCAGTTGCGTACCATTTTTTTCAGCATTTCAGTTTCAAAAGGAATCATAAGGAAGCTATTTTTCAAATCTTCATCAGTTGGAAAAATAGTGTTGTCATCGCGATACTGTGCTTCCATTAATTCACGTGCTGGCAAGCTTGAGGGCGCATAGGTAACAAAATTACCATTTTGTGCAGCCACTGCTGGCTCAAGCGTGTAATTAATGTAGCGATGTGCGTTGAGCACATTTTTGGCATCGGCGGGGATAGCGAAAGAATCTACCCAAATACCAACACCTTCTTTAGGCATCATTACTTTAATCTTAATTTTAGTGCTGGTGTCTTGAGCCATGCGTCGGGCAATATTTAAGTCGCCACCAAAACCTACGGTAACGCACATATCGCCGCGTGCGAGATCATTGATAAAACCGGATGAGGTGAAGCGTTTGATGTTGGTACGGTTTTGTTTGAGTAATTGGGTTGCTGCATCAATGTCTTCAGCTTGGTTGCTGTTGGGCGATTTGCCTAAATAATGCAACGCCATTGGATACATTTCAGCAGCGCTGTCTAGATAGCTGATGCCGCATTGTTTAAGTTTGGCGGTGTATTTTGGATTGAACACCAAATCCCATTGATTTTCAGGCAGCGTGTCGGTGCCAAGGGCTGATTTTACTTTGTCTTCGTTGATGGCAAAAGTATTGGTGCCCCAGAAGAAAGGTACAGAGTATTCGTTGGCGAGCTCAATGTCGGCCATCATTTCTAATAATTTTGGATTGACCAGCTTGTAATTGGGAATCAGGGATTTGTCGATTTTTTGGTATGCACCGGCCTTGATTTGGCGGCCGATAAAAGCGTTTGACGGGCCAACTAAATCGTAGCCAGACTTGCCGCTTAATACATTGGCTTCTAGTGATTCGTCGCTGTCGTAATAACTGTAAGAGGTTTTGATCTGAAATTTTTTATCGAATGCAGTTACCGTGGCAGGATCGACATAGTCAGACCAGTTGTAAATTTTTAATGAAGCTGTTTCAGGAAGCGTTGTTTGAATAGAACTTTTAGGCGCACTCGCTGCGTTAGGCGGTTTCTCATCAGCCTTGCCACCACATGCTACAAGCGCGAGCAGAGCAAGGCTATTAAAAATCAAATGTTTTGCCATTGATATATCCTTTATCAAAATGTTAAGAAAGGCGCAAGTATAGAGGAAATAGGGATTTTTGGGTAGGCGAGGGGATGAATCTGCGGTAAAATAAACCCAAATTCTTCAGGTAGCCTTTACTGCTAACAAGGCTATCTGAAACTGTTTTCAATGATTCCAATTAGCATAGAAAAGCCATATGAACACCGTCGAATTACGCCAAAAATTTCTTACATTTTTCGAAACCAAAGGCCATCAAATTGTGCCATCAAGCTCGTTGCTGCCACATGATGATCCAACGTTACTGTTTACCAATGCGGGCATGAACCAATTTAAAGACGTGTTTTTGGGTTTTGACAAGCGCTCTTACAATCGCGCCACTACCGCACAAAAATGCGTGCGAGCGGGCGGTAAACACAATGATTTAGAAAATGTTGGCTATACCGCTCGTCACCATACTTTTTTTGAAATGATGGGTAACTTCAGCTTTGGCGATTATTTTAAACAAGATGCTATTAAGTTTGCTTGGGAGTTTTTAACTTCGCCACAGTGGCTCAATTTGCCAAAAGAAAAGCTTATCGCCACGGTTTATGCTGAAGATGATGACGCCTACAATATTTGGCTAAATGAAATTGGCTTGCCAGCCGAGCGCATTATTCGCATTGGCGATAACCACGGTGCTCAATATGCTTCTGATAACTTCTGGCAAATGGGCGACACTGGCCCTTGCGGCCCGTGTTCAGAAATTTTCTTTGATCATGGCGACCATGTTTGGGGCGGCTTACCAGGATCGGCTGAAGAAGACGGCGATCGTTTTATTGAGATTTGGAACTGCGTGTTTATGCAGTTTAATCGTGATATACAAGGCACTATGAATCCGCTGCCCAAGCCATCTGTAGACACAGGTATGGGTTTAGAGCGCATGGCTGCGGTGATGCAACATGTAAACAGTAATTATGAAATTGATTTGTTTGTGGGCTTGCTCAAAGCAGCTGCACGCGAAACAGATGTGCCATTTAACCAAGATACGCCAAGCTTAAAAGTTATTTCTGATCACATTCGTGCATGTTCATTTCTGATTGCCGATGGTGTATTGCCAGGCAACGAAGGCCGTGGCTATGTGTTGCGCCGTATTATTCGTCGTGCTGTGCGTCATGGTCATAAACTTGGTCAGAAAAATGCGTTTTTCTATAAGCTTGTACCTGATTTAGTAGCTGAAATGGGCGCTGCTTATCCTGAGTTAAAAGAAGCACAAACCAAAATCATGGAAACATTAAAAGCGGAAGAAACCCGCTTTGGTCAAACTTTAGAAACAGGTTTAGATTTATTTGCTAAGGTTTTATATGGCATGAAATTTGCCAAATTAGAATCATTGTTGCCCGCTTATGGCGGTAGCCAAAAGCTGAAATTACAAGCCAGCGATGGCAGTATGTTTATGGCCAGTGCCAGAGATATTGGCGGCAAAAAACAAATTGTCGTACAGCCGCAGGTTTCAGGTAGCCTCAACGAAAGCATTACTATTGAAATTGATGATGTGCTGAATCAACGTCATATAGAAGGTGCTGCGCCTTATGCGCTTGCTTTAGATAGCTACCTGAAAGAAAACCTTGATAGCAGCAAGCTAATGATTCCAGGCGAACATGTATTTAAGCTCTACGATACTTATGGTTTTCCTTATGATTTAACTGCCGATATGGCGCGCGAATTAGGTATTGAATTAGACAGCGAAGGCTTCGAGCGTGAAATGGATGCGCAACGTACTCGCGCCCGTGCTGCTCAAAATTTCAAAGCAGATACGCAATTGGCTTATGCTGGTGATGATACTGAATTTAAAGGCTACACCGAGCGTCGCACTCAAGCCAAAGTGTTGGCTTTGTATCGTGGTAGTGATGCTGTGGATGAGTTGCGAGAAGGTGAAATTGGCGCGGTGGTATTAGACAATACGCCATTTTATGCCGAAAGCGGTGGTCAAGTAGGTGACGTTGGTTTGATTAAATCTGCCAGCAGCGTGTTTGAAGTACGCGATACTCAAAAAATCAAAGCGGCAGTATTCGGCCAGTTTGGCGTCGTGGTTTCAGGTAGCCTCAAAGTGAGTGATGCTGTTGACGCTGAAATTGACAATGATATTCGCAATGCCAATATGCGCAACCATAGCGCCACCCATTTAATGCACAAAGTGTTGCAAGATGTATTAGGCAGCCATGTTGAACAAAAAGGCTCGTTGGTTACATCGCAACTAACACGCTTTGATATCTCGCATCCACAACCAGTGACGGCTGAAGAAATTGCTGAAATAGAACGTCGTGTAAATCAAGCTGTTTTAGCCAACGTTGAAGTATGCGCAGATGTGATGAGCATGGAAGAAGCTCAACAAAGCGGTGCCATGATGTTGTTTGGTGAAAAGTATGGCGACGAAGTGCGGGTGTTGAAAATGAGTGATTTTTCCACTGAATTATGCGGCGGTACCCACGTTGCTCGTACTGGCGATATTGGCTTGTTTAAAATTATTTCTGAAGGCGGCATTGCCGCGGGTGTGCGCCGAATTGAAGCCATCACTGGCTTGAACGCTTTGCAGTGGGCGCAAGACCAAGAGCGCTTATTGAAAGAAATTATTGGTGAAGTGAAAGCGCAAACTGAAAAAGATGTATTGAGCAAAATCCACGCTCAAGCTGCGCAGAGTAAGCAATTAGAAAAATCATTAAGCCAAGCTAAAATTGAATTGGCGAAACACGCTGGCAACGCGCTTCTCGATAATGCTAAAGACTTAGGATCTGCTGATTTAGTAGTCGCTCAAATTGATGCCGATGCCGCCGCCTTGCGCGATATTGTCAGCGATTTAACAGGTAAATCAGATAAAGCTGTTGTGCTGCTCGCTGCCGTTAATGATGGCAAAATTGCATTGTGTGCTGGTGTGTCTAAGCCTTTAGTGGGCCAAGTAAGAGCGGGAGATTTAGTTAAATTTGTTGCCGAGCAAGTAGGTGGTAAAGGTGGGGGCAGACCTGATTTGGCGCAAGCTGGCGGAACCGATGCCAGCAAGCTACCTGAAGTTTTAGATGGTGTGAGTGATTGGGTTAAAGCCAAGTTGGTTTAATTTAATAGCTACTTACATATAAAGGCTACCTGAAGATATTCAGGTAGCCTTTTGTTTAGAAATTAGAAAAGGGTTTATATAGGTTATTTAAGATACATAGTCACAACAAGAACGTTGTGATCGTTTGATATTAACCGTAACGTGATTTTAATTTATAGAATGATATTTTGTAACGGCATTGCTGTTGATAGGCTACCTGAATACGTTATTTTTGAATATTTATTGGGTAGATACATAGTAATCATCAGAATATTAAGTGTGTAAATAAAAACCGTCCTTTTTTCAAAAGTGACGGTTTTTATATTCTGTGGCGGAGAGGAAGGGATTCGAACCCTCGATACGTTATTCACGTATACACGCTTTCCAGGCGTGCGATTTCAACCGCTCATCCACCTCTCCGTTTATATTGCTTTATTGCTGATTACAGCCAAATCAATGAGAGCGCGATTATACGATGCTTCGTATTGGCTGGCAATAATCACATAATCAAAAACCGGCTCACAATCGTAGCCGGCTTGAATTATTTGGTTCACAGCAAAAACACAAACTTTCACATGCATAGATAGGTTTTTATATCTACTCAACACTGCCAATTAGGCAATATTTTATACGATTAATTAAAGCAATGGTGCCCAGAAGAAGACTCGAACTTCCACACCCGTGAGGATACTAGCACCTGAAGCTAGCGCGTCTACCAATTCCGCCACCTGGGCTTTGCATTAATCTACTGTTTGCGTTAAAGTGTTACTTTAGTGAAGTTGTGCATTATATATTCAAATAAAAGATTGTCAATCATCAAAATGCAAAAAAAAATCCATCCCTTAAATTTACGACAAAAAGACCCATTTTTGGCTCGTGAACAGCAGCGCTATGAAGAACCACTACCCAGCCGAGAATGGATTATCCAGCTTTTGGAAGATCTGGGCGTGCCTGTAAAAGTGCCCGTGCTAGCAGAAAAGCTGCTTATTACTGAGCCTGAATTGGAGTTTTTTGAGCGCCGCATTAAAGCGATGGCACGCGAAGGACAAGTTTTAATTAATCGACGTGGTTTAGTCTGTGTTGCTGAGAAATTAGAGCTGCTTACTTGTCGCATAGAAGCACATAAAGACGGGTTTGGTTTTGCTGTGCCGCTTACGCCTACAGGACAAGGCGATTTTGTTTTGTATGACCGCCAAATGCGCGGTGTGATGCATGGTGATACTGTTACCGTTCGCCCAGCAGGAACCGATAGACGTGGTCGCCGTGAAGGGCAAGTTGTTGATATTATTGAACGTGCTCAAAAAGATGTTGTGGGTCGTTTTCATCGAGAACGTGGTGTTGCGATTTTAGAGCCGGAAGACCAGCGGCTTGTACAAAGTATAATTTTAGAACCAGATTCGCTGTTGGATTTGAATCCAGCAGAAGGGCAAGTAGTGGTTGCTCGAATTGAGGTCTATCCTGATGGTCACCGCCCAGGTGTGGCTAAATTAATAGAGGTGCTGGGGGATTACGCAGACAGTGGTATGGAAATTGAAATTGCTGTTCGTAAACACCACTTGCCTTATGAGTTTTCAGAAGCGTGTGAACGCCAAGCAGAACATATTTCTGATCAAGTATTAAGTTCTGAACACCAAGGCCGTGTTGATTTGCGTGAGCTGTCTTTAGTAACCATTGATGGTGAAACAGCAAGAGATTTTGATGATGCGGTATATGCTGAAAAAGTAGGCCGTAATTATCGATTGATTGTGGCTATTGCCGATGTAAGTCATTACGTTCGCCCAGACGATGCAATTGATCACGATGCACAAGAGCGAACGACGAGTGTGTATTTTCCCCGTCGAGTTATCCCGATGCTACCTGAAAAACTTTCTAATGGCATTTGTTCTTTAAATCCAGATGTAGATCGCTTGTGCATGGTCTGCGAGATGGTGGTTACTTATGCAGGTAATATTAAAGAATATAAATTTTATCCAGCTGTAATAAGATCGCATGCTCGGTTAACATATAATCAGGTGTGGGATTGGTTGCAAAGTAATGGTGATTATCCCTATAAAGAACAGCTAGGAACGCTACACAAATTATTTCAAGTTTTAAACAGCAAACGTCAGCAGCGTGGTGCAATGGAGTTTGAAAGCACTGAAACGCAGATGATTTTTGATGACAATGGTAAAATAGATAAAATTGTGCCAGTTGTGCGCAACGATGCGCATAAGCTGATTGAAGAATGCATGTTGGCTGCAAACGTATGTGCAGCTGAGTATTTAATTGCCAATAAACACGCAGGTTTGTTTCGTAATCATATGGGGCCAACACCTGAGAAATTGACTGTATTGCGTGAGCAATTAGGTTTATTGGGTTTGAGTTTGGGTGGTGGCGATAAGCCTATCCCTAAAGATTATGCTGTATTGGCTGAGCAGATTAAAGATCGCCCAGATCATGAGCTGTTACAAGTGATGCTGTTGCGCTCAATGCAGCAAGCTGTTTATGAACCACACAGTGATGGGCATTTTGGTTTGGCTTATGAAGCCTACGCTCACTTTACTTCTCCTATTCGCCGTTATCCAGATTTAACAATACATCGTTCAATCAAAGCTATTTTAAATGGTACTGTTTATGAACCTAAATCATGGCAAGCTTTGGGTGTAAGGTGTTCGGTTAATGAGCGCCGTGCCGATGATGCTAGCCGCGATGTTGAAAATTGGCTAAAAACATATTACATGCAAGATAAAGTTGGTGAGACATTCAAAGGCCGTATTTCTGGTATGGCAAGCTTTGGTATCTTTGTTACTTTGGAAGATATCCATATTGATGGAATGGTTCATATTAGCGATTTGGGTGAAGACTACTTTAATTATCGTCCTGAAATTATGGCGATAGAAGGTGAACGCAGCGGAACCCGTTTTAGTATGGGTGATGAAGTAGTGGTTAAGGTGGCTCGTGCTGATCTGGATACGAGTAAAATTGATTTAATTTTGGTTGAGGGTGGAGTGGTTGGTGCTAAGGGTCGTACTAAGCCTAAGGCTAATGAGCGATCACCAGTGACTAAATCTCAACGCAAACCAGCGCATCAGCCAAAGCAACCAGTAAAATCAGAGCCAGCCAAACAAGTAAGTGAAGCAAAAACGCCACCGAAAAAACAGACTGCTCCCAAATCAGATAAACCCGGCATGTCATCTAAGCCCAAAGCTGGTTCTAAACGTTTGCAGCTGGTTAATGGTAAAATTAAGCTAGTAAGCAAGTCACAAGATAATGATGAGTAAAAATATTTTGAGTCAGCAGTAAAGTAAAAGTTAATATAATTGTTTTAAAAATGCTATTAATAATATAATAAAAAGTAAGATACCTGCATAATAATAGTGCAGGTATCCCTGTTTTCAGGTAGCCTATTTCTTTCGGGTAGCCTGCTAAAAAGCTTGTTGAGTGTGGATTTATAGACAATACATCATGCGTGTCTGTAAATTAGTACTCGGAGAAAGACGCGCATGAATATTTTAGTGTGTAATGATGATGGGTATCTCGCCAAAGGGATTTCAATTTTAGCTAGGGTGGCTGCCGAATTCGCTAATGTGCGTGTGGTTGCGCCTGAGCGCGATCGCAGCGGAGTCAGTAATTCATTAACGTTAGATCGCCCTTTGCACATACGCCAAGCAGAAAATGGTTTTTATTATGTCACCGGAACGCCTACGGACTGTATCCATTTAGGATTGCATGCCATACCAGATTTTAAACCAGACTTGGTTTTATCTGGCATTAATAATGGCGCTAATATGGGTGATGACACTCTTTATTCCGGAACAGTTGCCGCTGCTACTGAAGCTTATTTATTAGGTATTCCCGCGGTGGCATTTTCTTTGAATGATTATAGTGGGCGTTATTGGGACACTGCTGAAAAGGCGGTTTGGATGCTGTTATCGCATCTGCTTAAGCACCCACCTACTCAGCCGATTTTATGGAACATTAATATTCCTCCTGTAGCACCTTCGGAAATACAAGGTTTAAAAGTGACACGTTTAGGCAGACGCCACCATGTTCAAAGCATTGTGCCAGCCAGAAATCCTCGCGGTGATGAAATTTATTGGATTGGGCCAGCTGGAGAAATAGCAGATCGTGAAGATGGTACTGATTTTGGTGAATCAACAGCTGGATACATCACCGTCACCCCTTTGCAAATTGACTTAACTGCCTATAATCAGATGGGTGACGTGGCTCAATATTGGTTGGAGATGGAAAACTGATGCAGGAAAGTCATTGGATTGGTTTTGAAAATCGACGCGAGCGAATGATTGAGCGTTTAGCAAGCATGGGTATTGGCAATACTGTTTTAGAAGCCATGGCAAATGTTCCTCGCCATTTATTCGTTGAAGAAGCCTTGCGCACACGCGCTTACGATGAAATGTCACTTCCGTTGGGTTTAGGGCAGACGATTTCCCAGCCTTACACTGTTGCTAAAATGACGGAACTACTATTGGGCAAACACGCAAAAAATATGAATAAAGTTTTAGAAATAGGAACAGGATGTGGTTATCAAACCGCTGTTTTGTTGGCCTTAGGCTTACCTGAAATTTATTCAATAGAGCGATTGAGGCCTTTGCATGAGCGTGCGAAACGGCATTTGCGAGCGTCTGGGTTACTGGCTAAAGCTCGTTTGGCATGCGGAGATGGCTATTTAGGGCGGCCTGAAGTTGCCCCTTTTGATGGCATTTTGGTGACTGCGGCCCCGAACGAAATTCCGTTGCCCTTGTTGCAGCAATTGGCTATTGGCGGGCGAATGGTGCTGCCGTTAGACGAAGGTGGTGTACAATATTTATGGTTAATCGAGAAAACTGCCCAAGGTTATCTAGAAACATGTGTTCAAGAAGTTAATTTTGTACCCTTAATTAATGGTACGTAATTGCAATAAATTGCTAAATACTTGAGTATTTGGGTTGCTTTATATTATGATGACGCCCGTACTGTAATAAAATTGAATCTTAAGAAGGTGAATGAAACATGGTAAAACAAACCGTATTCCGCGCAGGTAGCATTGCCCTTATTTTAACATTGGGCGCCTGCTCTTGGTTCCAACAACCGGCCGCCCCAGTTATATCAGGCACAACTGATAGCAGCACAATCGATTCGACTGCTTCAGGCACCAATCCTTATGGTGCAGCTCCTTATACTCCTGGCGCTAGCGAATCCGCCAGTACGACGCCTGCTCCATATACTCCACCTGCTTCAGCAGGCACGAGTGGCGCTTATATTCCGTCTAATGCACCTGTAGATATCAATGCAGCAACCCATACAGTTGTACGCGGCGATACAGTCTACAATATTTCAAAGCGCTATAGCATTAGCCAGGACAATATACGTGCATGGAATAATTTACCTGAAAACGCTATTAGTGTAGGCCAAGTGTTGAGAGTGAAGCCAGACGGCTACACAGCAGGTGCAAGCAGCTCTAATCCTGTGGCAACGGTAACGCCGCCGGTAGTGGTTTCTTCAACACCTGCAACTACACCCACTCAAACAGCGCCGACAGCCAGCACACCAGCTGTAGCAGCTGGTAGCACGCGCACTGTATCTGGCATAACTTGGCAGCGCCCAACCTCAGGTAATGTTATTGCCAACTTTGGCGGCGCCAGCAAAGGTGTAGATATTGCTGGTACGGCAGGTCAAGCAGTGGTCTCAGCCGCAGATGGTAAAGTGGTTTATTCTGGCTCAGGTTTGCGTGGCTATGGCAATTTAGTGATTGTGCAACATAATCCTACTTTCCTAACAGCTTACGGTCATAATCAAGCGTTATTGGTTAAAGAGGGCCAAACAGTAAAGCGTGGACAAGCGATTGCTCGAATGGGTAATAGCGATGCTGATCGTACTAAATTACATTTTGAAGTACGTCAAAATGGTAAGCCGGTTAATCCGACTACTTACGTTGCATTTTAAGTATACAGTTTGCTTGTTGTGTTAATACAAAGGCTATCTGAATTTTTTCAGGTAGCCTTTTATGTTGTACAAGAATAAATGAGCTTATTGTTAAAGCTGGCTATAAAAAAGCCTCGTTTAGATTGCTTTTACCATACACTGCTTCATGAGCTTGGCGGATACACAATCTATTATAGGTTATACGTTGAATATGTTGATTATCATGGATGCTCACAGTGTTTTTTAATGTTGGCAAACTGATGGTTAAATAAGCAGCAAGATTCTCCCAGTGATAACGGCTCACATGCACAATGGCGAATAAATCAGCGGCAATACCGAAGCCAATACTTAAACTCTGGTTGGAAGCTTGTAAACAATAACCGCTATCAGAAAAATAGCAGTAGCGGCCTGCATCGGAATAACGATAAAGCTCGATGTTAACAGCATTAGAATCTGCGAAAAGCGCACTAAATAGTTGATCAAATAAAGAAGGTTGGTGAATACCTTCGCTGAGCATGGCGTATAAATTAGACAGCCATTGGGTATATTCAGGCAAAGTAAATTGAAATGAGCTGATGATGCGCTGAACTCGTTCAGCTGGACGCGCAGCAATAAGGTGGCTAAAGGCAGGGTTAGATTGAGGTAAATACTGTGCTAAGCTTTTATAAAAATGATGCACTAAAACATTTTTTTTATTATAAGGATTGCGTAATATACCCAATAGTTTTAGTTTTAAAATCTGCATCAGCTGTTTGTTTGCTGGCTGAGTGTGAGGCTCAAGTAAACGCAACGCCGCGCAAGCATCTTCATATCCGCTTTCATAACGGTTGAACCAACTTTCTAAATTATATTGTTTACCACCGTCTCCTTCTAGAAAAGCCAGCGTATATAAGTTGTTTACTTCAAGATTGTTTTCAATGTTAACGCTCAGTATCTCGCTTTTGTAAGGTTTATAAAAGCGAGACAAAGGCCAGCGGTAGACGTTCTGGTTTTGTGGATTTACTTGGGTATTAAAAGCAAATTGGCGCTGTTCAGTTTGGGCGATAAAGTGATGGCCTTTGGTTGGATTAGCCACCAGCAGCGCATATGTTTTTTCATCGCATTCAGGCAATTCACAGTCGCTTAAGATAAAAGCTTGTTTCATAATCGGGCTTTGTCTAGAAGAAAAAATATCATAACAAAGGCTACCTGAAAGATTCAAGTAGCCTTTGTATCTATAGTTTAAATTGATCGTTCAACGATATTTACTTAGGGTTTATTAGCGTTTGAAAGTGGTGCGCTGGCTGATGAGGTATTTGCTACTTCTGCAGCTAGCTCATCTTCTGACAATAAGTCTTCATCATTTAATTCAGGCTCTGGTTCATTTTTAAATAATTTATCATTTAAGTACAGCTCGTTGTTTTTTAGATTAATCCGCATGTCAACATTGCCATTATTTCTTTTCAGGTAGCCTTCTCGTGCCATTGAGTTGATGGTGCTGTCTACCATTAGGCGCAAGGTCTCGTTAATATCATTAATATTGGCTAAGCCCGCTGCTTCATCTTCAGGATTAACACTAAAAATAGTGCGGGCTTGATTAATGGCCAGTTGTTCCAGTATTTTTTGCGGCACATGCACATTGAAATCTGCATGAGTTTTGCGCACCATGACATTGAAGTCATTTAGATCGGGCGTTTGCAAACCATTAAAGCTGAGCTTACCATTTACTTTAATTTGGCCATCGGGCATTTTAAAATCAAACGCTTTAACTTGAATTACTGGGTTTTGAGTAAACAGTGGGGATGCATCGGTTCTGACGGTGTGTAATAACGTATTTTGAATTTCTTCGTTGCTCATTTGCTTGTCTGCAATTTCAGACATTTTGGTTTTAATCGCAATCAGACCTTTAGCATCTAAATGTTCAGCAAGCACATTAATGTTTAAGGGGCCGTATAGCTCTTTACCATAAGCTAAGTTTTTAAATTGGAAATGACCTTCGCTATTGATGAATGCGCCATTTTCTGTGGTTTTGGTGTTGAATTGAAGTTGGTCTAGGGTAATTTGTGAAGGTGCTACCGTGCCATTAGGGTTGATAAACGCACCAATTTGTAAGTCAGTTACCAAGTTAACCAGCTCATTGAGCTTAACGTTGTAATCTATGCCTTCTTTCCATTGCACCGCAAATTTTTTCACTTTAACACTGCTGTCGCCAAGCGCCAAGCCATTGGTGCCGGCAGTTGTATTGGTGTCTATGTCAAGTTGTTCAAGGGCGAAATCTCCCTTGTCGGCTAAGATTACATGCAGTGCAGGCATGCGGTATGTGGCAGAAAAAGCATCGAAATGACGCTTGTAATTGATAGTGCTGCTCAAGCCTTTCCAGTTTAGTTTGATGCCTGAAAGCTCTTCATAGTCAAAAGCAGGAATATTTAATTGATATTCACCCTTGCCACCAAACGCAATAGTATTGCTGAGTGTTGCTGGAGCGTGCTCACCAAAAAACCGTGCTAAAATTTTAGCGACTTCAGGTTGGTATTGAAATTCTGTTTTTACGTGAGCTTGAGCAAAACGAAAGCCGCCAGCCAAAGGGCCGTGTTGAACGTGATTCACAACCGTTATCGGCTCATTGAATACTTTGCTTAAGTTATCGGGAAGATACGGGCGCACATTATGCAGCAATGTAGGCTTTAATCGAATGACGGCGGTTTGAGTAGAGCTGAACCAGCCCCGTTCATATTGATGAGATTCAATGGTTATAAAGCTGGATTTAGACAGCAAATCCTTTTGTTCGGTTAGGCTTTCTTCAGCTTTTATTCCAAAATAGTAATTTGTACCAAGTACAAGAGCGGCCACAATGGGCACAGAGATCAGTATGAGCTTTTTCATTATTACAGGATACACGAGCAAGTAGCTAACGCGTTAGGATATAAACGACTTAGGATAGCATTTTTTAAGCACTTTGTCCTTATTGTCTGAGCCACTGCTTAGGCCAAAGGCTACCTGAAAAAATCCCCGTGCAATGACGGGGATAATTAAGCACTTAATATAATTCGTGGATGTCGCGCCAGCCATCACTGGTTTTAACCATAGTAGCTGTTTTTTTACGCATTTCTTTCAAATCTTCCCATGTTTCGTCATCTTCTTTAAGCAGTTTTTTTGCCCAGCTTTCAGGTTTAAATTCGGCTTGGTAAGATACTTTTGAAATGGTTACGCCATTGGAAGGTGTGGGCTCGGTATACCAGTTAATTTCTTTAACTTCTTCTTTGCCTAAGCATAGCAATGGCCCTTGAGGGCTAGTTTGAATTTGTTGACGACCTTTATCAGTTAAGATATAAATATCTTTGGATAATGTAAAGTTATCGTAAGTGGCTGTGTCTACTTCAGTGCGGGCTAGTTTATAAAAATCTTTACCAACTAAAATACCCATTTGATTCATAGGCTGTTTATTAATATGCTCGCCCTTAATGTTGCGTTCGTAGATATGAATCTCAGATTCACCCAATAGCACCTTGGCGCTCATTGGCACACCTTGCTTAGTGAGCAACTCCAATGGAACTGGTAAACAAACGCGACGCTGTTGCACGGCTTGGTTAATGGCTTTTTTAAACTCACTTTTACCGGCTTCATGTTTGCCAGAACAAGCCGCTAATAAAGCTGTAGCGCTAAGCATGACAATGAGTGTAGATTTTTTCATGTTTGCTCCGTATAGATTTACATTTAACATATTAAGAATAGCCTTTTTTTTGCTAGGTATACAAGTACTTTTGCAGCCCACAATGACAAACGTTCAGGTAGCCTTTACAATAAAGCTGTCTGAAACAGCATGAAACGTGATGATGATAATAACATTGTACGGCATTCCTAATTGCGATACTGTTAAAAAAGCGCGTGCTTGGTTGGCCGAGCATGCAGTCGATTATACTTTTGCTGACTTTAAGAAAAGCCCGCCATCTATAGCATTAATAGAGCAATGGTTAAATGATATTCCGTTGCAAGTGCTATTGAATAAACGCGGCACTACTTGGCGCAAGCTAAGTGAAGAGCAGAAACAAGCAGCCGAAAGCCAACAAGGTGCGCTGCAATTACTGATAGAACAACCTAGCATGATTAAGCGACCTATCTTAGCTGTAAAGCATAAATCCTATGCTGGCTTTGATACTGACATTTATACAACCGTTTTGTTAAAGAGTAATTAATTTATGACTTCACAAACTATTTTTATTTCTGATTTACATTTATCAGAACAAGAAACGCAGTTAAATAAACTGTTTTTTCAGTCTTTGGATGAATGGAAAGGCCGCATAGATGCTTTGTATATTTTGGGTGATTTTTTTGATGCATGGGTAGGAGATGATGACAGCAGCCCTTTTATTGACAGCATTTGCACCGCACTAAAATCATTTACTGAAAAAACACCAGTTTACTTGCTACATGGCAATCGTGATTTTCTATTGGGTGAGCAGTTCGAAAAGGCTAGCGGGGTAACCTTGCTGCCTGAGCAATATGTAGCTGAGTTGTATGGGCAAGCTTACTTATTTGTACATGGTGATGAATTATGTACCGATGATTTGCCTTACCAACAATTTCGCTTACAAGCGCGTCATCCAGTATGGCAAGCCGGTGTTTTGGCGAAGACTTTAGCAGAGCGAAAAATGATGGCAGAACAAATTCGTCAAATGAGCGAAGTAAGCAAAACAGCTGAAGGCAAAAGCCAAATGTCTGATGCCACCGAAGAAGGTATTCAAGCGTTGTTACAACAATACTTTGCTCATCATAGCCAAACGCCTATTTTAATTCATGGTCATACGCATCGTCCCGATGTACATGAACACTTGGTAAACGGGCAAACGATTAAACGTTATGTATTACAAGATTGGTATGGCAATGAAGGTGGTTATTTGAGTTTAAATAGCCAAGGTGAAATCAATGTTCATAAGATTAGCATTGCATAAACGCTAAATATATATAAAACCTTAATTTTAAGGTTAACTTAAGATTATTGTTTAGAAGCTGCTCTTTTTAGAGCAGCTTTTTTATTGTGTTCACTG
>CAZLYX010000020.1:0-32678 GCA_964563885.1 uncultured Neisseria sp. | reverse complement strand
TCGCGAAGGTGGTCGTACTGTAGGCGCCGGCGTTGTGTCTAGCATAATCGCTTAATTTAAGGATATTGACTGATGGCAAACCAAAAAATCCGTATCCGTTTAAAAGCTTATGATTACAGCTTGATTGATCGTTCAGCTCAGGAAATCGTTGAAACCGCTAAGCGCACTGGCGCTGTGGTAAAAGGCCCGATTCCGCTACCAACAAAAATCGAACGCTTCGATATTCTGCGCTCACCGCACGTGAATAAAACTTCACGCGAGCAATTGGAAATTCGTACCCATTTACGTTTGATGGATATTGTAGATTGGACTGATAAAACTACTGACGCGCTGATGAAGTTAGACTTGCCAGCGGGTGTGGATGTAGAGATTAAAGTACAGTAATTCTATTAAACAATATTTTCCTTGATTTCATCGAGGAAAATATTGTATAGTTATGGACTTGGTAATTTTGCCAAGTCCATTTTTTGTGCAATTAAGGTCAATCAATCGTAATTGGCCCCTTTGTTTTATAAGGAAAAAATCATGACTTTAGGTCTGGTTGGGCGCAAAGTAGGTATGACTCGCGTGTTTAACGAACAGGGTGCTTCTGTTCCGGTAACCGTGTTAGATATGTCTGCTAACCGCGTCACACAAGTAAAATCCAAAGATACTGACGGCTATGTGGCTGTTCAAGTTACCTTTGGTCAGAAGAAAGCAAATCGCGTTAATAAAACCGAAGCTGGTCATTTTGCTAAAGCAGGTGTCGAAGCTGGTCGTGGTCTTTTTGAATTTGCGTTGACTGAAGAAAAGCTGGGCGAGTTGAAAGCTGGCGATGATATTACTGTTGCTATCTTTGAAATTGGTCAGTTAGTTGATGTTACTGGCACATCAAAAGGTAAAGGTTTCGCAGGCACCATCAAGCGACATCATTTTGGTTCACAGCGCGCATCTCATGGTAACTCTCGCTCACATCGTGTGCCAGGTTCGATTGGTATGTGTCAAGACCCAGGCCGCGTGTTTCCAGGTAAACGCATGGCTGGTCAACTTGGTAATGCCCAAGCTACTATTCAATGCTTAGAGGTTGTGCGTGTAGACGCAGAACGTCAATTGTTATTGGTTAAAGGAGCTGTACCGGGTTCGGCAAATGGCGACGTAGTAGTTCGTCCTAGTGTGAAGGTAGGTGCGTAATGGAATTGAAAGTAATTGATGCAAAAGGACAAGTTTCAGGTAGCTTAACTGCTTCTGATGCCCTATTTGCCCGCGAATACAATGAAGCCTTGGTGCACCAGTTAGTTACCGCGTTTTTAGCTAATGCCCGTTCAGGTAATCGTGCTCAGCTAACGCGCGCTGAAGTTAAACATTCTACCAAGAAACCATGGCGTCAAAAAGGTACGGGCCGTGCTCGTGCTGGTATGACTTCTTCTCCAATTTGGCGTGGCGGTGGTCGTGCATTTCCAAATAAACCAACAGAAAACTTTACTCAAAAAGTAAACCGTAAAATGTACCGCGCTGGTATGGCTGCTATTTTGTCACAGCTTGTGCGCGATGAACGTCTGATGGTGATTGATAATCTTTCTGTTGAAACTCCAAAAACTAAAATTTTTGCTGAGCAAGTGAAAAACTTAGGCTTTGAGCAAATACTATTCATTACTAAGCAGCTAGATGAGAATGTATATTTATCTTCTCGAAATCTGCCGAATGTGATGGTTTTGGAAGCACAACAAGCAGATCCATACAGCTTATTGCGTTATAAAAAAGTTTTGATCACAAAAGATGCGATTGCAGAGTTAGAGGAGCAATGGGTATGAATCAACAACGCCTAATGCAAGTAATCTTAGCCCCTATTGTTTCTGAAAAGAGCAATCTGCTGGCTGAAAAACGTAATCAAATGACATTCAAAGTAATGCTCAATGCAACCAAACCAGAAATCAAAGCTGCGGTTGAGCTGTTATTTAATGTTGAAGTCGATTCTGTTGCCACAACGACCACTAAGGGTAAAGTAAAGCGCTCTGGCCGCACCATTGGTCGCCGCAGTGATGTTAAAAAAGCTTATGTGAGTCTAGCTGCCGGACAAGAGATAGACCTTGAAGCTGCCGCTGTAGCTGCAGATAAGGAGTAAGAAGATGGCTATTGTAAAAATGAAGCCTACATCTGCAGGCCGTCGCGGCATGGTTCGCGTAGTTGCAGAAGGTTTGCATAAAGGTGCCCCGTATGCGCCTTTGTTGGAAAAAAAGATCTCTACCGCTGGTCGTAATAACAACGGCCATATTACTGTACGCCATAAGGGTGGTGGTCATAAGCAGCATTATCGTATGGTAGATTTTAAGCGTAATAAAGATGGTATCTCAGCTAAAGTTGAACGCATAGAGTACGATCCTAACCGCACTGCATTTATTGCACTATTGTGTTATTCAGATGGTGAGCGTCGTTATATTCTTGCGCCGCGTGGCATTCAGGCTGGTGCAGTATTGGTATCTGGCGCGGAAGCGGCAATTAAAGCTGGTAACGCTTTGCCAATACGCAATATCCCTGTCGGTACTACGATTCACTGTATTGAAATGAAGCCGGGTAAAGGTGGGCAAATCGCTCGTTCTGCGGGCACCTCTGCTGTGTTGCTGGCTAAAGAAGGTGTTTATGCTCAGGTTCGTTTGCGATCAGGTGAAGTACGTAAAATTCATGTGGATTGTCGCGCTACTGTCGGTGAAGTAGGCAATGAAGAGCAAAGTCTTAGAAAAATTGGTAAAGCAGGTGCTAATCGCTGGCGTGGTATTCGTCCAACCGTACGCGGTGTAGTGATGAACCCAGTTGATCACCCGCATGGTGGTGGTGAAGGTAAGACTGGTGAAGGTCGTGAGCCAGTTAGCCCATGGGGTACACCTGCTAAAGGTTACCGTACTCGTAACAATAAACGCACGAACAATATGATTGTTCGCAGCCGTTACTCGAATAAAGGTTAATTGATATGGCTCGTTCATTGAAAAAAGGCCCGTATGTAGACTTGCATTTACTCAAGAAAGTAGATGCGGCTCGTGCAAGCAACGATAAGCGCCCGATTAAAACGTGGTCACGTCGCTCTACTATTTTGCCCGATTTTATTGGTTTAACTATTGCTGTGCATAATGGTCGTACACATATGCCAGTCTTTGTTAGTGATAACATGGTTGGCCATAAGCTAGGCGAATTCTCATTGACTCGTACTTTTAAAGGCCACTTGGCTGATAAAAAAGCTAAGAAGAAATAAGGTAAAACATGAGAGTAAATGCACAACATAAAAATGCCCGTATTTCTGCACAGAAAGCTCGTTTGGTAGCAGATTTGATTCGCGGTAAAGAAGTTGCTCAGGCTTTAAATGTCTTGGCATTCAGTCCTAAAAAAGGTGCTGAGTTGATTAAAAAAGTATTGGAGTCTGCTATTGCTAACGCGGAGCATAACGAAGGTGCTGATATTGACCAATTAAAAGTCGTGACGATCTTTATAGACAAAGGGCCGAGCTTAAAACGTTTTCAAGCTCGTGCTAAAGGTCGCGGTAACCGCATCGAAAAACAAACTTGCCACATTAGTGTAACAGTGGGCAATTAAGGAAAAGCTATGGGACAAAAAATTCATCCTACAGGCTTTCGCCTGGCGGTAACTAAAGACTGGTCTTCTAAATGGTTTGCTAAAAGTAATAAATTTGCGACTATTTTAAAACAAGATATTGATGTGCGTGATTATTTGCGTAAACGCTTAGCTAATGCTTCAGTTGGTCGTGTGGTGATTGAGCGCCCAGCAAAATCGGCACGTATTACTATTCATTCAGCGCGCCCAGGTATTGTCATCGGTAAGAAAGGTGAAGATATTGAGGTTTTAAAACGCGATTTACAAGCTTTAATGGGCGTACCGGTTCATGTTAATATCGAAGAAATTCGTAAGCCAGAATTGAATGCACAAATTATTGCTGACAGCATTGCTTCACAGCTTGAGAAACGTGTTCAGTTTCGCCGCGCCATGAAGCGTGCTATGCAAAATGCAATGCGCGTTGGAGCCAAAGGTATTAAAGTTATGACTTCTGGTCGCTTGAATGGCGCTGATATTGCACGAAGTGAATGGTACCGTGAAGGCCGCGTTCCTTTGCATACATTGCGTGCAAACGTTGATTATGCGACTAGCGAAGCACACACGACCTATGGTGTGCTAGGCTTAAAAGTTTGGGTATATACAGGTGAGGGTACTGATAAGACACAAGCTAAGCCTGAGCAAGAAAAGAGACAAAGAAAGGTAGGTGGTCGTAATGCTGCAACCAACTAGGCTAAAATATCGTAAACAGCATAAAGGCCGCAATACAGGCATTGCTACTCGCGGCAATAAAGTGAGCTTTGGAGAATTTGGGCTCAAGGCTGTAGGCCGCGGCAGGTTAACTGCGCGCCAGATTGAAGCTGCTCGCCGTGCAATGACTCGCCACATCAAGCGTGGTGGCCGGATTTGGATTAGAGTGTTTCCAGATAAGCCAATTACTGAAAAGCCAATACAAGTACGTATGGGCGGCGGTAAAGGCTCAGTTGAGTACTATGTGGCTGAAATTCAGCCAGGAAAAGTATTGTATGAGATGGATGGCGTGTCAGAGGTGTTAGCTCGTGAAGCATTTGCTTTAGCTTCAGCTAAGCTGCCTATTCCGACTGTGTTTGTAGTAAGACAGGTAGGTCAATAATGAACGTAAATGAATTGAAAGACAAATCTGTTGAGCAACTGAATACTGACTTGCTTGATTTGCTGAAAGCTCAATTTGGTCTGCGTATGCAACATGCTACCGGTCAATTGGCTAAAAACAGTGAGTTAAAAAAAGTACGACGTGATATTGCTCGTGTTAAAACCATTCTGGGTAAAAAAGGTGCTAAGGAATGAGCGAAGTTAAAAGTGTTCGTACTTTGCAAGGCAAAGTGGTAAGCGACAAAATGGATAAAACCGTTACTGTATTAGTAGAGCGTAAAGTTAAGCATCCTTTGTACGGTAAAATTATTCGTCGCTCATCTAAAATCCATGCTCATGATGAGCAAAATGAATATGGTATCGGTGATGTGGTTGTGATTTCAGAAACACGCCCATTGTCAAAAACCAAATCTTGGATAGTAAAAGAGTTGTTAGAGAAAGGGCAGGCTGTATAATTTATTATACAGTAGGCACTTAAACGAAGGCTTGCAGCAAATTTAATTTGCCTGTAAACTTCGTTTCTTAACTTTCAGTTTCTATGCTGAAAGGTTCTTCCCCTCGGGGCCCAAGACTGGTTTACTAGAACCGCACGCGGTATCAGGATGTATGACAAGCTACTAAGTTTGTTGGCTACCTGAAATGGTAAATTAAGTTGGTTAATTTAAAGGTAATAACATGATTCAAATGCAGACCATCTTAGGTGTGGCTGACAACTCTGGTGCACGTCGAGTAATGTGCATCAAAGTGTTAGGCGGATCTAAACGTCGCTATGCTTCGGTTGGTGACATTATTAAAGTGACCGTGAAAGAGGCGGCTCCACGTGGTCGCGTTAAGAAGGGTGATGTATACAATGCAGTGGTTGTTCGTACTGCAAAAGGTGTTCGTCGTCCTGATGGCGCGTTAATTAAGTTTGATAATAATGCTGCGGTGTTATTAAATGGCAAACTGGAGCCCTTAGGTACTCGTATTTTTGGCCCGGTTACTCGTGAATTGCGCAATGAACGCTTTATGAAAATCGTTTCATTGGCGCCTGAAGTGCTGTAAGGAAGGCTGGCGATGAACAAAATTATTAGAGGCGATCAGGTAATCGTGATTGCAGGCAAAGATAAAGGCAAACAGGGTCAAGTTGTGCGCATTTTGGGTGAGAAAATTGTAGTTGAAGGCGTGAATATTGCGAAACGCCATCAGAAGTCAAACCCAATGCGTGGCATTGAAGGTGGCATCATTGCTAAGAATATGCCTTTGGCAATTTCTAATGTTGCTATTTTTAATCCTGAATCTAAAAAAGCAGACCGCGTGGGTATAAAGTTGATTGAAGGCGAAGGCAAAGTTAAGCGCGTTCGCATATTCAAATCCACTGGTGCGGTTATTGGTGCTTAAGGAGAAGAAATGGCACGTTTAAGAGAGTTTTATGATAGCACTATCGTTCCTGAATTGGTTAAGCAGTTTGACTATAAATCAGTAATGGAAGTGCCGCGCATCGAAAAAATCACACTAAATATGGGTGTTGGTGAGGCTGTAGCGGACAAAAAAGTAATGGAGCACGCTGTTTCTGACTTGGAAAAAATTGCAGGTCAAAAACCAGTTGTGACTGTAGCGCGTAAATCCATTGCAGGTTTTAAAATTCGTGATGATTATCCAGTTGGTTGTAAAGTAACTTTGCGCCGCGAACAAATGTTTGAGTTCTTGGATCGTTTAGTCACTATTTCGCTACCTCGTGTGCGTGATTTTCGTGGCGTGAATGGTAAATCATTTGATGGTCGTGGTAATTACAATATGGGTGTCCGTGAGCAAATTATCTTCCCGGAAATTGAGTATGATAAAATTGATGCTCTGCGTGGTCTAAACATCACTATTACTACTACTGCAAAAACTGACGAAGAAGCAAAAGCTTTATTATCGTTGTTTAAGTTCCCGTTTAAAGGATAATCATGGCTAAGAAAGCACTTATAAATCGCGAATTAAAGCGTGCTGATTTGGCAAAAAAATATGCCGCTAAACGTGAAGCAATTTTTGCCATTATAAATGACGCAAATGCTACTGATGAAGAGCGTTTTGAAGCACGCCTGAAATTTCAAGCTATACCGCGTAATGCTGCTCCAGTTCGTCAGCGTCGTCGTTGTGCATTGACAGGTCGCCCTCGTGGCACATTCCGTAAATTCGGTTTGGGTCGTACCAAAATCCGTGAAATCGCTATGCGTGGCGAAATTCCGGGTGTTATTAAAGCCAGCTGGTAATAGGAGTAATATATATGAGTATGCATGATCCTATTTCCGATATGTTAACTCGCATCCGTAATGCACAACGTGCAAATAAAGTTGCAGTTGCTATGCCTTCATCAAAATTAAAATGCGCTATCGCTGAAGTTTTGAAGCAAGAGGGATATATCGAAGAGTATGCGGTTTCTGCTGATGCAAAGCCGATATTGGAAATTCAATTGAAATACTACGCAGGTCGACCTGTAATTGAGCAAATTAAGCGTGTATCACGCCCAGGTTTGCGTGTTTATAAAGGTTCTAGTGATATTCCAACTGTTATGAATGGTTTGGGTGTTGCTATTGTTAGTACTTCCAAAGGTGTAATGACTGACCGTAAAGCCCGTTCTCAAGGCATCGGTGGTGAGTTATTATGCGTTGTAGCCTAATGGAGAAATAAATGTCACGTGTAGCTAAAAATCCAGTGACTGTTCCTGCTGGCGTAGAAGTGAAATTCGGAACAGATAAGTTAACAGTTAAAGGTAAGGGCGGTGAATTGTCTTTTCCATTAACATCTGATGTGGAAATCCAGCTAAATGATGGCCAGATTACCTTTTCTGCGACTAAACAGTCTAAGCAGTCAAATGCTATGTCAGGCACAACTAGAGCTATAGTTGCAAACATGGTAAAAGGTGTTTCAGAAGGTTTTGAGAAGAAATTGCAGCTAATTGGCGTGGGTTATCGCGCTCAAGCTCAAGGCAAAACTCTGAATTTATCATTAGGTTTCTCACATCCGATTGTTTATGAAATGCCAGAAGGCGTTACTGTGCAGACTCCTTCTCAAACAGAAGTAGTTTTAACAGGTGCTGACAAACAGGTTGTTGGTCAAGTTGCTGCTGAAATTCGTGGTTTCCGTCCGCCTGAGCCATATAAGGGCAAAGGTGTGCGTTATGTAGGCGAAGTGGTAGCGATGAAAGAAACCAAGAAAAAATAATTGAGGCTCACTGATGAATAAACATGAAACAAGACTCCGCCGCGCACGTAAAACCCGTGCTCGTATAGCGGATTTGAATATGGTGAGGTTATGCGTATTTCGTACAAATAACCACATCTACGCCCAAGTGATTAGTGCAGAGGGCAATACAGTATTGGCTCAGGCCTCTACGTTAGAAGCTGAAGTGCGGAGCAGCCTGAAATCGGGTTGTAATGCAGAAGCAGCTGCTCTCATAGGTAAACGCATTGCCGAAAAGGCGAAGGCCGCCGGCGTTGATAAAGTTGCTTTCGATCGCTCTGGCTTTCAGTATCACGGTCGTGTGAAAGCTTTGGCTGAGGCTGCTCGTGAAAACGGCTTAAGCTTCTAATAAAGATTTGGAGACCTGATAATGGCAAAACATGAAATTGAAGAGCGCGGTGATGGCTTAATTGAAAAAATGGTTGCAGTGAACCGCGTAACTAAAGTAGTTAAGGGTGGTCGTATTATGGCTTTCTCGGCTCTAACTGTAGTTGGTGATGGCGATGGTCGCATCGGCATGGGTAAGGGTAAATCTAAAGAAGTACCAGTAGCTGTTCAGAAAGCTATGGATCAGGCACGTCGCAACTTGATTAAAGTTCCGTTGAAAAACGGTACAATCCATCATGAGGTGATTGGTCGTCACGGTGCTACTAAAGTATTTATGCAGCCTGCAAAAGAAGGTAGCGGCGTGAAAGCTGGTGGTCCTATGCGTTTGGTATTTGATGCTATGGGTGTACATAATATCTCTGCTAAAGTTCACGGCTCAACTAACCCATATAATATTGTACGGGCTACTTTGGATGGATTGGCAAAGCTATATACTCCAGCAGATATAGCTGCTAAACGCGGCTTAACAGTTGAAGATATTTTAGGTGCTAACCATGAGTGAACAGAAAAAAATTAAAGTGACTTTGGCAAAAAGCTTAATTGGTACTATTGAGTCACATCGCGCTTGTGCTCGAGGTTTGGGATTGCGCCGTCGTGAGCATACTGTTGAGGTACTGGATACCCCAGAAAATCGTGGCATGATTAATAAAATCAGCTACCTTTTGAAAGTGGAGTGAGAAGATGTTTTTAAATACTATTCAGCCAGGCGAAGGCTCTACTCACGCAAAGCGTAGAGTAGGCCGAGGAATTGGTAGTGGTTTAGGCAAAACTGGTGGTCGTGGTCATAAAGGTCAAAAAAGTCGCTCAGGTGGCTTTAGCAAAGTAGGTTTTGAGGGTGGTCAAATGCCTTTACAGCGCCGCCTACCCAAGCGTGGTTTTAAATCATTAACAGCAGCATTTAATGCTGAGGTTCGTTTGAGTGAATTAGCTTTAATTGCTGTTGATGAAATTGATGTGTTGGCTTTGAAGCAAGCTGGTGTTGTTGCTGCTAATGCATTAAATGTTAAAGTAATCGCCTCTGGTAGTATTGATAGAGCTGTAACTTTGCGTGGTATTAAAGCCACCAAAGGTGCAAGATCTGCAATTGAGGCGGCTGGTGGTAAAATAGAAGAGTAAGGTTGGAATATAAGTGGCTAGTCAACAATCTTCATCGGGACTCGCAAAGTTCGGTGACTTAAAAAATCGTCTGATGTTTTTGCTGGGTGCATTAATCGTTTTTCGTATTGGTGCACATATTCCTGTGCCAGGAGTAGACGCGGCCGCTCTAACTAAATTATATGCAGGTGCTGGTGGTGGTATTCTGGGTATGTTAAATATGTTTTCCGGAGGATCGCTCGAGCGCTTTAGTATTTTTGCTATTGGCATCATGCCTTATATTTCAGCATCTATTATTATGCAATTGGCTTCTGAAATCATTCCCACATTAAAAAGCTTAAAGAAAGAAGGCGATGCAGGCCGTAGAGTGGTTACGAAGTACACTCGTTATGGAACTGTATTATTAGCTACCTTACAAAGTTTTGGCGTTGCTGCGTTTGTTTTTCAACAGAATGTGGTAGTGGTTTCTCAATTTGAATTTTATATTTCGACTGTTGTATGTTTGGTTACTGGCACAATGTTTTTGATGTGGCTGGGTGAGCAAATGACAGAACGTGGTATAGGAAACGGTATTTCCTTGATTATTACCGCAGGTATTGCGTCTGGGCTTCCTTCGGGAATTGGACAAATGCTTACCTTAACTAGTCAAGGGTCAATGAGCTATTTAATGGCATTGGCAATAGCGATCGGTGTTTTAGTATTAATTTATATTGTGGTTTATTTTGAAAGTGCACAGCGTAAGGTTCCTGTACATTATGCAAAACGTCAGGTAGGCAACCGCTTAATGCAGGGTCAGAATTCGCATATGCCCTTTAAATTAAATATGGCTGGTGTGATACCTCCTATTTTCGCATCAAGCATTATTCTATTTCCATCTACTTTACTCAGTTGGTTCGGCTCTGCTGATCAAAATGGTATTCTAAATAAAGTAGCTGGGTTGTTGCAGCATGGTCAGCCTATTTATATTCTGTTGTTTGCAAGTGCTATCATTTTCTTTTGCTATTTTTATACTGCGCTTGTGTTCAGTCCGCGCGAAATGGCTGAGAATTTAAAGAAAAGTGGTGCATTTGTTCCAGGTATCCGCCCAGGAGAGCAAACATCAAAATATTTAGAGAAGGTTGTTTTGCGTTTGACTTTGTTTGGTGCGTTGTACATCACAGTAATTTGTTTAATACCGGAAATTTTAACTACAGCTTTGAACATTCCATTTTATTTGGGTGGTACTTCTTTGTTGATTTTGGTAGTAGTGACTATGGATTTTAGTACTCAGATCGCTTCTTACCGAATGACTCAGCAGTACGACCACTTAATGAACCGTTCAGATAAATCATTACTGCGTAAATAATACTATGGCTAAAGAAGATACTATCCAAATGCAGGGTGAGATCCTAGAGACTTTACCCAATGCAACATTTAAAGTAAAACTTGAAAACGATCATGTTGTTTTAGGTTATATCTCAGGCAAAATGCGTATGCATTATATTCGCATTTCACCTGGCGATAAAGTTACTGTTGAAATGACACCTTATGATTTAAGCCGGGCACGTATTGTGTTCCGAGCACGTTAATATATAGAAAGGAAAAATGATGCGTGTGCAGCCTTCTGTTAAGAAAATTTGTCGTAATTGCAAAATTATCCGTCGTAATCGCGTAGTTCGCGTAATTTGTACTGATCCACGTCACAAACAACGTCAAGGTTAATTCCCGTTATCGATGATTTATGATATAGTTATCAACTTTTTGCCTTAAAGGAAAAAATATGGCTCGTATTGCGGGGGTTAACATCCCTAATAACGCCCATATCGTTATTGGTTTACAGGCCATCTACGGTATTGGCGCAACTCGTGCTAAATCAATTTGTGAAACTGCTGGAATTCAGGGCAACACAAAAGTTAAAGATTTAGATGAAACACAATTAGAAGCTTTGCGTGAACAAATTGCCAAGTATGAAGTAGAAGGTGATTTGCGTCGTGAAGTTACAATGAGCATCAAACGCTTGATGGATATGGGCTGCTATCGCGGCTTGCGTCACCGTCGTGGTCTACCATGTCGCGGTCAGCGCACTCGTACCAATGCACGTACCCGTAAAGGTCCGCGTAAAGCGATTGCTGGTAAGAAATAATTTTTAAGGATTTGATTAATGGCTAAAGCAAACACAGCTCGTGTGCGCAAAAAAGTACGCAAAACCGTTAGTGAAGGTATCGTGCATGTACATGCGTCGTTCAATAATACCATCATTACCATTACCGACCGTCAAGGCAATGCTTTGTCTTGGGCTACCTCAGGCGGTGCGGGTTTTAAAGGTTCGCGTAAAAGCACACCATTTGCTGCTCAAGTAGCAGCAGAAGCCGCTGGAAAAGTTGCCCAAGAGTATGGCGTTAAAAATTTAGAAGTTCGCATTAAAGGCCCAGGCCCAGGACGTGAATCTTCTGTACGTGCGCTTAACTCTCTTGGCTTCAAAATTACCAGCATTACCGACGTTACCCCGTTGCCACACAACGGTTGCCGTCCGCCTAAAAAACGTCGTATTTAATATTGGAGTAATTGAGATATGGCACGTTATATCGGCCCTAAATGTAAATTAGCTCGCCGCGAAGGCACAGATTTATTTTTAAAGAGCGCGCGTCGCTCTTTGGAGTCTAAATGCAAATTAGACTCCCCTCCTGGTCAGCACGGTGCAAGAAGAACTCGTTTGTCTGACTATGGTTTACAACTGCGAGAAAAACAAAAAATTCGTCGTATTTATGGTGTTTTAGAGCGCCAATTTCGTCGGTATTTTGCAGAGGCTGCACGTCGTAAAGGATCAACTGGCGAATTGCTACTGCAGTTATTAGAGTCACGTTTGGATAACGTAGTATACCGTATGGGCTTTGGATCTACTCGCGCTGAAGCACGTCAATTAGTATCCCACAAAGCAATAACAGTTAACGGACAAGTAGTTAACATCCCTTCTTATCAGGTTCAGGCAGGTGATGTGGTCGCTATTCGTGAGAAATCCAAAAAGCAGGTTCGAATCCAAGAGGCTTTGGGGTTGGCGGCACAAATTGGTATGCCAAGCTGGGTTGCAGTTGATGCTACTAAAATGGAAGGCGTATTTAAGAATATGCCGGATCGTTCAGAATTGACTGGCGATATTAATGAACAGCTGGTGGTAGAGTTCTACTCTAAATAATGCTGGTTAAGTGAGGGACAGTTAAATGCAAAACAGCACTTCCGAATTCTTGAAACCTCGTCAAATTGATGTCGATACTTTGTCTGCAACCCGCGCCAAAGTGTCTATGCAGCCTTTTGAGCGTGGTTTCGGCCATACTTTAGGTAATGCTTTGCGTCGTATCTTACTGTCATCCATGAATGGTTTTGCACCGACTGAAGTAGTTATCTCCGGTGTTCTACACGAATACTCTACCTTAGACGGTGTTCAGGAAGATGTTGTTGATATTTTACTGAACCTTAAAGGGGTGGTATTTAAGTTGCATGGTCGCGATCAAGTAACTTTAACTTTGAAAAAATCCGGTGCTGGTGTCGTTACCGCTGCTGACATTGAACTTACTCATGATGTTGAAATCATGAATCCTGAGTATGTGATTTGTCATTTAGCTGAAAGTGGCTCTATTGAGATGGAAATCAAAGTTGAGTTAGGTCGTGGCTACCAATCTGTTTCTAATCGTCGTACTAAGGATGATAACAAGCAGATTGGTGCAATTCAATTGGATGCGAGCTTTTCGCCCATCAGTCGAGTTAGCTTTGATGTAGAGCCCGCTCGTGTTGAGCAACGTACAGACTTAGATTGTTTAGTTTTGGATATTGAAACTGACGGTTCTATTGATCCTGAGGAAGCTGTACGTAGTGCTGCGCGTATTTTGATTGACCAAATGTCTATTTTTGCCGACTTGCAGGGTACTCCGGTTGAAGAGGTCGAAGAAAAAGCGCCTCCAATTGACCCGATTCTGTTGCGTCCTGTAGATGATTTGGAGTTAACAGTACGCTCGGCTAACTGCCTGAAAGCTGAAGATATTTATTATATTGGCGATTTAATCCAACGCACAGAAACTGAATTATTGAAGACTCCTAATTTAGGTCGTAAGTCTTTGAATGAAATTAAAGAAGTTTTAGCTTCTAAAGGTTTAACGTTGGGTTCTAAGTTAGAGGCGTGGCCGCCTGTCGGCTTAGAAAAGCCCTAAGTTTGAAGATTAAAGGAAAATGACATGCGTCATCGTAACGGTAACCGTAAATTAAATCGTACTAGCAGCCACCGTGCTGCCATGCTACGTAACATGGCTAACTCATTGTTGGCTCATGAAACTATTGTAACTACTTTGCCAAAAGCCAAAGAGTTACGTCGTGTGGTTGAACCCTTAATTACTTTGGGTAAAAAACCTTCTTTGGCTAATCGTCGTTTAGCTTTTAACCGTACTCGTGATCGCGATGTTGTGGTTAAGTTATTTGATGAGTTGGGTCCAAGATTCACCGAACGTAATGGTGGCTATATTCGTATTTTGAAGTATGGTTTCCGCAAAGGTGATAATGCGCCTTTGGCTTTAGTTGAATTAGTTGATAAAGCTGCTGAAGTAACTGAATAATGTATTTGTTTGACTAAAAACCAGCTTTTGCTGGTTTTTGCTTTTTAATTTTTGTACACTTATTTTGTACACTTAAAAGAACAACACTAAGCTTTTATCTTGATATTTATGTGGTGATAAGGATAAGTATCATATAATTAACATTTGTTTTTATTTTGGGGAAAGTAATGGGTTTACGGTTAACTATGTTAACTGCATTATTGTGCAGTTCGCTGGCTTTTGCAGGTAGAAGCTTGCCTAATGATATGGATATGGCTGTCTTGAAACAGGTTAATTATCCACAAGTAGTGTTGAGTAATGATGGCATATCATGGTTAAAGGTATTGACTTTGGGCTGGCTAAGTAACAATACTTCTTTAGAAGTGAGTTCTGGAGTACGTGTACGTAATGAAAAAAATCGCTTTGTTACGCGCAATAAATTATATGGCTATGTTGGTAAGCCGATAGGGATACGCCGTAATAAAGAAAATAATATTGAAGAAATTTGGATTTTAACTAATGAAGAGCGGGAAGCTTTTCGACGTCGTGTACAGTAATTATTAGCTTATTAGAAACTTAGAAATCTAACATGAAAAAAGTATTTATCCGCACTTTCGGTTGCCAAATGAACGAATACGATAGTGAAAAAATGTTGTCTGTCTTGGCAGAAGGCGATGATTTAGTGCAAACTTCTAATGTCAAAGAAGCAGACATTATTTTATTCAATACTTGTTCTGTGCGTGAAAAAGCACAAGAGAAAGTGTTTTCTGACTTGGGCCGTGTCAGACGCTTAAAAGAGAAGAATCCTAATCTTATTATTGGTGTAGGCGGATGTGTCGCATCTCAAGAAGGTGAGACGATAATTAAGCGTGCCCCGTATGTGGATGTGGTATTTGGACCGCAAACATTACATCGACTGCCGAAGATGATTGAGATAAGGCAAGTTACGGGAAAACCGCAAGTAGATATTTCTTTTCCGGAAATTGAAAAATTTGATCATTTACCGCCTGCCAGAGTTGAAGGAGGTGCGGCCTATGTTTCGATTATGGAAGGATGCTCTAAATACTGTAGTTTCTGTGTGGTTCCTTATACTCGCGGTGAAGAGTTTTCGCGCCCTTTAGATGATGTATTGACTGAAATTGCGAATCTAACTCAGCAAGGGGTGAAAGAAATCAACTTGTTGGGTCAAAATGTAAATGCATACCGCGGTGAGATGGCAGAAGGTGAGTTATGTGATTTTGCTATGTTGCTGCGTATCGTGCATGAAATTCCAAGCCTTGAGCGCTTGCGTTTCACCACTAGCCATCCGCGTGAGTTTAATGAGCGTATTATTGAATGCTACCGCGACTTGCCAAAACTAGTATCCCACCTGCATTTGCCTATTCAAAGTGGTTCAGATCGTGTTTTGAGTGCGATGAAGAGGGGATATACGGCGCTCGAATATAAATCAATTATTCGTAAATTACGTGTAATTCGTCCTGATTTATGCTTGAGTTCAGATTTTATTGTTGGTTTTCCGGGTGAGACTGAGCAAGAGTTTGAGCAAACGTTGAAACTTGTTAAAGATATTGCATTTGATTTGAGTTATGTGTTTATTTATAGCCCTCGTCCAGGCACGCCTGCTGCAAACTTGCCAGATGAAACAACCTATCAAGAGAAATTGCGTCGTTTAGAAGCATTAAACGAAGTGATTGAAGCAGAAACAGCTTCTATTAACCAGGCTATGATTGGCACGGTTCAGCGCTGTTTAGTGGACGGAGTATCTAAAAAAGATCCTGATCAGCTTCAAGCGCGAACAATGAATAATCGGGTCGTGAATTTCTCAGGCGATCCGAAACTCATTAATCAAATGGTGGATATTGAAATTAAACAAGCTACTACATTCTCTTTGGGCGGTGACATTGTAAAAATCTAAACACTATATATTTAAAGGCTACCTGAAAGATTTTCAGGTAGCCTTTTTATGTTAATAATATTAAAAATTAAACCGATAACTTATTTTATATTGTGGCAACTGGTGAGCCATGATGCATGGTTCTAGCTTGATATAGGATTTGGATATATAATCCGCGCACTATATTTAAACTATTTTAAGATTTGTAAACATGAATACCACCTCTCAATCTAGCTTGTTTGAAAAACTTTTCAAGCTACAAGAAAATGGCACCAATATTCGCACAGAAATTTTAGCGGGTGTCACCACATTTCTGACCATGTGCTACATTATTATCGTTAATCCGCAGATTCTAGGCACTACAGGTATGGACACTGGCGCGGTATTTGTTGCAACGTGCATTGCAGCTGCTATTGGCTGTTTTATGATGGGCTTGGTGGCCAACTATCCGATTGCTTTAGCGCCAGGAATGGGCTTGAATGCTTATTTTGCTTTTAACGTTGTGGGCAATGCTCATCATCCCGTATCTTGGCAGATTGCATTGGCAGCGGTGTTTGTGTCGGGATTGTTGTTTATCGTATTTAGCTTATTTAAAGTGCGCGAGGCGATTGTAAATGCGTTGCCGATGTCGTTAAAAATGTCTATTGCGGCAGGTATTGGCTTATTTTTAGCATTAATTGCTTTAAAAGGTGCGGGTATCGTCGTTGGAAATCCAGCTACTTTGGTTAGTATGGGTGATGTACATGATCCTCGAGCTTTGTTGGCTTTAATGGGTTTTTTCATGATTATTGTGTTGGATTATTACCGTATTCGCGGTGCAATTATTTTGAGCATTTTAACCATTACCGCTATTGCAATGGTGACTGGTTTGGCCGAATACCATGGTGTAGTTGGCAGTATTCCGAGTATTGTGCCGACATTCATGCAAATGGATTTTAACGGTTTATTTAATCTAAGTATGGTAAGTGTGATTTTCGTATTTTTCTTAGTTGATTTATTTGATAGTACTGGCACTTTAGTGGGCGTTTCACATCGTGCGGGATTGCTTAGAGATGGCAAACTTCCACGTCTGAAAAAAGCTTTACTGGCAGACTCTACTGCAATTGTGGCGGGTGCAGCTTTAGGTACGTCATCTACTACACCTTTTATAGAAAGTGCTGCTGGCGTGGCTGCAGGTGGTCGAACTGGTTTAACAGCAGTAATGGTTGGCTTATTATTCTTGGCGTGTTTATGGTTTGCACCTTTAGCAAGCAGTGTGCCTGCTTTTGCTACAGCACCTGCTTTGCTCTATGTTGGTGTACAGATGTTGCGGAGTTTGACGGAAATCGATTGGGATGATTTAACTGAAGCCGCTCCCGCATTCATGACTGTTATATTTATGCCGTTTTCGTATTCAATTGCTGACGGTATTGCCATGGGTTTTATCAGTTATGCGCTGGTGAAATTGTTATGTGGAAAAGCTGCTCAAGTACCACCAATGGTATGGGTTGTCGCCTTATTATGGGTGGTTAAATTCTGGTATATAGGCGGTTAAGTATCTAATATTGTTGATGTAAAAAAAGCTATCTGAACGTTTCAGGTAGCCTTTTTAGCTTGTTATTTTTTGATGTAAATTAGATAAATAAATAGAATTGGGTAAAACTAAGGCTACCTGAACAAGTGTGTTCAGGTAGCCTATTGTGATAACACTAATTATTTAACGATTTGTGCTAACTCGCCTTTAGCATAGCGTTCAGCCATTGTATCCAATGAAATGGGTTTAATTTTTGCGGCTTGACCTTCGCAACCAAATGCTAAGTAGCGGTCAATACAAATTTGTTTCATCGCAGATACTGTAGCGGCTAGATATTTACGTGGATCAAATTCAGCTGGATTCTCTGCTAGAAAGCGGCGGATAGCGCCAGTTGATGCCAAGCGTAAATCGGTGTCGATATTAACTTTACGAACGCCGTATTTAATACCTAGCACGATTTCTTCCACTGGCACGCCATAAGTTTCACCAATATTGCCGCCGTGTTCATTAATGATTTTTAACCATTCTTGTGGCACTGAACTAGAGCCGTGCATGACCAAGTGAGTGTTTGGTAAACGCTCATGAATTTCTTTTATGCGATCGATGCGCAAAACATCACCAGTTGGCTTACGGCTAAATTTGTAGGCACCATGGCTGGTGCCGATGGCAATGGCTAAGGCATCAACACCAGTGTCTTTTACAAACTGTGCTGCTTCTTCTACGCTGGTCAGCATTTGGTCTTGTGATAATTTAACATCTGCACCAACACCATCTTCTTCACCGGCTTCACCTGTTTCCAAGTTGCCTAAACAGCCAATTTCACCTTCTACAGAAACGCCGCAGGCATGTGCAAAGTTAACAACTGTGCGGGTAACGCCGACGTTGTAATCATAATCGGCTGGTGTTTTACCATCACTTTCTAGCGAACCATCCATCATCACTGAGCTGAAACCCAATTGGATAGAGCGTTGGCAAATGTCTGGTGAGGTGCCGTGGTCTTGATGCATCACCACAGGGATGTGCGGAAATTCTTCTACAGCTGCCAAAATTAAGTGACGTAAAAAAGGTGCACCAGCATATTTACGGGCACCAGCACTGGCTTGAACAATAACGGGCGAACCCACTTGATCGGCAGCTTCCATAATTGCGCGCATTTGTTCTAAATTGTTTACGTTAAAAGCAGGAAGGGCATAGCTGTTTTCAGCTGCATGATCTAAAAGTTGGCGCATGGATACGAGTGCCATATCGGGGAGCTCCTTAGTGAAATGTAATTGGATGTAGTTACGTTTAATCGTGTGCATTATAACAGTAAAAATCTTTTTGTTTAAATGTACAGATAAGCGGTTTGAACGGTTTATTAATGGAACGAATAGTGAAAATAGGCTACCTGAACATTGTTCAGGTAGCCTATTAATGCACATTGATGCTTAAGCTGTTGCTTCTAAAACTGCCACAGCAGGCAGTGATTTGCCTTCTAAAAACTCCAAGAATGCACCACCACCAGTGCTGATGTAATCTATTTTATCAGTGACGTTGAATTTGCTAATTGCCGCCAATGTATCACCGCCGCCAGCAATGGAGAATCCAGAGCTTTCTGCAATGGCGTTTGCCAGTGCTTCAGTGCCACCAGCAAATTGCTTAAATTCAAACACACCAACTGGGCCGTTCCAAACAATCGTGCCTGATTCTTTGAGCATGCCGGCCAATTGAGCAGCTGATTTAGGGCCAATGTCTAAAATCATATCGTCATCAGCAACGTCTTCAACCAGCTTAACTTCAGCAATCGCGTCTTCAGAGAATTCTTTAGCCACCACTACATCTATTGGTAAAGGAACGCTACCGCCTTTAGCTTCCATTTTTGCCATGATTTTATTGGCTTCATCAACCAAATCATGTTCGGCTAATGATTTACCAATAGGAAATCCTCTTGCCAGTAAAAAGGTATTAGCAATGCCACCGCCTACGATGAGCTGATCAACTTTATCTGCCAAACTATCTAAAATAGTCAGTTTGGTAGATACCTTACTGCCTGCAACAATAGCCACCATCGGATGGGCAGGATTTTGTAAAGCTTTACCCAAGGCATCTAGTTCACCCGCTAATAATACTCCAGCACAAGCACATGGTGCAGCTTGCGCTACGGCATGTGTAGAAGCTTGCGCACGATGGGCAGTACCAAATGCATCATTCACAAAAATGTCACACAATGAAGCGTAGGCTTGGCCGAGCTCAGTGTTGTTTTTTTTCTCACCTACATTCAAACGCACGTTTTGTAATAGTGCAACTTCACCTGCTTTCAAGCTGGGTTTATTGCTTTCCCAGTCGTTCAGAACACTTACTGATTTACCTAACAATTGCCCCAAGCGCTCTGCTATCGGTGCTACATCATCGGCTGCCGTTGGCTTGCCTTCTTTTGGGCGGCCTAAATGAGTCATCATAATTACGGCCGCGCCATTATCACAACAATGCTGGATGCTGGGCAATGAAGCACGAATACGTGTGTCATCGGTAATGGCGCCATCTTTTAAAGGCACATTCAGATCAGCACGAATGAGAACTGTTTTGTTTTGTAAATCCTGTTCAGTCAGCTTTTTGAATGACATGGAAAGTTATCCTTGAAATGTAGTTAGGTGAAATTGGCGTAATTATGCGCGAACTGCGCTTTAGGGTAAAGCCGAAAAGTGGCTATTAATTGTTTTACATCAGAGTGTAACAGCATTAATAAACAAAATTTAGCGACATTATTTATATGGTTATTGTAATTAAACGCAATGTAATAAAAGATATTCATATGTCATGAGTAAGTGGCAATTGCTATTATTTACATAGCAATTATAATGTAAGAGAATGTAAAATGCGGCATCAGGGTTGAATCACTTGCATGCAATAGTATCTGAGTATGAGTTGTTGAAAAATGTTTGAGTGTTGTTCTCAATAATAAATTATGGAATGTTCAATATGCTCTTGCGGTGGATAAAGCTGGCTGAGACATCTATGTTTAATGTCACCCAATAATGGAAATAAATCATAAAACATTGACTATATGTATTTATTTAAACTATTTTCTTTTTTAACTTTTTAGAAATTACTGTTGTTTATATATGAAAAATTCAAAACGTATGCATTCATCATCACATCAAATGCAGATGAAGCCGACTAATATGCTTGATAAGACAGAGAGTGAAGCTACTCAATTAGCTGTAAGAAAATATTTAGCGGACAATTTTAGTAATGTGTCCTTCAGAGAAGAAACCAGGAATAGCTGGAAAGAACCTGGGCAAATTAATAAAGACAGATATTTGTGGAAAAAATTCGATGCAGTAGGTGTTGATGATTCTTCGCCATCTGCTGTTGGGATAAAAGATACTGTTGTTAGTGCACCAGTAGTAAAGCCGTCAGAACCCATAGCTCCATCGGTAGTAAGCGAAACACCAACCAATCCGATTAAAGTGGTGCCGGAAGTGTTCGCCCCAACGGCAACAGTGCCAACAGCTACTTCACCCGTTGCAGCTAAGTCACTAGAACCTGTTGCAGCGCCGGCAGTAAGCGAGAAATCAGAAACGCCGATCAAGGTGGTGCAAGAAGTGAGTACGCCAGCGGTAACAGAACCAACATCTACCGCATCCGTTGCAACCCCACCTCCAACTGTGACAATGGCTGCCCAAGCACCCGTTGCACAATTGGCTGCAACGTTTAAAAGCACCAGCATAGATCAATTTATTGGCTCAAAAGTACCAGTAGGTGCCAATGTGAAAGTGGTTGCATCTCTTGCTGAAGCAAAAAGTTTGGTAGCAGCCAATAGCGGCTTGAAGTACGTGGTGGTTTCTGATGGTGAACATCATGCCTTGTTTCAAAAAGGCTTGACCAGTGGCGATACAACGACCAACTGGAGTGGAAGTAGTTGGGGTGCTAAATTTACTGATTATGTACCATTAGTGGCTTTTGCAGGTGGATCAGACGTGACTGCCGCATTCAGTTCGGCAATTAAAGTTGCCTCTAAATTAGGTTTGGGTATTGAATTTCCGAATGACCATCAGTACACAATGTCTTCAACCATTGATATTTTGCCTGGCACTGCCTATGTGCATGGTAATGGGTCAACTCTGGTTTACAAGAATATTGGTTCAGAAGGTGGCATCCACTTGTTTCCAGATAAAAACAAGCAATCGGTTAGCAACTTTGAAATCAGTGGGTTGACCATTGACCAAAAAGGGCTGAACGGCGCATATGGTATTTATGGTAAGAATGTGCAGGGTGCACACATTCATGATATGGAATTCAAAAATGTAGGCAATGGTTATGCCGTTTTGCTGCGTGGCGAGATTAAGGGCGCTGATGACGTGGTTGGAAACGTCATTGAAAACAACCGCATCAGCGCGGTGACATCGAATTTTGCTTATGGCGTGAATACATTGCCAGCAATTAGCATTGATAGCCGTGTGAGCCAAGGCGTGTATACGAGTGATGTAAACCATTATCGCAATACGGGAACCAATCCTGATTCGACCTTTAATGTTTCAAATAATGTGATTAAAAATAACCACATTGATGGAGGTTATTACGGCATTAACTTGGCTGGTGCGACAAATACGGAAATTACAGGCAACGTCATTACCAATAATATGCGCAGTATTTCTTTACAAGTGAGTGCGCATAATAACAAAATCACCAATAATATTCTTAGCGACAGTTTGTCTTCAGGCGTTCATATTGCTTACAACTCTAATGACAATATGGTGTCTGGTAATACCATTCAGACTTCAAAGGCGGGTGGTCAAGGTTTATTGCAAGCATATACCGGTAGTTCGGGCAATCAGTTTTTAAACAATAACATTGATGTCGTTGGCCAAGCACGTCCAAAATGGCTGTTGTATGTGGGGCCAGACTCTAGCAATACCGTATTTAATGGTAATACAGTTACCGGCGCCGCAGATCGTGCGGTGGTAGGTGTGGAATCTGTTTGGGATGCACGTAAAGAAGCCACAACGAAAATGTATGCTTATGGAGCGAAGGATAGCCGCACGACTTTAACGGGTTTTGGCCATGGTGAGTTAAGCAATGTGGAGATTAAAGATAATATATTTGTACCAAATCTAGCGAAAACCCCCATTTTGTTTGCTAGTGCCGACGCCACTCGGAGTATTACTGATTCAAAAAATATTATTGCTCATGTATCCGATATCAACTTTAGTAATAATACTGTGATTGGTAGCAAATACAGCGAACTGGTGACCATTCGAAACAACGATGGCGCTACCGTTAAAGGATTAACGCAGGTAGGTAACAAACTTCATGATGGTAGTGTTAATCACTTTGTTGGCAGCAGTGCAGACGATACGTATTTTGTTGACCATGTTGGCGATAAAATCACAGAAAAAGCATGGGCTGGCTACGATCATGTCTACAGCACGGTGAACCATACTTTGTCGGCTTACATGGAGCGCTTAACTTTGTTGGGCAGCGATACCATTAATGGAACGGGCAATGCATCTGGGAATATCATCATGGCCAATACTGGTGACAATGTGTTGATAGGCATGGGTGGCAATGATCGCTTGGATGGCAACTTAGGCAATAATACGCTGACGGGTGGCGAAGGGCGCGATAGATTTGTTTTCAGTCATGCCTTAAATGGTGATATTGATAAAATTACTGACTTTACGTCTAGCGAAGATAAAATTGCGCTATCCAAAGTGATTTTTGGTGACCTAAAAGCGTCCAATGATTGGTTTGCTGAAAGTGCTGATATTACCGACACTACTCGTATTGTTTATAATGAAAGTAATGGCTTGTTATCTTATGACTCAGATGGCAAAGGTGGCGCGGCGGCTATTGATTTTGCCAGTTTGAGCACGGGTTTAACTTTAGATGAGAGTAAATTTGAAATCTTTTAATTTGAATATTTAATCTATTATTGTTATCAAGCTTATACAAAAGGCTACCTGAAATGTTTCAGGTAGCCTTTTTAGTTGGTTAGTATATAAATGTTACTTTAAGATTTTGTGCCACAAGCGTTACGTGCAATGGCTACCGCTTTATCTAACTTAGCTGCGGTAACTTCGCCAAAGATGGCTTGGCGGTGGTTACATTTTTTGGCTTCTATCAATGTAAAAGGCAGTGCGCCAACATCGTTGCCTAAGCTTTTCATCCATGCGCGGCTATCAACACCGGTATAACGCCAAATGGGGTAGCGTACAGGTGTTTGCTTTAGAAATGTACTGATATTGGCAGGTTCGTCTAGCGCAACGCCTAATAAACCTACCGCTAAACGATGACGTTTGGTTTGCTGTGTTTGATGCCATTTTGAAAGTGCTGGCATTTCTTTACGACAAGGTACACACCAAGTTGCCCACACATTAATTACTTGAATGGGCTCGCTGCGCGCAGCGAGTTGTTGTGGGGCATTGTCTGGCCAACTTTGAAGCTCTGCTGCAATAACTGGTGTGATAAAGGTTGCCAAAGTTAAGGCAGTTAATAATGGCTTTTGCATGGTGTACTCCTAGTACTAACAGGGGCTTAATTCATAGCAATAAAGTAATTTTAGCTTGTTCAGGTAGCTATCTGTATATGTTTCAATTATCTCTCTGTATATATAGAATATACCTAATTAACCTAATACATGCGAAAAACATAGCCCTATAAGATGTGATTAATGGCCACCTAAAACCTTGTCTATTTCTTCTGGTTTATCATGAACACCGAATCTATCAATAATACTTTGGCTCGCTTCATTTTTCCCAATGACTTCTACAATTTTGCCTTCTTTTTTTAGCTTTATAACCGATTTATCTAGGGCATACACTGCTGAGATGTCCCAGAAATGTGCTCTTGAAACATCAATAATTACATATTTTATTTCTTCTTTAAAATCTATACTTTCATAAAATTTATCAGCACTATTGAAAAAAACTTGGCCGACAAATTGGTATGTCTTAAGGCTTTGGTTTTCATCATATACAGTATTACAGTACATAAAGTGAGAAATTTTATTGGCAAAAAACAGTGAAGCCAGCAATACCCCTGTTATGACTCCAAGGGCAAGATTATGGGTGTAAACAGTGATTACGACGGTTGAAAGCATAACAATATTTGTAGATAATGGCAGTGTTTTTAGTTTGCTAACTGAACTCCAATCAAAAGTACTAATAGACACCATAATCATTACCGCCACCAGCGCTGCCATGGGAATGATGGAAATAATGTCGCTTAGAAACACAATCATAATCAACAATAACACCCCAGCAATAAAGGTAGATAATCTGCCTCTACCGCCTGATTTAAAGTTGATGATAGATTGTCCAATCATGGCACATCCAGCCATTCCGCCTAGGCAGCCTGTTAGAAAGTTTGCAATTCCTTGGCCTCTGGCTTCTGTTTGTTTATTGCTTTTTGTATCTGTTAAATCATCTATTATCGTTGCCGTCATAAATGACTCTAAAAGACCTACTATTGAAAGGGCAAAAGCATAGGGGAAAATGATGGTTAATGTTTCGAGATTAAAAGGAATATCAGGAAGTAAAAATATAGGTAAAGTGTCAGGCAAAGCACCCATATCTGATACATTACGTACATCCCAGCCAGTGAAATATACAAATGTTGTTAACAGTACAATCGTAACCAGTGGTGATGGAAGGATTTTTCCAATTCTTGGAATATAGGGAAATAGATAAATAATACCCAGTCCAACTGCGGTTAGCGCATAAACATGCCAAGTAACGTTGGTAAGCTCTGGCAGTTGTGCCATGAAAATCAAAATAGCCAAGGCATTCACGAAACCAACCACAACAGCACGTGCCACAAAGCTCATGAGTTTATGAATACCAACATAGGATAAAATAATTTGAATAACGCCAGTTAGCAGCGTAGCTGCTAATAAATATTGCAGACCATGTTCTTTTACCAACGTCACCATTAATAAAGCCATGGCGCCTGTTGCCGCGCTGATCATTCCCGCTCTGCCGCCAACGAAAGCAATGACCACGGCCATTGAGAATGATGCATAAAGACCAATTTTTGGGTCTACTCCAGCAATGATTGAAAATGCGATGGCTTCTGGAATTAATGCAAGTGCTACTACTAAGCCTGATAAAGCGTCAGCACGAATATTGCCGAACCATTCAGTTTTTATGTTCTGGTACATGAAATCCTTGAGATTCAAATTGATGATTGCTTTGAAGCAAAAGGTTAATTATAGCAAAAAGGCTTTAGAACTTATATGCAGGCCTGCCTGATAAGATATCAGTGCCGCATAAGACAAAACAAAACCCATTGTTAATTAAGAGTAAAAAATGAGCATAAACGTAACGCTTTATCATAATAACCGTTGTTCCAAATCACGAGAAGCGCTGGCTTGGTTAGAAGAGCAGGGAGCTGCTATAAAGCTGATTCATTATTTGGATGCGCCACCAGACGCAGCCATGTTGCGCCAGCTTTACCAGCAATTGGGCTTAGATTTGGTGCGCGGCATGATGAGAACCAAAGAAAATATTTATGCCGAGTTAGGTTTGGCAAACGAATCACTTAGCGAAGATGATTTATTAGCTGCTATTGCTGCACATCCCACATTATTGGAGCGACCGCTGGCCGTGGTAGATAACCAAGCAGCGATCGGTCGACCACTTAATAATATTATGGCGCTATTGAATAAAAAGGCTACCTGAAATGCAAAAAAGAGTTTGGCGCGAACATCACAGTATTTGGGGTTATGGCTGGCGTGGAGTTAAGCTGAGCATTCTGCTGGTGTGTCTGATGTTTGCATTATGTTTTATTGATGTGTACCAGCAAGCAAAACTTCCAGCACAGGCATTGCGGTCAGCTGATGCTGCAGTAATATTGGGTGCGGCTGCATGGGATAAGCGTCCATCGCCTGTTTTTCGCGAGCGCATCAATCACGCTTTGAATTTGTATCAAAGTAATCAAGTTGAAAGCCTGATTTTTACGGGTGGCACACCTAAGCAGGGGTTTATGACTGAGGCTGAAGTAGGTCGGCGTTACGCTTTGCAACAAGGTATTCCTGCACGTGATATTTACTTTGAGAATCTGTCACGTGACACCTACCAAAATCTGTTTAATACCCGAATCATCATGCGCGATCACAACATTAAAACTATTATCATTGTGAGCGATCCATATCACATGGCGCGTGCTGCTGCCGTAGCGCGTAATCTTGGACTTGATGCTCAAAACTCACCCACACCAACCAGCCGTTTTAACCAGTCACAAAATCGATGGACACTATTAGGTGAGGAAGCTGTGCGCTTATTTTTATTTCATTGCTGGCGTGTTAGCGAACATTTTGAAGCATGGTGGAATGGCTTAAAAAACTAAAAACCGCAGTTTAAACTGCGGTTTTTCTGATAAGTCACTTCAACAAAAAAGCTAAAAGCTGTTATTACTTAGATTTTTTTTACTTTTTTTGTCAGCTGCATCTAAACGAGCTGCAACAAATTCTGCCATTAAATCTTTCTTACCCCAGAAAAACGTTTGCATTTTTTCTAGTGAATAAATTTTTCTTACCATGCCTGGCAAGCCTTGATGCACAAGTGTGGCCACTTCGTTGTTGGTTTCTTCTGTATCCATGGCAGTTTTTAAATCAATATTGTTTTCACTTAAATAAGTGCGCAATTGTTTTTTGACTAATGGGTTAATTTCAAATTGTTTTATCATTATAGATACCTTTTCATTTGTAATGTGTTTGCATACCGACAGCATTCTAACAAATTTCTGATGATACGTTTCTAGATGCTACAAAATTTAACCTTTTCCCGTTACAATGAGCGTACTGATTACAACAAAAGGCTACCTGAAATGTATCTGTGGTTTAAATTAATACACGTATTTTTCGTGATTTCATGGTTTGCCGGCTTGTTTTACTTGCCGCGTATTTATGTAAACCTTGCTCAAGTTGACCCAACTAGCAACCGTAGCGAATACCAACGCTTAATTGGTATGGCTGAGCGGTTGTTTAAATTTATGACACCGTTGGGTATTGGTGCATTTTTATTTGGATTGGCGATACCGTTTATTACAGGCTGGTGGGGACAAGGTTGGGTGCACACTAAGGTGACGCTAACCGTTGTATTGCTTGGCTATCATTTTTATTGCTACCGCTTGCTGCTCGATTTCAAAGACAACCGCAATCGTTATTCACACAAATGGTATCGTTTTTTTAACGAAGTACCCGTGATTATTATGATCATTGCGTTGTATCTGGTTATTTTCAAACCGTTTTAAAGGCTACCTGAAAACATGAGCATTGAAATTGAACGTCGATTTTTACTCAAAAATGACAGTTGGCGCACTCAAGCTGGTGCACCTAAAGTGTTGCAGCAGGGTTATTTTACGGTAGAAAAAGAATGTGCTATTCGTGTACGCATTGTTGGTGATGACGCATGGCTTACATTTAAGGGTTATATTTCTGATGTGTCGCGCAGTGAATATGAGTATAAAATTCCGCATAGAGATGCTGTTGAAATGATGCGAACAATGTGTCCATTTAAGTTGGAAAAGCATCGCTACGAAATTGAGCACCAAGGCTTTGTTTTTGAAATTGATGAATATTTTGGTGACAACGCGCCTTTGGTTGTGGTGGAAATAGAATTGCCCAGTGAAGATACTGAGTTTGCCAAGCCTGATTGGTTAGGCGAAGAAATCACGTCTAATGGCAAGTTTACCAATGCATATTTGAGCAAGCATTCGTATTCGAGTTGGGAAAAATAAAACGCTAGATTAGGTGTTAATAGTGGTGTGATCAATAGCTTAATCAGCGCACCAGCGTTTCAGGTAGCCCGAAGCAGAGTATGCGGTCGGGCTATTTTGTTGACGCTGTTTTAGAACATTAATGTTTTTAAACCACAATAATCATCGATGGTAAGCACAGTATTGCTGGGTTAGGCTACCTGAAAAGCCTGAGCAAACCTGTTAGAATAACGCCAACCTTTGCTTCAGGCAGCCTGTATCTCATTTATTAAGGAATAAGCTATGAACCGTAATGAACAATTATTTGAACGCGCTAAAAAAATTATCCCAGGTGGTGTTAATTCACCCGTGCGTGCTTTTGGTAGCGTTGGCGGCGTGCCACGCTTTATTAAAAAAGCCGAAGGTGCATATGTTTGGGATGAAAATGGTCAGCGTTATATTGATTATGTTGGTTCATGGGGGCCTGCCATTGTGGGTCACGCGCACCCAGAAGTGATTGAAGCTGTGCGTGCAGCGGCGCTTGATGGCTTATCGTTTGGTGCGCCAACAGAAGCAGAAATTGTGATTGCTGAGGAAATTGCTAAAATTGTACCGAGCATGGAGCAAATGCGCTTGGTTAGCTCAGGCACTGAAGCCACCATGAGCGCGATTCGTTTGGCCCGTGGCTTTACGGGTCGCGATAAAATCATCAAGTTTGAAGGCTGCTATCATGGTCATTCAGACAGCTTATTAGTGAAAGCTGGCTCTGGTTTGCTCACGTTTGGCAACCCAAGCTCGGCTGGTGTACCAACTGATTTTACCAAGCATACGCTGGTGTTGAGTTATAACGATGTTGCTGCGCTTACTGAAACCTTTAATCAAATTGGTGATGAGATTTCGTGTGTTATTTTAGAACCGTTTGCGGGCAATATGAATTTGGTGCGTCCAAGTGCAGAGTTTGTACAAGCGCTGCGTACGCTCACCGAGCAATACGGAGCGGTGTTGATTTATGATGAAGTGATGACGGGTTGCCGCGTAGCTTTAGGCGGTGCGCAATCCTTACACGGTATTAAGCCTGATTTGACGACCATGGGCAAAGTGATCGGTGGCGGCATGCCATTGGCAGTTTTTGGCGGTCGAGCAGATATTATGGCGTACATTTCACCGCTGGGTGGTGTTTACCAAGCGGGCACTTTATCAGGTAATCCAGTGGCGGTTGCAGCAGGTTTGAAAACATTAGAAATCATTCAGCGCCCAGGGTTTTATGAAAATCTTACTGCACGCACCGAGCAACTGGTAAGCGGTTTTAAAGCTGAAGCAAGTCAAGCGGGTATAGCATTTAATGCAGATAACCTTGGCGGAATGTTTGGTTTGTACTTTGCCAATAATGTGCCGCAAAGCTATGCAGACATGACGCATACTGATGTTAATGCGTTTAAGCATTTTTTCCACGGGATGCTGGACAAAGGCGTGGCGTTTGGCCCTTCAGCATATGAAGCGTCATTTATGTCGGCTGCGCATACGCCAGAATTAATTGATGAAACGATATCTATTGCCAAACAAGTGTTCACTGAGATGAAACAAGCGATGTAATGCACATTTAGTTTAACAAAACATTAAAGGCTACCTGAAAGATTATTCAGGTAGCCTTAATAGTTGTGTAAGTCAATCAAGATTACATACCAGGGAACTTGCCTTTCATACCCTTGGCCATGTTCATCAGCTTGCCCATGCCTTTGCCGCTAAACATTTTCATCATTTTTTGAGACTGTTCAAATTGATTCAGCATTTTGTTAACTTCTTGCACCGACACACCTGCGCCACTAGCAATACGGCGTTTACGGCTGGCTTTGAGTAGAGCAGGGTTAGTGCGCTCTTTGGCAGTCATCGAATTAATAATAGCCTCTACATGGCCCATGGCTTTTTCGGCTGTGCCTTCAGGAATTTGTTTTGACATCTGCCCCAATTCACCTGGCATTTTCGACATAATATTTTCCAAGCCGCCCATATTACGCATTTGCTGAATTTGCGCTTTAAAGTCGTTTAAATCGAAGCCTTTACCTTTGTGTAACTTCTTGGCCATTTCTGCGGCCACATCTTCATCAATACCTTGCTGTACATCTTCAATCAGCGATAATACGTCGCCCATACCTAAAATGCGTGAGGCAATACGATCTGGATAAAATGGCTCCAGCCCGCCTACTTTTTCACCAATACCAATAAACTTAATCGGCTTGCCAGTAACATGGCGTACAGACAGTGCCGCACCACCGCGAGAGTCGCCGTCCATTTTGGTTAAAATTACGCCAGTTAACGGCAGCGCTTCGTTAAATGCTTGCGCTGTGTTCACCGCATCTTGACCAAGCATGGCATCAACCACAAACAGAGTTTCAATGGGACTAATGGTTTGGTGGATGGCTTTAATTTCAGCCATCATCTCTTCGTCGATGGCTAAACGGCCAGCGGTATCGACCATTAACACTTCATAAAAATGCTTCTTGGCGTATTCTTGAGCCGAGCGCGCAATTTCTACTGGTTTTTGACTGATGTCGGAAGGAAAAAAATCAACACCCACTTGTTCAGCCAATAATCTAAGCTGTTCAATCGCTGCAGGGCGATAAACGTCGGCTGAAACCACTAAAATTTTCTTCTTAGCATGTTTCTCTTTAAGAAACTTCGAGAGTTTAGCAACGGTGGTGGTTTTGCCCGCGCCTTGCAAGCCTGCCATTAATACGGTGGCAGGCGGCACGGCGGCTAAATTGAGCGAGCTGTTTTCTTTACCCATGAGCTCAACCAACGCTTCGTTTACAATGCCGAAGAATGCTTGATCGGGTGTTAAGCTGTCGGTAACCTCTTTGCCAACTGCTCGTTCTTTAATGTTGTTAACAAATTCTTTAACTACTGGTAAGGCTACATCTGCCTCTAATAAGGCAAGCCGTACTTCGCGCAAGGCCTCTTTGATATTTTCTTCAGTAAGCTGTGCTTGACCGCGAATATTTTTAAATACGGAGCTGAAGCGCTTGGTTAAGTTATCTAACATGGCTGGTCTTTCCGGAAACTAATAATTAAGCTAAATATGGTTTAGTGCTGCTTCACAAACATATCATTGAACATGTAGGCTACCTGAAACAGTAAAAGCTGGCTACAATCAAAAAATAACATCATCCTTAACAATAGGAAACTGTTCCTAAGCAGATGTATTTGATAAAATCAATTTATTTTACACTACGCGCGTTCTAAATACACTCATTGTGAGCGCAAAGAAAGTCTTTATGCCGATAGTATTGATGGGGTTGGTGTTGGTTTATTTTGGCTTGTCGGTATTTGTGTGGCGCCACACATTATTGAATACTGGGAAACATTATTCTCTAAAAACAGAAGCCCTCATTGTAACGCCTGCTTTAATTATACACGGCGCCGTTTTAGCGTTGCCTGTTTTACAAGATCAAGTGCTTATCATGGGGTTCGGGTATGCATTGAGTCTTATCGTTTGGCTAATGTTATTGATCTATTATATGGGTAGCTATTTTTATTCACTAAAAGGCTTACAGCTTCTGCTTTATCCTTGTGCAGCAGCATCTTTAACGCTAGCAGCTATTTTCCCAGGTAAAACCATTGGCTATCAAATCAGCGATTGGCCTTTTATACTGCATGTGAGTGCATCATTGCTGGCTTATGGGCTGTTTGGTATTGCTACATTATTGGCAGTGCTAATTTTGTTGTTAGACCATAGCCTACATAAAAGAAAATTCTCACCACTTATCAGTTTTTTACCGCCGCTTTTAAGCTTAGAAAAGCTTATGTTTCAAGTAATGTGGGCGGGCTTTATGTTGTTGAGTTTTTCAGTGATCAGCGGTACTTTTTTTGCAGAAGCCGTATTTGGTCAGCCGTTAAATTTTAGTCATAAAACAGTATTTGGTATTTTATCGTGGCTTATTTATGCTGGACTATTGTTGAAGCGAAGCATGACTGCGTGGCGAGGAAAAAATGTTGCCGTATGGACGATTATTGGGTTTATCAGTTTAATGTTAGCTTATGTTGGCAGTAAATTCGTTTTGGAGATACTGTTGGGTAGATGAAATTCAGGATTTTATTGTTGAAGTTGTTAGAGCTGGCTATTTAAGCGTAAATGCCAACAAGAAAGAGGCTGCACACAATGTGCAGCCTCTTCGATTTTCAAAAAACTATATTAAATTAAATTAAATATTTCTCTCTATGCCTTTGTTCAACTTGGCTATATATTGAGCTTTAGCTCTATTATTGTTAACGAGTGTAATAAATTTACACGTCGAGTGCAAGCGAAAAGTGTAAAAAATAAAATAAAGTTTAATTTTTTATATAACCAAATAAGAGCGGTGTTGGAGTTTCCATTATTTAAAATAATGCTCACATATCATGGTGCGTTTGAGTAGGGCAGGATGCTTTAGAAAATACTGGCAAATACTTTTAAAACAAATAGGTAATCAGCTTTTCTATATTAAACGATTAATTTCAATAGTTAAGCAGTGTTTATCAAGCCAAGACTAGCCCACAACGATTATCTGACAGCTGCTCATAACTACTCTTAAGAAGAGTAGCCTATAACAGGAGTAGTGAAAAAATAACCTCATCTATTCATAAGTCCTTGCGAGATGATAGTTGTTTATTACCATAAAAATATCAAACATAAACAGTCATT
>CAZLYX010000019.1:12807-34314 GCA_964563885.1 uncultured Neisseria sp. | reverse complement strand
TTTTGGTGCACTTGCCACAAGATAATCACATTGGCATTTCACAGCGCATTGAAGATGAAAATGAACGTTCCAATCTGCGCGAACGCCTTCATAATTTATTGTCAGCCGATGCTTGTCATGGCTACATCATTCGCACCAGTGCCGAAACTGCCAGCGATGCAGAGCTGCAAGCTGATATTGATTACCTTACCAAAGTTTGGACACACATTAAAAACCAAGCCAAAGTTCGACCAGCAGAAACGATGCTTTATCAAGATTTGCCATTAAGCCTGCGGGTTTTACGCGATATGTTTAACGACAACACTCAAAAAATTCTGGTCGATTCCAAAGAAAATCATCAACGCATGCTTGATTTCGCTTCACAATATGTACAGGGTGCGGTTGAAAAACTAGAGTTGTTCAAAGGTGATGGCCCGCTTTTTGAAACCCATAATGTTGAACAAGAAATCAACAAAGCATTGCAGCCACGCGTCAACCTCAACTTTGGCAGCTACTTGATTATCGAAGCCACTGAAGCCATGACCACTATTGATGTCAATACTGGTGGTTTTGTTGGCGCGCGCAACTTTGATGAAACCATTTTCAAAACCAACCTTGAAGCCTGTCACACCATCGCCCGTGAATTGCGTTTGCGTAATCTTGGCGGCATTATCATCATCGATTTTATCGATATGACGCAAGAAGCTCATCGTGAAGCAGTATTGCAAGAGCTGGCTAAAGCGCTGGCTTTCGATCGAACTCGCGTTACCCTAAACGGCTTTACTAGCTTAGGTTTGATTGAACTTACCCGCAAACGCACGCGTGAAAATTTAAGTCATATTCTGGCTGAGCCTTGCTGCACTTGCCAAGGTCGTGGCCGCATCAAAACTTCGCAAACGATTTGCTACGAAATCCAGCGCGAGCTCGTACGCGAAGCACGCAGGTTTGATGTTAAAAGCTTCCGTATCTTGGCATCGCCCACTGTGATTGATTTATTTTTAGATGAAGAATCTGTGTCATTAGCCATGTTGATTGATTTTATCGGCAAACCAATCTATTTAGAGGTAGAAACGAGCTACACCCAAGAACAATTTGATATTGTGCTCATGTAAGTTGGTATTAATACTGCTAAATATCCGATTACTTTTATATAAGCAATTGATTATATTAAGGCTACCTGAAAGAAACATTCAAGCTAAATAAGGTTTCTTTCAGGTAGCCTTTTGACATCTTATTATTTATAATAAGGCTTGAAACCATCCCTCTAGTCGCATTAATTAACCGATAGCGGCGATATAATAAATATGTCATAAATGTCCGCTATACTTAAGTAACAGAGTTTTTGAGCCAGTTAGAAACTAGAGAATAATCATGCACAATCCTGAACATATTTTATGCCGAGAAATGAGTCTGCTGGCTTTTAATCGCCGTGTGCTCGCTCAAGTGCAAGACTCACGTGTGCCTTTATTGGAGCGCTTACGTTTTCTATGTATTGTTTCCTCAAATCTAGATGAGTTTTTTGAAGTGCGCATTGCATCGTTAAAACAAGAACATAAGCTTCGTCCAAATACCATATTAGAAAACGGCTCAACACCTTTAGAAACCATGCGTGCACTCACCATAGAAGCACGTGATCTTATTCGTACCCAATATGATTTATTCAATCATGAACTTATCCCTGCTTTAAGCCAAGAACGTATTTTCTTTTACCGTCGCCGTGCTTGGACACCAGAACAAACCGCTTGGATTGAAGACTACTTTGATCGAGAGCTATTGCCCATCCTCACCCCGATTGGCTTAGACCCTTCGCATCCATTTCCACGCCCGCTTAATAAATCATTAAATTTTGCGGTTGAGTTAGAAGGCAAAGATGCATTTGGTCGAGACTCTGGCATGGCAATCGTACAAGCGCCGCGTATTTTGCCACGAGTATTAAAGCTACCTGAAGAAATTTGCAACGGTGATAATGGTTTTGTATTCTTATCTTCTATTTTGCATCAATACGTATTTAAACTGTTTCCGGGTATGTCGATAAAAGGCTGTTATCAGTTTCGTCTAACTCGCGATAGCGATCTCACTGTCGACGCAGTAGACCTGAAAAATCTGCGGGCGGCGATTCAAAATGAGTTGCATGACCGAGAATTCGGCCATGGTGTGCGCCTAGAAATGCCAAGCAATTGCCCATCACACATCAGTGATTTTTTATTAAGCCATTTTAAGATCACGCATGAAGCTTTGTACTTAGTAGAAGGCCCAGTCAACTTAGTACGCCTGATGGCTGTGCCCGACATGGTAGACCGTCCTGAGTTAAAATTTCCGCCTTATACCGCTTCCACGCCTACATACTTAAGTAATGGCCGCTCGGTGATTCAAGCTGCTGCCAAACAAGATATTTTATTACATCATCCTTACCAATCATTTGAGCCAATAGTACAATTTATCCGTGAAGCGGCACACGATCCAGATGTTGTAGCAATTAAAATGACCATTTATCGCACTGGAAGCAATTCTGAGCTTGTACGCGAATTAATGGCCGCTGCACTGGCAGGTAAACAAATCACTGTGGTGGTTGAACTGATGGCTCGTTTTGATGAAGCCAATAATGCCAACTGGGCGCAATACTTAGAAGATGCTGGCGCACATGTGGTTTACGGTGTTTATGGTTACAAAGTACATGCAAAAATGGCTTTGGTGGTGCGTCGTGAACAGGGCAACCTTAAACGCTATGCCCATTTAGGCACAGGCAACTACCATCAAGGTAATTCGCGTATTTATACAGACTTTGGACTCATAACGGCTGATGAACACATTACGGCTGATGTGAATACTTTATTCATGGAAATCACCGGCTTAGGTCAACCTATCAAACTCAACAAACTCTACCAAAGCCCGTTTACGCTGCACAAAATGGTTATCAGCAGTATTCAGCGTGAAATTGAACACGCCAAGGCGGGTAAGCCAGCACGCATTATTGCGAAAATGAATTCACTGATTGAAACCAGTGTAATAGAAGCGCTTTATGCTGCTAGCGCGGCTGGCGTTCAAATAGATTTAATTGTGCGCGGCATGTGCTCTCTACGACCTGAAGTGCCCGGTTTGTCAGACAATATTCGTGTTCGCTCTATTGTTGGTCGCCAACTTGAACATGCGCGGGTTTATTATTTTTATAACGATGGTGCCGAAGATACCTATATTTCCAGCGCTGACTGGATGGAACGCAATTTTTTCCGCCGTATTGAAACCTGCACCCCAATTGAAGACCCGGTGATAAAAGCCCGTGTTATCTACGAAGGTTTAACGCTAGCACTGCAAGACAATCAACAAGCATGGTTAATGCAAGGTGACGGCAGTTATGTACGCGCTACTCCTACCGATGGAGAACCTATCGTCAATTTACAGCTCGATCTATTAGAAAAATATTCACACCAAGGCTAATGTGTTCGCATTAATCATCATAAAAGGCTACCTGAATATTTTTCAAGGTAGCCTTTTATATTAAGCCTTTAATACTTTATTAACCTTCAGATTGAGTAAAATTTATCTTTATAAACCCTTCTTTTGCAGCATCGTGCCACTTTATATACTGAACCTGATAACACACTTATAGATTCACACTATCTTCATATACTGCCTGATATACTGCTTGTAGAGAATCACGTATAATTTGTTTAATTTCAATTACTTTTCAGGTAGCCATACCGTCCATGCACACTTATCAAACCGTTGTTTCCCAGCTGCTTAATGCCAATCATCTATCACCTGAGCAACTCGGCTCAAGCCTCAATCTTATTGGCAACCATCATGTAGATTATGCCGATATTTATTGTCAGCGAACTGCTTATGAAAGCTGGCACTTAGAAGAAGGCTTGGTTAAATCGGGTAGTTTTCAAATTGACCAAGGCGTAGGTGTGCGTGCCGTATCTGGTGAGAAAACAGCTTTTGCCTATGCTGATAGCCTCAACCTCGAATCAATTCAACGCGCCGCCAAGGCAGTACGCGCCATTGGCCTTGCTGGAAAAGAATCAACTATTCATGTGCCTAATCTGCGTGTTTCACCTCTAATCCACACCACTGAAAATCCCATTAATAGTATGGACTCAGCCACAAAAGTGGCATTGCTCAATCAAGTTGAAACCTTGGCTAAAGCTGCCGACCCGAGAATAGTTCAAGTGATGGCGGGTTTAACGTGCGAATATGACTTAATTTATCTGGCTCGGCTCGATGGAAAACACGCCGCCGATATTCGACCATTGGTGCGCCTGAGCGTATCTGTAATTGCCAAACAAGGCGAGCGTCGCGAACAAGGCGGTGCCGGCGGTGGCGGCAGGTTTGATTTAGCTTACTTCAACGAGGCTCGTTTGCAGGAATATGTTAATGCTGCAGTGCAACAAGCACTTACTAATTTAGAAGCGCGCCCTGCTCCAGCGGGTGCCATGACAGTGGTGTTGGGCAGTGGCTGGCCTGGCGTATTGCTACACGAAGCAGTTGGTCATGGTTTAGAAGGTGATTTCAACCGCAAGCAAACCAGTGCATTTTCTGGTCGCATTGGCGAACGTGTGGCAGCAAAAGGCGTTACTGTTGTAGATCAAGGCAATATCCCTGATCGACGCGGGTCACTTAATATCGATGATGAGGGCAATCACACAGGTCGCACCGTTTTAATTGAAGACGGTATTTTAGTAGGCTACCTACAAGATGAAACCAATGCACGCTTAATGGGCGCAGCCACTACTGGTAACGGTCGTAGAGAAAGCTATTCATCCACCCCGATGCCACGCATGACCAATACATTTATGGAAAACGGCACGCTCGTACCTGAAGAAATTATTGCTTCAATCGATAAAGGCATTTATGCAGTGAACTTTGGCGGTGGTCAAGTAGACATCACCAGCGGCAAATTTGTGTTCAGCGCATCAGAAGCTTGGTGGGTAGAAAATGGTAAATTACAATATCCTGTTAAAGGTGCAACCATCATTGGCAACGGTCCTGAAGTTATGAAACACGTCAGCATGATTGGCAACGACAGCCAGCTCGACAGTGGCATTGGTGTGTGCGGCAAAGAAGGACAAAGTGTACCTGTGGGCGTAGGGCAACCTACAATGCGCATAGATTCAGGTCTTACCATTGGTGGTAGCGACGCATCTTAATATGCTAAAGCTAGCTGAAGCCTTGTTGATACTAACCATTTCCAACTTATAAACCAACAATATACATAATCTAAAAAAGGCTACCTGAAGATATTCAGGTAGCCTTTTTAGGTATTGAACTAGCTTACAAACTACGTGCTACTTGTACAATTTCAAAGACTTCTAATTGATCGCCTTCGAAAATCTCATTGTAGTTTTTCAACATTAAGCCACACTCAAAGCCCATACGAACTTCTTTGGCATCGTCTTTAAAACGCTTCAATGAGGCGAGATCACCAGTGTGTACCACCACATTATTGCGAATTAAACGAACATGCGAATCACGTTTAACCATGCCATCAGTTACCATACAGCCCGCAATATTACCAACTTTAGACACGCTAATCACTTGGCGAATTGACACCATACCAATGATGTTTTCTTTTTGCTCTGGTGCCAACATACCACTCATGGCCGCCTTCACATCATCAATTGCATCATAAATAATGTTGTAATAACGGATTTCTACATCTTCAGTCTCTGCGAGTTTACGGGCAGAGCCATCAGCACGTACGTTAAAGCCAATCACAAACGCACCTGAAGCAATCGCCAAGTTGATGTCTGTTTCAGTAATACCGCCTACACCGCTGTGCAGCACATTAACCTTAACTTCGTCAGTAGACAACTTTTTCAAGCTGCCAGACAATGCTTCATAAGAACCTTGCATATCTGCTTTAATAATAACAGACAGCGATTGAGCTTGGTTTTCACCCATGTTGCTAAACATATTTTCTAGTTTAGAAGCTTGCTGTTTAGCTAAGCGTACATCACGGTATTTACCTTGACGGAACAAAGCAATTTCACGTGCTTTCTTCTCATCACCTAGCACCATTGCATCTTCACCAGCATTAGGCACATCAGACAGGCCTAAAATCTCTACTGGAATAGACGGACCCGCTTTATCAATCAATTTGCCGTTTTCATCTATGATGGCACGAATTTTACCAAACGCAGTACCAGCAAGCAGCATATCACCTTTGTGCAAAGTACCGCTTTGTACTAATAGTGTCGCCACTGCACCACGACCTTTATCCAGTCTGGCTTCAACAATAATACCTTTAGCTGGCGCTTCTTCTGGCGCTTGCAACTCTAATACTTCTGCTTCAAGCAATACTGCTTCCAATAATGCATCAATGTTTAAGCCTTGTTTAGCTGAAACTTCAATGAATTGCACATTACCGCCCCAAGTATCAGGCACTACTTCATGCGCTGTTAATTCCTGACGGATACGCTCTGGATTAGCCGCCTCTTTATCAATTTTGTTGATGGCAACTACAATCGGCACGCCAGCCGCTTTAGCATGTGCAATAGCTTCGATGGTTTGCGGCATTACACCGTCATCTGCTGCCACCACCAAAATCACAATATCAGTGGCTTTGGCACCACGTGCACGCATCGCTGTAAAAGCTTCGTGACCTGGAGTATCCAAGAATGTGACCACACCACGCGGTGTTTTCACATGATAAGCACCGATGTGCTGGGTAATTCCACCTGCCTCACCTTGTACCACTTTGGCACGACGAATATAGTCGAGCAACGACGTTTTACCATGGTCAACGTGACCCATCACAGTGACCACTGGTGGACGATGTAGCAACTCACCAGTGGCAACAGCATCTTCAGGATCAATTAAGAATGCTTCAGGATCATCAGCCGCAGCAGCACGACCGGTATGACCCATTTCCTCTACCACAATCAATGCAGTATCTTGATCAAGTGGCTGGTTAATGGTCACCATCAAACCCATTTTCATCAGTACTTTAATCAATTCAACTGCTTTTACCGACATTTTGTGAGCCAATTCGGCCACGGTAATGGTTTCCGGTACCAAAACTTCATGCATTACAGGCTCGGTTGGTGCTTGGAAACCATGTTGATTTGGCTCCATTTTAACCTGTTGTCTTTTGCCGCCTCTTTTATTACCTGTACGCCATTTATCATCTTGGCGACCCTGACCACTACGCTCTCGGCCAGTTTTGGCTTTACTGCCACGCGACTTGCCATCTGCCGCTTCATTACGCTGCGGTGGACGGTCTTCTTTTTTACGCGCTGGAGCGGCAGCAGTAGCCTCGTCAGTGGTAGCAGCGGCGGTAGGTCCACCAGTTGCAACCAAAGGTTTTTTCTCTGTGGGCTTGGCCGAACGCGGCTCTGCTGAACGTTGTTCTTTTGCTTCTTGTGCCGCTTTTGCATCTTGCTGAATTTGCAGCTTTACTGCTTCGCGTCGAGCTTGGCGATCTTGTTTCTCTTTAAGTAGCGCCTCTTGGTGAGCGCGTAACGCGGCAGAACGGCGTGCCTCATCATCACGCGTTGCTTGCTCAGCGACACTCACTACCGGCTGAGGGCTGGCAACAGGCGCTTCAGCAGCTGTTTTTTCTTTACGTTGTGTATTCTTCGCATGTTTTACTTGCGGCTTAGCTTTGTCTGTCTCTTTTACTGATTCAGCAGCAGGCACAACTTTAACTTTTTCAACCACTTCCTTGACCGCCTCTATTGCAGGCTCCACTTGTAATTGCGCCTCTGTAATTGCTTGAGCTTGAAGAGTAGCAGCGGCTTGTGCTGCTTGCTTTTTCTTTTCTTCTTCTGCAGCTTGTTCCGCTAAAGCAAGGCGTTCTGCCTCTTGTGCTTGAGCTATTTTCTTTTCTCCTTCAGCTTGCTGAGCGGATGCGGCATCAGCTGCTGAAGTGTCAGCTTCTAACTTAATAACGCCATTGGCTGCTTCATTTGCATCAGGCACAACCACCTTACGACTACGGCGGCGTTCAACTTGCACACCGCCAACCGAGCTTACTTCAGTTTTCTTACGATCAATAGTAATGGCTTCACCCTGACTACCATTATTTTTTCGCATATGCGCCAATAATTGCTTTTTATCATCTAGCGATACTTCATCAGCTGCGCCAGATTTGTTCACGCCAGCATCGTTGAGCTGCTCCAGCAGCTTCTCCACCGGCAATTTAAGCTCGGTGGCAAATTGTTCTACGGTACTCTTACTCATACCTTACCTCTTAATTATTTTCATTTTCTTCGAACCAGTGCGCACGTGCCGCCATGATAACTTTTTCTGCTTCTTCAGAACTAATTCCCGTTATTTCAATTAGCTCATCCAACGCCAGCTCAGCCAAATCCTCACGGGTTGTAATGCCTGCATTTGCCATATCGCGCAACATGTCTTGGTCAACGCCATCTAATGTCCGCAGATCTTCATCCACGCCCTCCAGCTTTTCTTCAGAAGCAATGGCAAGCGTTAAAATAGCATCACGAGCACGGTTACGCAGAATTTCTACTGTGCTCTCATCGAAACCTTCAATCTCGAGCAATTCATTGGCTGGAACATAAGCCACTTCTTCTAGTGTAGCAAAGCCCTCTTGTACCAACAAATCTGCTGTTGCCTCATCAACATTTAAATGCGCGACAAACACATTGCGAATAACAGAATCTTCAGCTTCATGTCGTTCATCCGCCTCTTCAATCGTCATAATATTAAGTTGCCAACCGGTTAGGTCTGCGGCCAAGCGTACATTTTGACCACCACGTCCAATGGCTAAAGCCAATTGATCTTCAGTCACAATTACATCAACCGAATGATTGTCTTCATCAATTAAAATGCGCGATACTTCTGCTGGCGATAATGCATTGATCACAAACTGAGCTGTTTCGGGAGACCACAACACAACGTCAATACGCTCGCCATTTAACTCATTGGACACAGCATTAACGCGTGAGCCACGCATACCAATACAAGTACCTTGCGGATCAATTCGACCATCATTGGATTTCACTGCGATTTTGGCACGCTGGCCAGGATCACGAGCAGCCTCTTTAATTTCCAATAGACCATCTTCTATTTCAGGCACTTCCATCTCAAACAACTTCACCAAAAAGTCATGTGACGTTCTGCTCAGAATCACTTGTTTGCGAGCACCGACCTCTTCCACTTTTAAAAACAAAGCGCGAACACGGTCACCACTGCGGAAATTTTCGCGCGGAATCATCTGGTCACGCGGCAACAATGCGTCTAATTTACCAATTTCGATAATCATACCATGGCGTTCACTTCGCTTAATCGTGCCTAGCACAATGTCTTCTTTGCGCGTCAAAAACTCTTCTAATACTTGCTCACGCTCGGCGTCACGAATACGTTGTAGAATAATTTGTTTAGCAGTTTGCGCAGCCTGTCGTCCGAAAGCGACGTTATCTAATGGCTCTTCGTAATACTCACCATTTTGCAGCTCAGTATCAGGAATATCTTCTTGAATTTCTTCTATGGTTTTTTGAATATCCGGATAGGTATACTCTTCATCTTCCACAATCAGCCAACGGCGAAATGTTTGATATTCGCCTGTTTGTCGATCGATAGACACACGCACATCCATATGCTCACGGTCAATACCTTCAAGGATATTTCTCTTTTTGGCGGCTGTGGCCAAAGCAAACTCAAGCGCTTCAAAAACCACTTCTGCATTTACGTTTTTTTCGCTGGCCAACGCTTCGGCCAATTGTAACATTTCGCGACTCATGGGTTACTCTCCTGCAAAATATCTATTTAAATTCGGATTTCAAGCGGGCTTTATCTATATTAGCCAGCTCTATATTGGCAGTTTTGCCGTCGAAAGTGATGTGAACAATATCATTATCACAGCCCTCGAGGCGGCCAATGAAATTTTTTTGCCCTTCAACCGGCAGTCGCGTTTTAATTTTGACTAAGCTTCCACTGAAACGAACAAAATCAGCAGCTTTTTTTAATGGGCGATCTAAACCGGGGCTCGAAATCTCAAGACGTTTGTAGTCAACGTCTTCCACTACGAACAAACGGCTTAAATGATTGCTAACAGTAGCGCAGTCTTCTACTGTGATGCCGCGCTCAATATCAATAAACACCCGCAAGTCGCCGTGCGGAGTCAACTCATAATCCACTAACTCGTAGCCCAAACCAGGCAAGGTTTTTTCCAGTAAGGTCTGAATGTCCATTATATCCCTGTAAACAAAAAAATGGCCGGCAGGCCATTTCTCAGTAAATATTGAAAAATTTGTTTATTTTAACTTATTTATGCCAAAAAGAAAAGAAAAGACCATGTTTTTATATCATTACAGCGTTTAATCAAAATGAGTCATGATGATTCAATAGGCAATCAAGATACACTACACAGTTTACAGCATAAAAATAAGTATTTTTGTGTGGCTTTATTTTAAAAACATTTCAAGCGTTTAAACATACACGACTCATCGTAACGTATCAGTTTCAGCAAAACCACTCAAAGCCTTATTAGTAGTGATTAAATAAGATATAAAGCTTACAAACAGTATTATTCTCTATTTAAAGCCTTATAAACTAGATTATGTACAAAAATTCACTATAATTTTAAAAACGATATTTGGGTAATTTACTGACTAATACTTGCGAAAACCTATGGTGAGGACTAGAATAGACCGTTAAATTATTTACTTAAATCCATCCGGCCATTATCACTGGCCGCTATAATAGATACGGAAGAAATCAAAGCCATGAGCAAGACCCCGATTTACAATTTTTCTGCCGGTCCAGCCATTTTACCTGAGAGCGTATTGAGCACAGCACAAAGTGAAATGTTCGATTATAACGGCACTGGCTTTTCGGTTATGAGCATGAGCCATCGTTCTGACGTTTTCATGAGCATTCTTTATCATGCAGAACAGGACTTGCGCCAACTAATGGACATTCCTGATAACTATAAAGTTTTGTTTCTGCAAGGCGGTGCCAGCGCGCAATTTAATATGGTGGTCATGAATCTAGCCAATGGCTTCAAACGTGTTGACTCGGTGGTTACTGGCAACTGGTCAAATATTGCCCACAGCCAAATGGGCAAGTTGTCAAATGTTGATGTACATTTAGCAGCCCATGGTGGCGATAAATTTAACTATACCAATTTGCCAATGGCTTCATCTTGGGACATTGATAAACATTCTGCTTTTGTGCATTTCGTTATTAATGAAACTGTTCATGGCTTGCAATACAGAGATGTACCAAAACTAGATGAAGGTATGCCGCCGTTGGTGTGCGACATGTCGAGCGAAATCTTATCACGCAACATCAATGTGAGTGACTTTGGTGTCATTTATGCTGGCGCACAAAAAAATATTGGCCCATCAGGTGCAACAATTGTGATTATTCGTGAAGATTTATTAGATCGCTGCTCAGACCACGTTCCTGATGTTTGGAATTATAAATCGCACGTTAGGAAACAAGGTATGTACAACACACCTGCCACTTATCCGATTTACATTTCTGGTTTAGTGTTCCGCTGGTTGCAAGCGCAAGGTGGTGTGGCTGAGATAGAAACCATCAATGCTTTAAAAGCCAAGATTTTATATGACGCCATTGATAACAGTGCTGGCTTTTATGTCAACAATGTACATCTGGATGCACGCTCAAAAATGAACGTGGTATTTCACACCCGCACTAAAGAATTGGATGAGTTGTTCGCACAAGAATCGACTAACCATGGCCTGCAATTATTACGCGGTTACCAATCGATGGGCGGCATGCGTGCCAGCATTTATAATGCTATGCCTTTACAAGGAGTAGAGACGTTGATTAATTTTATGGCTGATTTTCAACGCCGATACGGTTAAAGATGGCTGAATAATTTAGTTACACAAAAGGCTACCTGAAAAGCTTTCAGGTAGCCTTTTGTTATTATATTCAGTTAATCGCCACTATAGACATTAGTAATCCATAGGCAAAAAAGCCGCCTGAATAAACAGGCGGCTTTTCTTAAGTCAACTAGATAGGCATCAACCAAAGCTATTCTTGTTTTAACCGCCACAACCACCACAGCAACCATCAGTTGGAAGAGTTAGCTTACGCATTAAAGCAGACTGCATCGCACCACATTCTTGCGTAAGTTGTTTCGCACCCTCTGCACTTAAAGTTTCTGTGCCCACTTGCACACCCGCTAGACGATTCATCAACTGTTCATACTCTTTAACTTGTGCCGCAAACTTAGCATCGTCATCACACAAAGCCTGCAAATTTTGTGCAAGTTCAGGCGTGTTTTTAATTAATGGGTGAATTGAAGTTGTCATTTTAAAACCTTCATCTTTCAGTAATTATTAAGCGCCTGCTTTAGCAGTTGGGTTAATTAAAATTTCTACACGACGGTTTTGAGTGCGCCCAGTTTCAGTGCTATTAGACGCAATTGGTTGGCGCGAACCATGACCAATAGTCTGTAAACGGTTTGAAGCAACACCACGCTGTACCAAATAGCCAGCTACTGATTGTGCACGGCGCTCAGACAACGGCTGGTTAATTGAATCACTACCAGTGCTATCGGTATGGCCAGCTACTGTAACTGTAGTCTCAGGATATTGAACTAGAGTTTCAGCTGCTTTGTTTAGCGAACCCATCGCAACGGTGTTTAATGTCGCGCTATTGGTGGCAAAGGTTACGCCGCTGGGCATAGTTAATTTAATTTGATTGCCTTGGCGGTCTACTTCAATATCAGTATTGGCTAAACTTTCACGTAATTTCTGTTCTTGATGATCCATATAGCCACCAATACCTGCACCTACCACACCACATGCCAAAGCTGAATTACGAGCGCCTTTACCGCCGTGCGTCAACGCACCAACTGCTCCACACGCTGCCGCACCGCCTAAGCCATACAGCGCAGTTTTGCTGGCTTTTTGTTGACCAGTTACTGGATCAGTTACACAACCGCTCAACACCATTGCGGCACTAACAGCAAGCAAAGATAATGGTTTTAACATTTTCATAGAATGTCCTTTTAAGATGGGATACCAAGTAAAACGCCCGCATTACGTATTAAAGTCAAATTGCCGGCGCAATTTTATTTTTATAGCAAAACCACTATATCGGACAATTCTAAGCAATAAAAGCTAACTTAACCAAAACTAACACGTCATAACCAATTACAACTTTTTGAGACCGTTAATCGTTGAATTATATCCAATTATATTAATCTGACTTTGTTGTAGACGAGCTTTGAGTTTGACGCTTAGCACGACTGCGAGCGCGTAATAAAATTCGAGTGCGGATTTTTAAATCGTAGCTCACCGAGCTAACGCCAAATAAAAATAAAATGATGGCCATCGGCAAGGTAAAGTAATAGCCAACCTTATGATAACCCCACACACCCACTAAGCCACCCGCCACAAACAACACCAACAGCATAACCAACATGTTCATTTTGGGTCGATTCACACGCACATTTGGTAATCGCGGATGTTGGCTATGATTATAATAAAAAACCTTAGCCAATTCGATGCCTAAATCTGTAGCCGTTCCGGTCATATGGGTTGAACGAATGGAGCCGCCAGATAACAACGACATCACTGTATTGTGCATGCCCATGATAAAACACAAACTCACCAGCGTTAGCGGCACAAATACGTCTCTGAATTCTGTTAAATAAGTACCCATCAGTGCAAATACCAACAAATACAAGCTTTCGGCCCACATCGACAAGCCATAACCGCTGTGAAAACGTTGTCTTTTTGCCCACAAAATCACCCAACTAGAATGTGCAGAACCTAAAATAAAGCTGACAACACAGACCATCGCCACAATCACTTCTTCCCAATTGCCAACATAAATCATATCGGCAGAGAGTGAAAGCGATCCAGTTACATGAGAGGTATACCGTGCTACCGCAAAAAAACCACCAGCGTTAATGCCGCCCGCTAAGAACGTCATCACATAAGCCAAACGACGAAAGCTCGCGTCAGTAACGTTAGCGCTGCTGAGCATATAAGGCTTATCTGCTTGCCAAAACGGCAGTGTCGTTAGCTTAACTTTGGTTTTAGCTTTTAAATGTGGTTTTAGCGGCACACGGTTTTTAGGCATATAAACGATTAATTTCTAGAAGAAAATTTAAAAAATCTTAACTTAATCTTACCACTTCTCTGGTGGCTCAGTGTAAACAATTTCTAATGGCTATTTCTCCTATTGATCAGATCATCCGCACGATGTACAACACTCTATTGTTAATATTAAGGCTACCTGAAACATATTCAGGTAGCCTTAATATACAATCTCTAAGCGCAGGTCTAACAACCCAATCAACTTATAATGATGTCGCCGCTGTCAGCTTTAGGATCAGGCCCAAATCGATTACCACCTGATGTCCCATCTAGGAACATAAATACCAATATAACCAAACTCAGTATCGGAACAAACGATAATAGCGCCCACCAGCCTGAACGATCAGTATCATGTAAACGACGAATAGTAACTGCAAGATTCGGTAGCATCAAAGACAAAGCCAGCAAACCGATAACGATATTGATTGCCGATTCAGTGGCGCTTAATGCGACTAAAACTATCGCAACTAAAAAATAAATTAACAAGCTAAACAACACAAACATCCAATATTCTTTACGACGCGCACGCCCTGTAAAGTCTGCATATTGTGTCAAGCATTTGAGAAACCATTGCATAGTCTATCCTTAAAATTTAACCCAAAATGGGCATATTAATCCTGACTTAATATTAACATGATATGTTTATCTCAGAAGGAACTAACCTTTATGCCATACTCAAATCATCAAATTCAAAGCACAATCAGCAACAAAATAGCAACAAAAATGCTACCTGAACACAAATCTCAATGAGAAATGTTCAGGTAGCCTTTAAAGCCTATACGGCTTCTTCGCTTAAGCCAAAATCTTCTCCACAATTTCACGCACATCAGTTGATAAGTTTTTCTGGCTCATCATACCTTGCAATTCCCCAATCATTAACTGACGGCGATGAGGTTCTAAATATTGACATAGATTAAAAGCCTGCACCAAACGCGCTGCAATTTGCGGATTAAACTCATCTATCTGTAATATTTTTTCTGCTAAAAATTGATAACCACGGCCACTTTCATGGTGAAAATGAGATACATTGCGGCTAAAACTGCCCAATAAAGCGCGTGCCTTATTGGGATTTTCTAAACTGAATTTTGGATGCTGTAAGGCCGATTGCACTTGATTAAAGGTATCTTCACGCTGGCTTGAACCCACTAAAGTAAAATATTTATCCATCACCAACGCATCATCAGCATAACGCTTAGCAAATTGCTCAAGCAATTGGTTACGCTCTTCTTCTTCTAAATGATTCACCGTATTCATGATGCTCATTTCATGCGTCATATTGGGTGTTAGTTGTTCATAACGAGTGAGGTAATCTTGCAGGCGTGCGCACACTTCTTTTTCTGGCTCGGCGTGTTGCTCGCTGGAATGGGTTGCCAGCACAATGCGGCCATAGCGCTCTTCTCGAATGGTGAGTAGGCGTACCGCGGCTAACAGCGAACGCACACCAGCCAGTTCTGGGTGATACTCATATGGTTTTTCGAGGCCACTATTTTCTTCCTGCTCTAGCGCCCAAGTGCGAATGTAAACCAAACTGTTCAGGCAGCCTTTTGCAACGGTATTAAGCAAGTTTTCACGTGCTTGATGATAATACAATGGGTTAATGCTATCAGCACCTTCCCACAGTTCTGTAGTGCTCGGGGCGGTGAGTAACATGGCTTTAAAAGCAGGATCAAGCTCTTGATGAATCATATGCTTAATTGTTGCAACTAGTGCCTCATGTTGAGGCATGGGTTCACCCGCTTTTATTGCCTTTAAATTTGAAGCCACAGCACGACGATATAGTGTTTGGCCTGCTTCCCAACGTACAAATAAATCACTATCGTGTGCCAATAACACATTTAATTCTTCATCGGTATAAGTGTAATTCAAATGCACAGGTGCGCTGAATCCACGCAATAGTGAGGGCATTACATCTTTAGCTACGCCTTGCAGCAAGAAAGTTTGCTCGGCTTGAGTGACCAACAATACTGTATCCGCATGCACCGTATTGCTTCCTTCTAATCTAAAATTTACTTTCTCACCATTACGGCTCAGCAAGCCCACTCTCAACGGAATCATCATCGGTTGCTTTTGAGCCATATCGGGCGTGGTTGGAATACTCTGTTTAATTTTTAGGGTAAAGGTTTGGGCTAAACTATCAAAGCTACCTGAAACATCTAAAACAGGTGTACCTGCTTGGCTATACCATAACGAAAATTGATCTAGGTTGATTTTATTGGCATCGGCCATGGCAATGCGAAAATCGTCGCAGGTTACCGCTTTGCCATCATGACGTTGAAAATACAGCTTCATGCCTTTTTGGAAACCATCTTCGCCCAATAAGGTATGGTACATGCGCACCACTTCAGCGCCTTTTTCATAAATGGTCATGGTATAAAAATTATTGATTTCCTGATAACTTTCTGGTCGTACTGGATGAGCCATCGGCCCCGCGTCTTCAGGAAACTGTAGTTGTCGCAAAACGCTGACATTATCAATGCGGCGCACAGCACGACTGGCACGATCGCCAGAAAATTCTTGGTCACGAAACACGGTTAAGCCTTCTTTTAATGAAAGCTGAAACCAATCGCGACAGGTAACACGGTTGCCCGTCCAATTATGAAAATATTCATGACCAATTACCGACTCAATACCTTCAAAATCAGCATCAGTAGCAGTGCGGCTATTGGCAAGCACATATTTGGTGTTGAATATATTGAGGCCTTTGTTTTCCATGGCGCCCATATTAAAATCGCCCACAGCCACAACAATATAAACATCAAGATCGTATTCCAAACCAAATCGTTCTTCATCCCAACGCATGGCATTTTTCAACGATGCCATCGCAAAGTCTACTTTAGCTTGATCTGCCTGCGCGGTATAAAACTCAATCGTGACTGTTTTACCACTGCGGGTGGTGAAGACATCGCGTTTTACAGCTAGCTTTCCGGCCACTAACGCAAACAAATAGCTTGGCTTTTTAAACGGATCTATCCATTTCACCCAATGGCGACCGCCAGCTAAATCGCCACCGTCTATTTTATTGCCGTTAGACAACAACACTGGATAAAGCTTCTTATTAGCAATAATAGTGGTTGTAAACTTACTCATCACATCAGGACGATCTGGATAAAACGTTATTTTGCGAAAACCTTCAGGCTCACATTGAGTATAAAGATTGCCATTAGAGCCATATAAACCCATTAAGCTTTTATTGTCGTTGGGCAATAAGCGCGTTTCAATTTCCAGCACAAAAGCATCAGCTGGTAAATTAATGATGGTTAATTTTTCATCTGCCAACGCATAAGCGTTGTTTTGCAAACACTCGCCGTCAAGCTTCAATGAGATGAGTTCAGCAGAGCCATCCAGTATCAGCGCTTCATCAGAACGCATCGCTTGTATCAACAATCGCGCCTGCACTTTGGTGTGTTGCGCTTGGATATCAAAAGTTAAATCTGTTTGTAGCACGCTATAAGCTGGTGCTAGATAATCTTTTAAATACTGGACGTCTGGAGCCATTATATTTCTCGTTATAAAGGTCAATCAAAGATGTAACAATCTACTAGATATGGTTTCAGGTAGCCTATATTCAATAAGGCTACCTGAAAAAAACACCAATTCTCTTGGTTTGACAAAGGTTATCTGGAAGCGTAACTTCAATTTCATCCCCAACATTAAGGTGCCCACCATGCAACTAAACGACCCTAGCTTGTTGAAAACAGAATGTTATTTAAATGGCAAATGGCAAAGCGCCAGCACAGGAAACACCATTAATATCATTAACCCTGCCACCGGCAAAAAACTTGCTAGCGTGCCTAGTATGAGTGCAGAAGAAGCACAAGAAGCTGTCGCTGCTGCCCAAGCAGCTTTTCCAGCTTGGTCAGCCAAACCTGCAAAAGAGCGTAGCCAAATTTTGCGGACATGGTTTGATTTAATGACGCAACATCAAGACGATTTAGCCATGATTTTGACCAGCGAACAAGGTAAGCCGCTAGCAGAAGCTAAAGGTGAGATTACTTATGGCGCATCTTATATCGAATGGTTTGCCGAAGAAGCCAAGCGCATTTATGGCGATACCATTCCCGCGCCGAAAGCAGAGCAACGCATCACCATATTACGCCAGCCAATCGGCGTATGCGCCGCCATTACTCCGTGGAATTTCCCCAACGCCATGATTACCCGTAAAGCCGCGCCAGCTTTAGCTGCAGGCTGTACTTTTATCATCCGCCCTGCTTCAAAAACACCATTATCTGCACTCGCCATTGCCGAGCTAGCACACCGTGCGGGCATTCCTGCTGGTGTGTTTAATGTGATTACTGGCGATTCTAGCCCCATCGGCAAGGTATTCACAGAAGATGATCGTGTGCGCAAATTCAGCTTCACAGGCTCCACTGCTGTTGGCAAACAATTGATGGCGCAATGCGCAAGTACGGTAAAAAAAGTATCGCTAGAACTAGGTGGTAATGCACCATTTATTGTATTTGATGATGCCGATATTGATGCGGCTGTTGTCGGCGCGATGGTGAGCAAATACCGCAATGCTGGCCAAACTTGCGTGTGTGCCAACCGCATGTATGTTCAAAGTGGTGTCTATGAAGAATTTGTCAGCAAGCTCACCGCTGAGGTAAACAAGCTAAAAGTGGGCAATGGTTTACACGAAGGTATTGATATTGGGCCATTAATTGATGAGTCAGCAGTTAAAAAAGTACACAGCCTGATTGAGGATGCAATACAAAAAGGCGGTACGCTCACAACTGGCGGTAATGCAGATAATCTGTTTTTTGAGCCAAGCGTGTTACAAAATGCCACTCAAAACATGAAATTTGCCAAAGAAGAAATCTTCGGCCCGCTCGCGCCAGTGTTCAAATTTGAAACAGAATCCGAAGCAGTTGCCTACGCCAACGACACCGAATTTGGCTTGGCTTCATATTTTTACAGCCGCGATATAAACCGTATTGTGCGTGTTAGCGAAGCACTCGAATACGGCATGGTGGGCATTAATACTGGCTCAATCTCCAATGCAACCGCACCATTTGGTGGTGTGAAACAATCGGGTTTAGGTCGAGAAGGCTCTAAATACGGTATAGACGATTATGTGGAAATGAAATATCTATTGCTAGATGGCATCAATCTATAAGCTTATTAATACATTAAAGGCTACCTGAAAAGATTGTTCAGGTAGCCTTTAATGTTAAATCATTTAGCAATCTACATCAGATTACTTCTTGATTTTGCATGTTTTCATGCCCAATACTGTATACAAACCACACCAGCCCAATAGACCTGTGGCCAAAGGCACAACACCTATCCAACCCCAAGCAGTTTGTGGGCCAACAAATACTAAAGCAATCAATACCACACCAACAATGATGCGAATTGCACGGTCTACCGTGCCTACATTTTTACAAACCATGACAGTTCCTTTGACTAAAATAACGTACAAATTTCTGGCTGAAGCTCAGTTTAAATCACTAAATCGAGCACATATCATAAAAAACTAATTTCTAGGTTCAGGATACCATGAATTTTAAATATCACAAACAGCCATTGCTGTTTATATCATTCCTATCTACAATATAGCCATTATGAAAAACACCAGTCCAGCCCCTATTGAAGAACTACTCAGCAGTGCAGGCCAAGCCGCGGCACTATTGAAGTTAATCTCTCACCCTCATCGCTTAATGATTCTGTGTTTATTACTAGAAAGTGAACGCAGCGTTACTGAATTGGTGAGCATTATCGGCATTAATCAAACCGCAATGTCTAATCACTTAGCCAAACTTCGCAGCGAGGGCTTGGTTGAATTCACACGTTATCACCGTGTGTTGCAATACCGCATCAACTCTCCGCAAATAGAAGCCATTATTGGCACCCTATATGAGCTTTATTGCCCACCTCAATAATACTGCTCTCCTTTGCCTTGGGCTGCTTTTAGGCAGCCTTTTTATTTGGAGCCCAATATATTATGAAAATTGCTACTTGGAACGTCAATTCCCTTAATGTGCGTTTACCGCATGTTCAAGATTGGCTACAAGAACATCGTCCCGATGTACTGGTTTTACAAGAATTAAAGCTAGATCAAGACAAATACCCCGCTGCTGCGTTTGAAATGCTTGGCTGGTACACAGCTTGGAGTGGTCAAAAAACCTATAATGGTGTTGCCATTTTAAGCCAAACACCACTTGAAGATGTTCATACTGGTCTGCCTAATTTAGCAGACGACCCACAACGGCGAGTGATCGCAGCAACCATTAACGGTGTGCGCATTATCAACGTTTATTGCGTCAACGGCGAAGCTGTGGGTAGCGAAAAATTTGATTATAAACGCCGCTGGTTTGCCGCACTTATCGATTTTGTACGCGACGAATTGTCGCACCATGACAAACTAGTGTTGCTGGGGGATTTCAACATTGCTCCTGCTGATATTGATGTATATGACCCAGAAGCGTGGCATGAAAAAGTTCATTGTTCTAGCGAAGAGCGCGCCTGGCTTCAAACTTTGCTTGATCTGGGCTTAACCGATGCTTTACGCTATATCCACCCCGATGAAGTGATGTACACTTGGTGGGATTACCGCATGAATATGTTCCCGCGCAAACTTGGTTTACGCATTGATCACCTGCTTGTTACTCCTTCCATGCGCGATACTTTGCTAGCAGTGGGTGTAGACAGCGATGCGCGTGCACAAGAACGACCAAGCGACCATGCACCTGTGTGGGCTGAATTTTCTTAATTCAATCATGTTAATCATGCAAAAAATGCTTCAGATTTAGCTCTGAAGCATTTTTTTATGAGCCTTGATGTTTAGCGTATTAAAGGCTACCTGAAAAACAGATAACACATTTATAAACCTGCTCATTCTGCTTAAATCAACTACACCAAATGACGTATTCAATATTAAAAACCAATCAATATAAAGCCATCAATCTCTAAATGTATTACCTAGTTTTCAATCAACAATGAAAAGCGGATTCATATACATCTCAAGCCGTTATTTATTTTCTGCAATACACTTTAAACATCTTTATATTGAAACTTATTTCTGTACCCACCAAGTTTTCAGTGCCCAATCCATGGCACTGTAATATTTTGGTGGTCGTGAAGGCACGCCTAAATTTTCACGGTAAATAACCCGATAAGTATCGCTGTACCAGTTGGGCACAATGATATATTGATGTCGCAACACTCGATCGAGTGCACGGGCGGAAGCAACTAAATCGGCACGATTATTAAAACTTTCAAACCGCTTTAACAACACTTCAATTGCTGGATCGCACATACCCGCATAATTGCGGCTACCTGGTGTTTTGGCGGTGGCGCAGCTGTAATAATCAAATTGCTCATTACCCGGGCTTTCGCTATTGCTGTAATTGGTAATAGTAAGGTCGAAATTAAAATCGTCTAAGCGTTTGCGAAATACCGCTGAATCAGTTACCCGCACTTTTAAGGTTACGCCAATTTTGGCTAAATCTCGCTGCCACTTTGACACTACGCGTCCAAAGTTTTT
>CAZLYX010000019.1:0-12707 GCA_964563885.1 uncultured Neisseria sp. | reverse complement strand
CGCCAATTTTGGCTAAATCTCGCTGCCACTTTGACACTACGCGTCCAAAGTTTTTGTTATACGTCACAAATTCCAACACCAACGGTTTCCCTTTTTTATCCACCAAAACACCATTTTGATAACGAAATCCCGCCTGCTCAAACAAACTGCGTGCTTGCAATAAATTGGGGCGCACGCCTAATTTAGGGTCAACTTTTGGTGGTTGTGGCACATTTTGGCTGAACACAGCCGCTGAAAGTTGATTTTTTAGTGGCAACAAAATAGCCAGCTCAGCATCTGTTGGTTTACCAGTTGCCGCCATTTCGCTGTTGGTAAAAAAACTGTTGCTGCGAGTGTAAACACCATAAAACATGCGCCTATTCACACTTTCAAAATCAAAGCTCAACACCAGCGCTTGGCGAACACGAATATCGTTTAATGGCGTGCGTCTCATGTTCATCACAAAACCCTGCATACCAGCTGTGCTTTGCTGTTGCCATTCTTTTTTGACTAAGCCATGTCGTTTTAGCGCGCTATCAGGATATCCACGCGCCCATAATGCAGCTGTGTTTTCCTGCATAAAATCGTATTGTCCACCTTTTACCCGCTCCACACGCACAGTATCGTCTTGATAGTATTTTAAGCGCACCGTATCAAAGTTAAACATGCCTCGACGTACAGGAAGTTTTTGCGCCCAATAATCTTTGCGCCTGCTGTATTCACTCTGCCGATTGCTCACTGTTTTACTGAGCAAATAGGGGCCAGAACCAATCGGCAACGCATTAGCAGCAGCGGCTAAACCTTTGGGATAGCTTTTATGTGAAAAAATCGGTAGCTCACCCAAAGTCATGTGCAATTCGGCATTGCGCTTTTTGAATACAAATCGCACGGTGCGTGCATCGGGCGTTTCCACACGTGCAACATCGCTCCAATAAACCCTAAACAAAGGTGCAGCAGCTTTATCTTGCGTTAACAGCCGAAACGATTCGGCCACATCACGTGCTAATACGGGGTCGCCATTCGCAAAACGTGCTTTTTGATTAAGTTTAAATGTTACCGACAAGCCATCTGTTGCCAGTGATACATCTTCAGCCAACAAACCATACATTGCAAACGGCTCATCTTGCCCTTTTGTCATCAGCGTATCCAGCGTCAACATGTCCACACCAGCTTCTTTGTCGCCTTTGAGTGTGAACGGATTGAGCGTATCAAAACTGCCTTGAACGGGCAAAGTGAAGGTGCCACCTTTGGGTGCATCAGGATTGACATAAGCAAAGGCTTGAAAATTAGCGGGCTGCTGCGCAGGCTGGCCTAAGCCAATGCCATGTGCCGCATAAGCAGTGCTCACGCTCACCAAACATGCGTAAAACCATGCTCTCATATTATTCTTTCTTCGGAGATAGGTTGATATTGTAGCTGAAATCCAAAAAGGCTACCTGAAAGCGTTTTCTATACCAGCGCGACTAACTTCGCTATAATAGCTGGACTGATATTAATCGACACAGCCAGCAACAATGGCTTTGATACACAGTACCATTTATTATTTAAGGATACAGAATATGGGCTTTTTACAAGGTAAAAAAATCCTGATCACAGGCATGATTTCAGAACGCTCAATCGCTTATGGCATCGCTAAAGCCTGCCGTGAACAAGGTGCCGACTTGGCGTTCACTTATGTGGTCGACAAACTAGAAAGCCGCGTACGCAAAATGGCTGCTGAGTTAGGTTCTGATTTAGTGCTTCGTTGCGATGTGCAAAGCGATGATGAAATTAACCAATTATTTGTAGACTTGGCCAAAGAATGGGATGGCCTCGATGGCTTAGTACACGCTATTGCCTTTGCGCCACGCGAATCTTTAAACGGTAATTTCCTCGACAGCATTAGCCGTGAATCATTTAATATTGCTCATGATGTATCTGCTTACAGCCTGCCCGCTTTAGTTAAAGCTGCACGCCCAATGATGCAAGGTCGCAACGCTTCTGTGGTGGCATTAACTTATTTAGGCGCATTGCGTGCGATGCCAAACTACAACGTAATGGGCTTGGCGAAAGCCAGCTTAGAAGCGGCTATTCGCTTTACAGCAGCGGCTGTAGGTCGTGAAGGCATTCGTTGTAATGGTATCTCTGCTGGCCCAATCAAAACTTTGGCCGCTTCAGGTATTGCCGACTTTAGCAAATTGCTTAGCTCTGTTGCTCAACAAAACCCACTTGGTCGCAACGTTACCATTGAAGAAGTGGGCAATGCTGCGGCGTTTGTGTTGTCAGATTTAGCTTCTGGCATCACTGGCGAAATCACTTATGTTGATTGCGGTTACAGCATCAATGCCATGAGCGAAGAATCTCTGTAATCAGCTACAAACACAACCGTTGAATCATTTAGGCTACCTGAAAGTTATTATTCAGGTAGCCTTTTTAGATGTTTGACAAAATATCTACACGATTATTTGAAGCAATTTCAACAATACTCACATACCTAGCATATTTATTTTTACTAACAAAAACTGGTATTATGTAGCGGTTTTTATTTATTACAGGAACTCAAAATGTCATTAGCTCAGGATTTTAAAGCATTTATTATGCGCGGCAATGTGGTTGACCTAGCTGTCGGCTTGGTTATTGGTACAGCTTTCAGCGGCATTGTTAAATCATTGGTAGACGATGTAATCATGCCACCTGTTGGCTTATTGATTGGCGGCGTAGATTTCTCAAACTTATTTATCACCCTGAAAGACGGCGCAACTGCTGCACCCTATTCTTCTTTAGCCTCAGCCCAAGCTGCGGGTGCGGTAACTGTAAATCTTGGTTTATTCATTAACTCTCTCATCAGCTTTTTAATTATTGCTGCTGCTATTTTCATGGTCGTAAAAGCCATCAGCCGCTTACAAAAAGAAGAAGCACCTGCCGCTGATGAAGCACCATCTGAAGAAGTTTTGTTGTTGCGTGAGATTCGTGATTCTTTAAAAAAATAATATATTTTAAGCAATCACAACGTTAAACAGTCGCCCAGTATTATTCAGGCGACCGTTTAACGTTTAATCTAGTCGGTATTGATTTAATTAAGTGCTATTGCACTTGATGAGTATTTTCTTCACGAATCGCGCTCACTACATCCATGCCAAACAAAGCATTAACATCAGCCTCATCAAATACATATTTCTCATTGCAAAAATCGCAATCTACTGCAATGCTGCCTTGCTCAGCCACCACTTCGCCAATTTCTTGCGCACCCAACATCAACAACATGTCGCTGACTTTTCCGCGTGAACAAGTACAAGCAAACTCAAAATTTTCTGACTCAAAGACTCTTGGTGGCGCTTCATGAAACAAGCGATATAACAGATGTTGTGCGTCTAAATCTAATAATTCTTGCTCTGAAACGGTATCGGCTAAAGTGGTAATATGTGTCCACGCTTCATCATCTAATTGCTCTTCAGGTAGCCTTTGGAGTAGTAAGCCGCCAACAGCCTTGTCTGATGCTGCTAAGGTAATATGCGTTTTCAATTGCTCTGAACGCAACATATAGCCTGTTAAAATATGAGCAATAGTGCCACCTTCTAGCGGCACCACACCTTGCCATGGCTCAGCGTCTTGCGGCTGCAAAGTAATCACAAACACACCGCCCTCGCCCAGCAATGATGTTAAATCGGCATCTTCTGATACATCGGCTTGTTCATCCCAACGCGCAGTGGCACGGCAAGTAAAATCAGAAGTCACCTCCACCACCAACATTTTTAGCACACCTTTGCCTTGCACTTGTAAAATCAACGTACCCTCGAGTTTCAAATTGCTAGACAACAACGCGCCAGCTGCCAATAGCTCTCCCAAAGCGTTGCGAATTGCCAGCGGATAAGATTTTCGACTCACAATATGCTGCCACACTTCTTGCAAGCGCACATGCAAGCCACGCACAGGCATGTCGTCAAAAATAAAACGGGTGCGGCAATCAGCTTGGTTTATTACGGTATCAGGCATGTTTTGGATCATTATTTTTCTATCCTGGTAAAGACGGGTTAATATTAATTATTTTCAATATGGTAACAGCCCAGCTGAAAATCAAGTGCCTCATTTAAAAGGCTACCTGAAAGTAAAAACTCAACAAAACTCAGAAGCGTTGTGTAGATTGACGCGATAAAATGATGTTAATAATTTGAACAGAAAATGTTACCGCCAGAGTAACCATTTAAACCACCCAAAATTTGGTTATCATCAAATATAGTTTCGCTTTAGATTGCAAGGGTAACGGCGCGATTTACTAGACAATTGCAATCGCAGTGATAAATGCTAGAATACCCAGATAAATTTAAAAAATAATAAGGATACAATATGTGCCAGCTTTTAGGCATGAATTGCAACACACCCACAGACATCGTCTTTTCATTTGAAGGTTTTCGCCTGCGCGGCGGCCTTACCGACCATCACGCCGATGGCTTTGGTATTGGTTTTTTTGAAGGCAAAGGGATTCGCTTATTTCACGACGATAAACCAAGTGCGCACTCCCCTGTAGCAGACTTGGTTAAAGCCTATCAAATCAAATCTGAAAACGTTATCTCACACATCCGCAAAGCAACGCAAGGCCGAGCTGCGTTGGTTAACACTCATCCTTTTGTTCGTGAAATGTGGGGCGAATATTGGCTGTTTGCTCATAATGGTCATTTGCAGGATTTCAAACCTGCATTAGGTAAGTTTTTTCGCCCCGTTGGCACCACGGATTCCGAAGCTGCATTCTGCTATATTTTGGAACAATTGCGACAAAAATTTCCAGAAAAGCCTGATACAGAAACCCTATTTGATGCCGTTGCCAAGTTAACGCGTGATGTGCGCATTCATGGCTTATTCAACTTTATGTTGTCTAACGGCGACGTTTTGTTTGCTCACGCTAGCACGCTCCTATCTTATATTGTACGCACCGCCCCATTTGGCGAAGCTCAACTATCAGACAACGACGTTGCCATTGATTTTTCTGCCGTAACCACACCTAATGATCGTGTTGCTGTCATCACCACACTGCCACTTACGACTAATGAGCAATGGTCACAACTAGCGGTTAATGAATTGGTGCTGTTTCAGAATGGCGATATTTTATTACGCGACTGCCCTAGCCCTGCTCGTTATCTAACCAAAGAAGAAGGCTTAGCATTGGCACGAACAGTGGGTGTGGGCGATTTATAACACTGCTCGATTTTGCCTCTTTGAACGCAAATATAGCAACTTAAAACTCATGAATTATTCACCGCGCGCACAGCCGAAGTAGATTTTGTTATAATTGAAAACTGTCACACTTACAAACATCTGGGTCTGTCTTTCAGGTAGCCTCAAAATATACGCACGGATAAACCATGAACAAACACTTATTACGCTCAATCATCACCGCTTCTTTATTGTTCGGTTTAGCTGCTTGCGACCAACAAGTTGAAACTTCAGTGCCCCCTGCTTCTGACACCACTGCCTCTTCTGCCAACCTAGAGAGTGCAGTACAAATACTCGAGAGCAACGACAAAAAAATCCGCATTACTGTTTCAAATGGACAGTTTAGCAGCGCGGGCGCACAAGTGGATTTGCATCCGAGCAGTGTTAGTGATGAGGATTTAACGCTTTTGCAACATGATGCCAACCAAGATATTACCCTTTACACAGCGCGCCTAGGCAAACCAAAATCTGACGCAGCAACCTATTTTAAAAACCTGAAAACTGCGTTAAAAAACACCGAAGGCTTATCTGATGTAGATGTGGGCGCCGCCACCGGCAACCGCATGAACTACAGATTTATCCAAACTACAGATGAGAACTCCTTGCGTGAAAACTGCATCGCTATTTATGAAGCCGAAAATCTATACAATGTCTGCGCCAACAGTAGCGTTGCTTCGCCTGAAGCTTTAATGGTTGTTTTGAAAGACGTGGCTTTGATTCAAAACGTCGCCATAACCCAATAAAAAATGATACCCATGCTATGACGATTCAACTGACTGAAACCGATAGCCGTATGATGCAAACCGCCCTGTCACTCGCGTGGCAAGGGCGGTTTTCTACCAGCCCTAATCCGCGTGTAGGCTGTGTCATTGCTCAGGGTGAGCAAATTGTTGGGCAAGGCTTCCATGTCTACGCCGGTGAGCCGCATGCAGAAATACACGCACTGCAACAAGCAGGTGCCCGAGCTCATGGCGCCACCGCTTACGTAACCCTAGAACCTTGCAGCCATCATGGACGCACAGCGCCTTGCGCCAATGCTTTAGTAAACGCTGGCATTACTAAAGTTGTGGTGGCAATGACCGATCCTAACCCGCTGGTTTCTGGTCAAGGCTTGGCTATTTTAGACGCTGCGGGTATCGCCACGGTGAGTGGCTTATTCAAAACACAAGCACGCGAGCTCAATCGTGGCTTTTTATCACGCATTGAACGACAACGGCCGTTTATCAAGCTCAAATGTGCCGCTAGTTTAGATGGCAAAACAGCACTTTCTAACGGTCAAAGCCAATGGATAACGGGCGCGGCTGCTCGTGAGGATGTGCAAATACTGCGTGCAGAAAGCTGTGCTGTCCTCACTGGCATTGGCACCATCTTGGCCGATAATCCACAGTTAAATGTGCGCAACTTTCACACTTTGCGCCAGCCAATACGCATTATATTAGATACCCGTTTACGCACACCATTGGATAGCCACGTTATTAAAGATTCAGGTAGCCCCACTCTTATTCTTACCGCAGCTAATGAGCAATATTGGAAACCTTATTTACAACACCAGCATGTCACGCTATTAAAGCTACCTGAAAGCAATTCTGGGTTAGATTTATTTACAGCAATGACTCAACTAGCGCATTTAGGCTATGGTGAAATCATGCTAGAAGCTGGCAGTATTTTGGGAGGTGCTTTTTTATCAGCTGGTTTGGTCGATGAGTTAGTGCTTTATCAATCTCCTAAAATATTAGGTCAAGCTGCGCGTTCGTTATTTTCGCTGCCTGAATCACCACACGTTTTACTGAACAATCCTAGTTGGCAAACCACTTCCATTAGCACCATCGGCAACGACATTAAGTGGGTATTGCAACCCGCACTTTAAACTCACAAAGCGTATCCCATGCTCCAACCAACCATTTTTATTACTGGCGGCGCAGGCTTTATTGGCTCAGCCTTAGTCCATTATTTAATTCAGCATACCGATTACTCCATCGTCAACATTGATAAGCTCACCTACGCGGGGCATTTGAGCTCTTTAGAAACGATACTGAATCACCCACGCCATACATTTATACAAGCAGATATCAATGACTCTTGCTTGTTAGACAAACTATTTAAACAGCACCAACCCTGCGGCATTATTCACTTAGCCGCTGAAAGTCATGTAGACAACGCTATTCTGTCACCCAGCGCTTTTATTGAAACCAATATCATGGGTACATTTTCATTGTTACAAGCCAGCTTAAATTATTGGCAAAGGCTACCTGAAAAAAAGCAATCAACATTCCGTTTTCATCATGTTTCCACCGACGAAGTTTATGGCAACTTAGCAGAAAATGACACTCCCTTTCGCGAAAACAGTCCATATCGCCCACAAAACCCCTATGCAGCAAGTAAAGCCTCCTCTGACCATTTGGTTAATTCGTGGCATAACACTTACGCAATTCCTATTATAATAACGCATAGCAGCAATAACTACGGCCCGCACCAGCTACCTGAAAAACTGATTCCTAAGCTGATTACCAATGCCATCCAAGGGCAATCACTCACTATATATGGTGATGGCCGTCAAATTCGCGATTGGCTTTATGTAGATGACCACGCCGCGGCAATTTGGCATGTTTTTCAGCATGGCGAAATAGGTGAAACTTATAACATTGGCGACCAAAATGAGCTACGCAACATTGAGTTAACTTATAAAATATGCGATTTGCTTGATAAATATCTACCCTGTCACTATAATGCGAACACTTCAGAAATCAACAGCTACCGCGAGTTGATTATCAACATCCAAGACCGTCCCGGCCACGATACTCGCTATTCATTAGATACAAATAAAATTCAGCACAAGCTTGGGTGGTCTGCCAAAACCCGTTTCCAAGATGGTCTGATTAAAACCATTAATTGGTATTTAAGCCATGCCGCTTGGTGGCAAGCGTTAAAACCACATCGATAATTTAACAGAATGACAAAACCAATAAAAGGAATCCTACTCGCTGGCGGTACCGGCTCACGCCTTTACCCCGTCACTTTAGGTGTTTCCAAACAACTCTTGCCCATTTATGATAAACCAATGGTCTATTACCCATTATCGATACTAATGTTGGCAGGCATTCAAGATATTCTGTTGATTACCACGCCACACGATCAAAGTGCTTATCAGCGTTTACTGGGCGATGGAAGTGCATTTGGACTCAACATAAGCTATGCCATCCAAGACAAACCTGCTGGGATTGCACAAGCGCTACAGATCGGGGCAAAATTTATAGCAGGCGGGCGTATAGCTCTAGCTTTAGGTGATAACTTTTTTTTTGGTGAAAGCTTTAGCGCTAAGCTCGAAAAAGCCATTAATCGTACTGAAGGTGCCACTGTATTTGCTTATAAAGTACGTAATCCTGAAGCATTTGGCGTAATTGAATTCGACAGTAAAATGAACGCCATTTCGTTGCAAGAGAAACCAATATTTCCTCAATCTGATTATGCGGTAACTGGCCTATACTTTTACGACGAACAAGCAGTTTCCATCGCAAATTCAATCAAACCTTCTGCTCGTGGAGAACTAGAAATCACTTCTATTAACCTAAGCTACCTCAGTAATAATCAACTACACGTCGAACTTCTTGGACGAGGTTTCACTTGGCTAGATACAGGAACCCATGAAAACCTGCTCGAAGCGTCCCATTTAGTCCATGCTATCGAAAAAAGACAAGGCCTAAAAATCGCTTGTTTGGAAGAGATCGCCTTTAATAAGGGCTGGTTAAACAGCACGCAACTTCTGGAACGTGCGCATTTACTCCAACAAACCAGCTACGGTCAATATTTGTACAACCTTGCTAAGCAAATAAACTGAGAAGCCACTAACAATGAAAGTCATCACCACATCGATTCCTGACGTCAAAATCATCCGTCCTCGTATCTTTGAAGATGACCGAGGTTTGGTTTTTGAGGCTTTTCAACAAAAACGTTACCAAGAATTACTCCAAATAGAACATAGCTTTGTTCAAGACAATAGCGTCTGCTCTGCGCAAGGCGTATTACGCGGTCTCCATTTTCAAACCAAGCATCCACAAGGAAAGTTGATTCGAGTTTCTTCAGGTTCTATATTTGATGTTGTGGTTGATATTCGAGTCCAATCCGCCACTTATGGAAAGTGGTTTGGTACTGTATTAAGCGCAGAAAATCATCAACAAATGTGGGTTCCCCCTGGCTTCGCACATGGATTTCTTACTTTGAGCACAAACGCTATCTGTGAATACAAGCTAACAGATTATTATTACCCTATTTTTGAGCAGTGTCTTATTTGGAATGACCCAGCTCTCTCAATTGAATGGCCTATAAATGAACCGCTGCTATCACCCAAAGACCGCTTAGGTAAAACTTTAAACGAACTCTTTATGAATCAAGCAATATAGCCATCGACGTTATCTTCGTATAACAAAATAATTTCGTGCGGCTTTTATTTAAAAGTCATATTTATCATCAGGCTACCTGAATAAATCAAACACTATCCTTCACTTCTCTTTAAACATTTTAATATTGGAAACTCTATGTTAAAACTCGATGAAATTAATTTAGCAGTTATTGGCTTAGGCTATGTTGGCCTACCTTTGGCCGTCGAATTCGGCAAAAAACGCTCTGTTGTTGGTTTTGATATCAACCAACCTCGTATCCAAGCACTAAAAGATGGACACGATTCAACTTTAGAAGTTAGCGATGAAGAAATGGCCGAAGCCAAAAAAATGCATTATTCCGCTGATACTGAAGATCTGAAAAAATGTAACGTATTTATTGTTACCGTTCCTACTCCAATCGACCAGCACAATAAGCCAGATTTAACTCCGCTGATTAAAGCATCTGAGACCATTGGTAAAGTACTCAAAAAAGGCGATATCGTCATTTATGAATCAACTGTTTATCCAGGTGCCACCGAAGAAGACTGCGTACCTGTATTAGAAAAACACTCTGGTCTGAAATTTAATAAAGACTTCTATGCCGGCTACAGCCCAGAACGTATTAATCCAGGCGATAAAGAGCACCGTGTAACCACCATTAAAAAAGTAACTTCTGGTTCTACGCCCGAAGCAGCTGATGTAATTGACGAACTGTACCGCCAAATTATTGTAGTTGGCACTCATAAAGCCAGCAGCATTAGAGTAGCAGAAGCAGCTAAAGTGATTGAAAACACTCAACGCGATTTGAACATTGCCCTAATCAATGAATTGTCACTAATTTTCAATAAAATGGGGATTGATACCGAAGCCGTATTGGAAGCCGCAGGTACCAAATGGAATTTCTTACCTTTCCGTCCGGGTTTAGTTGGTGGTCACTGTATCGGCGTAGACCCCTATTACCTAACGCATAAAGCACAAAGTATCGGTTATCATCCTGAGATTATCTTGGCCGGTCGCCGCCTGAACGACAGCATGGGCGAACATGTAACGACTCAACTGGTTAAAGCCATGCTGAAAAAGCGTATTCAAGTAGATGGCGCTAAAGTATTAATTATGGGACTTACATTCAAAGAAAATTGTCCAGACCTACGCAACACCAAAATCATTGATGTTGTTCATGAGTTATCAACATACAATATTGCAGTCGATGTATACGACCCATGGGTTAATGTTGCAGAAGCAGAACACGAATATGGTATTACGCCAATTTCAAGCTTAGAAGATGATAAGTATGATGCAGTAATTTTAGCTGTTTCACATAACCAATTCAAAGAAATGGGTATTGAAAAAATCCGTAAGCTAGCTAAGTCTCAAAATGTGATTTATGACCTGAAATACTTATTCAAAAAAGAAGACACTGACTTACGTTTGTAAGCAATCAATTTAAACCAATAAGCAAGTTGAATAGTGTTCAACTTGCTTATTGGTCACTTACACAATTACAGAGACTCACATGACCCAAAATCGATTTAATGAATTAAAAAATGCGCTGCGTTTGCAACCTAAAAAATGGCTGGTTACTGGTGTAGCAGGTTTTATAGGCTCAAACCTTCTAGAAACGCTCTTAAAGCTTGACCAAGAAGTTGTGGGTTTAGATAACTTCGCTACTGGGCACCAATATAATTTGGATGAAGTTCAGTCTCTCGTAAGCTCTGAACAATGGACACGTTTCAAATTTATTGAAGGCGATATTCGTGATTTAAGCATTTGCCAACAAGCATGTGAAGCCGCCGATTACGTTCTCCATCAGGCCGCCTTAGGTTCAGTGCCTCGCTCAATCAATGATCCTATTACCACTAACAGTACTAATATTGATGGTTTTCTAAATATGCTAGTGGCTGCTCGTGACGCACAGGTAAAAAGCTTTACCTATGCTGCCAGCAGTTCTACTTATGGCGATCACCCTGGCCTACCTAAAGTAGAAGATTGCATTGGCAAGCCGCTATCTCCTTATGCTGTAACTAAATATGTCAATGAACTGTATGCTGATGTTTTTGCACGCGCATACAACTTTGATTGCGTAGGGTTGCGCTATTTCAACGTTTTTGGTCAACGTCAAGACCCAAATGGTGCTTACGCAGCAGTGATTCCCAAATGGACTGCGGCCATGATTAACGGTGAGAACGTTCTGATCAATGGTGATGGTGAAACGAGCAGAGACTTCTGCTTTATTGATAATACAGTACAAGCAAATCTCTTAGCAGCCACTACCATTAACCCTGAAGCAAGAAATCAAGTTTATAACGTAGCTGTTGGTGACCGCACTACGCTCAATACTTTATTTGATGCTCTGCAAAAATCTTTGGCCCAGCATCAAATCATCTATGCGACTAAACCAGACTACCAAGACTTCCGTAAAGGCGATGTTCGACATTCTCAAGCGGATATCACTAAAATTTCTAATATGCTAGGTTATCAGCCAACTCACAGAATTTATGAAGGTATTGAAGCCGCAGTATCTTGGTACGTTAATAATTTAAAATAACCAGCTCTAGCTTCTGCAAGTTAAATCTCAGTCTAGTAATCATAAATACACAAGCTGAGATTTGATACAAAGAGTTTATTAAATATAACTCTGCATAATTATCTGGCCAGTTCGCTAACAAAATTCTACAGAAGTCATAGGCTACTGGATACGCACATGCTGTTTATTAAATTTTTTACTATTTTGCTCTTAACGCCTTTTTTCATTCTCGCAGTGAATAAAATACGGCTAGGCTATTTAAACGCGTTATATATCGTTTATCCGTTTTTTTATATTTTTTATGTTATTCCATTAATTTTAGATATTGCAATAGGAGTGCCTGATCAATATTCATATATTGGCTTTCATATGTTTGAATGGAGTAAAAATGACACTTATACAACTGTTATTTATTCATTCATGCTTATTATTGTGACTGCTATTTTATTTATGTTTGGCATAAAAAATAAAGTCCCTATTGAAGCATTGCATAGCGATATCAATTCTTTTTGGGCTAAGTACGCTCAAAATGTTTTTAAAACTGTGTTTCTGATTTTGTTTTTTTACCCCACATATTTGGTTTTAGTGAGCTTCAGCAGATATGGCATAAACCCAAGCTACTTATTTGACTATCCTTTTCT